>JAQBXL010000021.1 GCA_027624135.1 Chloroflexota bacterium
AGTTCCCTCTGGACCGCCTATCCCCCGGCCTTCCCCATCTGCCAGGAAACTCCGGGATGACTCATGTTTACCCCACTGTCATCCTGATACCCCGCTGTCATTCTGAGGCGTGAGCCGAAGAATCTTGTTTTACGAGAGTTTGGACTGACATGGAAATGCAGAAATCCCCCAACCCCCTTTACGAAAGGGTCCTCTTGGGGGATTTCGTGATTGCAGTTGATAGCTAGTTGCTCATCGCTGATAGCTGACAGCTACCCCGGAAACGCGCGCCGCACCTGCTCTTGGAAGTCGGTTTCGTAGCGCTGCATCCGGCCTTGGCGCACCTGCTCATCGAGAGATGGTCGCTGCACCGGCCGGGGGTTGGTTGGACCGTAGCCGATGATTCCCGATTCCTCCAGGGCCGCCATCTGGTCGGCAGTTTTGCCGAGAAGGTCCGAGAGGATCAGCGAATTGTGCTCTCCCATCAGTGGGGCCGCCTTGCCTTTCACTGCAGGGGTCTTCGATAGTTTCCAGGGTCGGCCTGCGTAAGGCAGGGGTGGGATGCCCGTGCTTTCGTGATGGGCGACCACCTCGTAGAATCCCCGCTCGTTCAGATGTGGGTCGAAAAGCAGGTCCTTACTGTCCAGAACTGCCCCGGCGGCCACGCCCTCTCGTTGCAGCGCGTGCATCAACTCATGGGCGTCCCAATGGCTGGTGACCGGCCCCATCAACGAGTCCAACTCGTCACGATTCTGCCATCGGCTTAGAGATTCCTCAAACCTGGGATCAGAGGCCCATTCGTCTTGCCCTAAGACCCAGCAGAGCGATTGCCACTGACGATCTGTGGCCACGGCGATGGTGATCCAGCGGTCGTCACCTTGGCACAGGTAGCAGCCGTGGGGCGACATGACGGTGTCCTGGTTGCCCAGGCGTTGGCCAGCACGGCCATTGGCGGAATAATCCATCAACACTTCGGGGATGGTGGAGCTGGTGGCCTGGGTCTGAGAGATGTCCACGAACTGTCCTTGGCCGGTGCGCAGACGGTGCATCAGGGCGGCTATCACGGCGAAAACCGTGTGCTCACCCGACGTGTAGTCGGTATAGGGTATCTCGGCCATCACTGGCTGCCCGCCCAAGTAGCCGGTCTGGTAGGCCAAGCCCGCCGCGCCTTCCGTGGCCGGTCCGGTGGCCCCGAAGTTGGCCCAGGGACCGTAGAACCCGTACCCGGTGGACGACACCATGATGATGTCCGGCTTCATCTTCCGTAGGTCTTCATATTCCAGGCCGAAGTTCTTAATCACCCTGGGCGTGAAGTTCTCGGCAAAAATGTCGGCAACCGAGATCAACTCTCGAATGATCTGAAGGCCCTCGGGTTTGCTCAGATCAAGGGTGACGCCCAGTTTGTTGCGGTTCTGCTCGTAGAAATTCGCTCCCTTATTCCAGAACTCCCCTGAAACGTCGTTCTGGTATACAGAGTCGCTGCGGTAGCTCTCCAGCCTGCCCGTGGACTCCAGGCGAATGACCTGAGCGCCCATGTCGGCCATCAGCTTCATGGCAAAAGGAATGGCGATCAACTGGCCCATCTCGATGATTCGGACGCCTTCCAAAGGACCTGGCATGCTCAGTGACGCTCCATGATTAGATGATTTCTTGTGCCCGCATCTGGACCAATTGTTCCGAGGTGTAACCCAGACGTTGACCAATGACTTCCTGGTTGTGCTGGCCCAGGGTTGGGGCGGCGCTTCCCTCCCATGGGGTGCCGCTCATCTCGAAGGGAGCTCCAGGGTACTTCAGGGTTCCCAAAACCGGGTGGTCGATGTCGACGAAGTAATTCCTGGCCGCGAATTGGGGATCGGCCATAACTTCCTCCGGGGACTGGACGACGCCGAAGATGAACCGCTTTTCGTGGGAGGCGTAGAACCGCTCATACTTGTTCTGCTTGATAAAGTAATCGTCCAGTATCCGTCCCAGTTCTTCGGCGTTCACCAAGCGGGCCGACGGGGTGTTGAACTTGTCGTCATCCAATTCCGGAAGCTCCAGGAAATCCACCATGGTGTTCCAGTCGAACCCCGCGCCAAGGCCTGGATTGGGCAGGATATGGCCGTCTGCGCTGGCCCGGATGCGGCTCAGATCGCCGCTGTGGTTGGGCTGACGCCGACGGACCGCTCCGCTGTAGGTGAAATTGTTGACCACGTCCCTGAGACCGGTGGCCACTGCCTCTTGGATCGAAACATCAACATGCTGGCCCTCGCCGGTGAGCCGCTGGTGGTAGGCGGCCATCAGGGTGGCCGAGGCGGCGTCGGTGCCGGCCTTGAACTGGGCCTGGTTGAACGCGTGCTTCAGGGGCTCCCGGTCGTAGGCTCCGAAGATATACATCAGCCCGCCCATCGCATATTCGACGATGTCGGCGGCCTTGTAGTCGCGGTAGGGACCGGTCTGCCCAAAGTTGGAGATGGAAGTCATGACGAGCTTGGGGTTGATCTTCTGGAGAGTATCGAAATCCAGCCCCAACGACTGCATGACCCTGGGGGCGAAGTTCTCCACCAAAACATCTGAATCTTTGACCAAGGTCTTTAAGACTTGGATACCCTTCTTTGACTTGAGATTTAGGGTCACGCTCTGTTTATTGGTGTTCAGGTAGGCGAAGAGCAGGCTTTTATCTGGGTCCACCTCATCGTTAAGAAAGGGGGCTATGCGCCGGGCTGGGTCGCCGCCGGGCCGCTCGATCTTGACCACATCGGAGCCAAAATCGGCCAGCAATTTGGTGCAGTACGGTCCGGCTATGTGGTGGGTGAGGTCCAGAACCTTCACCCCTTCCAGGGCGTGTTCGGTCAAAGGGTTACTCCTATCAATTGTGGCCGGAGGTTCCAGGCGTCCCGGTTCAGATGTGTCCAGATCGAATTCGGCGCGTGCCTCTACTCGGGATAGGTCAGCCGTAGCAGGGTGTGACGCCGGTTGGTAGTGTGAGGCCTGACCTGTTCCGGCCAGCGGCCCAACTCAACAGCCTCGCCCCATTCGGGAGAACTGAGAATCTCCGGGCTTTCGATCTCGTACATCGCATGAAAACGGGGCTGACCCTCCGTTGACACGGTCTGAGTCTGCCCTCCGATGAGCACCTGAAAAGCCTGGGCTTCGAACCGGGTGATCTCGCCCACTCCGGGAATCTTGCCCAACTCCGGGCAATGCTCGGTGTTGTAGACATCGTGGAAAAGAGCTTCTTTACTTGGATCGACGTCCATGCTCGCGATGAAGAGGTACTTGGATCTCGGTGACATGGCCAGACTCCTAATGGTTCTACGTCAGTGGTTCGTGGTTTGCTCAAATAGATAAGTCCAGGCGAACCGCCCCCTCTCTAACTCTCCCTCCGTCCGCGGAAGGACGAGGCGGAGAGAACTAGTCCCTTCCCCCTCCTTCCGCGGAAGGAGGGGGAAGGTTAGGATGGGGGAGCGACGCCTTAGCTAATATTTCGAAACTTAGAGTCCTAGAAAGGCCGGCGGTGGGAAAGCTCGGTCTCTTCGCTGGTGATGAACTCCAGCAGCACGGCCTTACCCTCTTCCTCAGTGACCTTCCTGGCCCTGGTAAAGGCGGCGCTGATCTGACTGGGGTCTTCGATCCGCTCGGTGTAGCCACCCATGGCCTTGCCCAGAGCGGCGTAATTGCCCCCCAGGTCCCTGGTGCCGTAGAGCCGATGGGAGTCGGCCATCTGCGTCATCTCAACAGCCATCGTCGAGTTGTTCAGTACCACGGTAATGATCGGAATATTACTGCGGACGGCGGTCTCGAAGTCCAGCCCGACCATGCCAAAGGCAGCGTCGCCCATGAAGTTGACGCAGACTTTCTCGGGAGCGGCCAGCTTGGCGCCGATGGTCAATCCCAGGCCAGTGCCCAGCCCGTGGGACTTGCCCCAGCCCAGATAGGTGCGCGGACCGTTGGACTGGTAGAAGGGGGTTATCTGGTCCCGGGGGCTGCCCGAGTCGTGGGTCACGATGGCGTCTTCCGGCGGGATGGTGTGCATGAAATCCCAGATGACCCGGTAGGGGGTCATTGGGATGGAGATGTCGGAGAGCTTGGCGCGCCACTGGGCCAGCCAGGCTTCTCGTTCGGTCTGCACCTCTTTGGCCGTGGTCTGGTCGGACTGCCGGCTTTCACCGACGATCTCCCGGCAGGCCTCGATCATCTGGCGGAGAACCAACTTGGCGTCGCCGACGATGGGAAAGTTCACGTTGTAGTCTTTGTTGATGTCTGATGCCTCGTTGGTGGCATGGATCAAAGTTTTCCCAGACGGGATGTTCATGCACATGCCGTGTTTTGTGAAGCTGGTGCCAACACCGAACATCAGATCGGACCGCCGGATGAAGTGATAAGCGTGGCCCGATATGGTGGGGCCGGTGCTGCCCAAAGCGAGGGGATGAACCTCCGGAAAGGCGCTTTTACCCAGCAGAGTGCTGCCGACTGGAACTTGTAGTAACTCCGCCAGTTCCACCAATTCCTCCGAAGCCTTAGCGTAGAGCACGCCCTGGCCAGCCATGATTACGGGGTAGTGAGCGGCGCACAGAGCCTTGGCGGCTTCCTCAATGTCGCTGGGATTGCCCTGGCTGGCTACTGGCCGGCTGGGAACGTAGTAGAACGACTCCTCGCTCACCTCTTCCAGGGCAACGTCAGCCGGAATCTCTATAGCCATCGGGCCACCCCGGCCCTGGCGCAACCCCGCGAAGGCGCGGCGCATGATCTGTGAAGTTCGGTCGGGGGAGTTCACCTGCTCGATGGATTTGGTTATATCATCGTAGCCCTTGAGGGAGTTGTAATGGGGCGCTATGCCAGCCCGTTCTCTGGGATGACCCAACGGGAGCAACAGCAGGGGCACCGAGTCAGAGAAGGCCGTCGCGATCCCAGGGTAGGCGTTCTCGGCCCCGGGGCCGTATTGCATGGCGAACACGCCCATCTGGTCGCCGTTGCTGACGCGGCTGATCCCATCGGCTATGCCCACGCCAACCCGTTCTTGGCGGCAGACGATGGGCCGGATACCGCCCTTAGCCGCCGCTTCGATCACCGGGGTTGTTGGAAAGCAGGGAAGGTACTTAACGCCCTCTCGCTTAAGAATCTCTGTTATGGCTTCAATCGTATTCACTGGGGGCGGCCTCCTGAGATGGGTTTCGGTTTGGCGGAACTGGTCTAAAAATAGCCGGGCCCAACAAGAATCCAACTGGATCGGAGAAGGGGGCCGCGTCCGGAGAAATATGCCCTTCTCCAGCCCGATTTTCAGCCACGGAGAGTATACCACCGCCTGAAGACTGAGGCATCAGCTTGCCAACGAACCCAAGAGCCCGTGAAGCTAAGAACCGGCGTGCAGAGCTTCGATCCGGACTGCGAGGGGTTTGAGTATCGCGTAGAGGAAGTCATTCGTCGGAGTGGGCACGTTCAGTTCCCGGCCCATCCGGACCACTGTGCCGGTCAGACCCTCTAGCTCCACGGGACGCAGGTCGGTGAAGTCTTTGGCCATTGACGCCCGCCCCTGGCCTGGGAACCGGTCTAGCGAGTCCATCGCCCAGGCAAGGGAGCCGGCCATGATTGAGGCTCCCTGGGCCCGGCCCACAGCCAGCGTTTCTTCGATGGCCTTTTGGATCAAAGCCCTAGTTTCCGGCTTGGTGCGCATCTCTTCGTAGACGCAATTGGCGGCGGCGCAGAAAGCGGCGGAACCGGCGATGTAGGCAAACTTCTTCCAGAGCATGCCGGGCATGTTTTCGTGGAGGTTCACGCGCCAGCCGGATTCCTGAAACCTTTGGAGCAGGTCCTCCCCCCGGCGACTGATGCCGACCTTCATCTCTCCGAACGCCGCGATACCAGGTCCGAGTTGAGTGACGACTCCCGGTTCGGAGATGCGGCCTTCCATGTAGGCCGAGCCAATCATCACATGATCTTCCCCGACAATGTTGGATAGTATCTCGCCGTTGTTGATCCCGTTCTGCAGACTCAGGACTGCGGTTTCAGGACCCATCATCGGCGGCAGGGCGGCAGCGGCAGCCTCATTGTGGTACATCTTCACGGTGAAAAGTACCAAGTCTTGGACTCCGGCTTCGGCTGTGTCGTCAGTGGCATTTCCAGGCACGGTGAAGGTGCCGTCCAAATGGCTCTCAACCCTAAGGCCGTTCTTCTTGATGGCCTTCAGATGGGCTCCCCTGGCGATGAAGGTCACCTCGTGCTCGGCCCGGGCCAACAGGCCTCCGAAATAACCGCCCACTCCCCCGGTACCCATAACCGCTACTTTCATATGCTCACTGGCTCCTATTATCCGGGTCGATCTGGTGCGATCTAATTCCGATTCTCAACTGGATAGCCAAACTCTTCCCGCAGGTCTCGCTTCAACACCTTGCCCATCACGTTGCGAGGCAATTCCCCAACGAAAACAACCGAACGGGGACGTTTGAACCCGGCGAGCCGATCGCGGCAGAATTCGATGATCTGCTCCTCGGTAACCTGGTCGGCGCGGCCAACCACAAGCGCCCGAACTTCCTCGCCCCACTCGACGTCTGGTACGCCGATCACCGCAGCGTCGTCCAGATCAGGGTGGGAACGGAGAACCCGCTCCACTTCTTCAGGGGAGATCATCTCTCCACCACGCTTGATGAAGTCCTTGGCCCGGCCCGACAGATAGATGTATCCGTCCTGGTCCTGGTAGCCCAAGTCTCCGGTGTAGATCCACCCACCTCTCAGGATTTCCTGGGTGGCTGATTCCTCTTGCCAATAACCGGCCATCATACGCGAGCCCCGGGCGATTATCTCGCCGGTCTCACCCAGAGACACAGGGTCTCCGTCTTCGTCTACGATCTCTACATCGACATCATCAAGGGGTTTCCCTATCGATGTCAGCCTCTTGAGCTTGGTCTCGATCTCTTCCGGACTGCCCTCCAGGACATGGTCATCCGGCGGCAACATGGTGATGGTTGATGCGGTCTCGGTTTGGCCGAAGGCGTTGATGAACCGCGCGGCAGGGAATTTCGCGATGGCTTCCCGGATCACTTCCAACGGCATCGGTGCCGCCCCATAGGTGATTACGCTCAGTGACGACAGATCGTAATCAGAAAAATCTGGGTGTTCCATCAAGTGCTTCAACATGGTCGGAACCAGCATCGCCCGGTTGGCCTTGTACTCCTGAGCCAATCTCAGCCACTCCGCAGGTTCGAACTGACGCATCACCACCAGGGTGCGCCCCCCGTAGACCGCGGCCAAAGCGGCTTGGAGTCCGGCGATGTGATAGAAGGGAACGGTGATCAGGTTGCTCTCTTCCACGTCCGGGTCGGCGGGTTCCACCGTCGCCAGCAGATACGAAGAAAAGCTGTCGTGGGTCAGCATCACACCCTTGGGCGTCCCTGTGGTCCCCGCAGTAAACATGATGACCGTGGTGTCGTCGTCGCCGGCCTCTGGAAAGTGCATCTGATCTGGGGATGCACCGGCCAGGAGCGAGTCATATGAGATGCAGCCACCGGAGTCCCCATCCAGCACCACCACCCGTTGGGGGGGAATACTAGCCGAGGCAGCCAGATCAAGATACCGTTCTCCGATGAGTAGACAGGATGGCTGGGCGATATCCAGCATCTGGGCCAGTTCGTCGGACTTCGCCCGGAAGTTTATCGGGACGTAGATGGCATCCAACTGCGCTGCGGCGAAATAGGCCTCAATGCAATGGTTCGTGTTGACTTGCATGACGGCGATCCGGTCTCTGGCGACGACCCCCATCTCGGATAGGCCGTTGGCCAGCCGGTTAACCCGCTCCGCCAGACCTTCGAATGTGATGGTCTGGCCGTCAAATATGATCGCGGGGCGTTTGGGAACGATCGCCTCCGCGATGGTCAAAAACTCAGAAGTGTTCATCTACTCGCTTATTCGCTCTCGTGTTTTGATTGCCAGTTGCGCTACCACCCGGCCTTCCAGGTCCAACGCCTCTGGCAACCCCAGGTCCATTCCGTGACTAAGAAGCTGTTTCAGTGCAGCCACAGCATCCGCAGGCAATTCCGCTAGCCTGATTGCCAACCGCCACGCCTCTTCCCTCAGTGACTCCGGAGCCGTCAGCCGGGTCACGATCCCCATTGCGAGGGCCTCTTCCGCTTGGAACTGCCGCCCCGTGAGCAACAGGTCCAGAGCCTTGGATCCGCCCACCGCCCTGGGCAGGGTCTGGGTGCCGCCAGCTGCCGGAATCATGCCCAATTGAACTTCAGGTAAGGCAAAAACAGTACCGGTGGCAGCGATCCTCAGGTCGCACAGAAGGGCGATCTCGAGGCCGGAGCCGATACAATATCCGTGCACCCCGGCCACGATCGGTATATCCAAGTTTAACAGTTGTCCCCAAACGTCCCGTTCCCAGCGTACCCGTCGGGCGATTACCTGCGACGGAGCCGTGCCGAATTCCGTCAGGTCGGCGCCGGCGCAGAACCCCCGGCCCTCTCCGGTTATCAGCAAGGCGTGGACCTCTGTGTCCTGTTGGATGGCCGATAAAGCCTCGGAGAAATCGTCCCGCATCTGGACGTTGTAGGCGTTGACCACCTCGGGCCGGTCCAGCGAGATATGCGCCACCCCGCCTCGTTTCTCGAACAGCAGGGTCTCGAACGGGGGAGGCCGGGATGATGGGGACATGGGAAAATTACTGTTGAGGAACGGCCCTGGCGTAGAGGTCGTCCAGCTCCACTTCGGTATAGCGCAGGCCGATGTTCTCCAGATTGTGGGCGTCGCTAACTTCCATCAGCATCAGGTCGTGGGTCTCTGCGACCTCTGTCACCTGGTCTTTCCGGATGTGCCAATTATGGATGTAGTTATCGATCTCAATGGCGTGGATATCCGGCTCGATCAATATCTCCGGGGAATAATAACCAGGATGACAGTAGGTGCGGAACACTCCACCGCCGTTGGGCAAGAATAGCTCGGCTACCTGGTACTCGGCGAAGGGATTAGCCTCTGGCCGTATCTCGATCTCCCAGCCCGGCAGGATATAAACCTGGCCAGGAAAGTGTTTCTCGACCAACTCGCGGAACTCGAAGGCCCACTCCTTGTTGTGGTGGTCGGTGATTCCGATGCCGTCGATTCCCTTGGACTTGATCTGCGCCACCACCTTCTCCGCGATCTCGACGGAGGGCGGCGCGAAATTGAACGCCTCCCACACGTGGGTGTGGAGGTCAAGTTTCAGCTTCACAGGTTTATCATTCCTATTCCGATATTAATCTTTTTATCATGACCCCGTGAATCTGGGGCTTCGCTTTTCAAGAAAGGACTTGATGCCCTCGGCCCTATCGGATGTGCTTTGCAGTATAACGTTAAGGTCGGCTTCCAGTCTGAGACCCTGGTCTAAAGTCAGGTCCATCCCTTGACCCACGGCTTCCTTTGCGTATCTAACGCCTACCGGGCTACCTCCGGTAATGGCTCTAGCCAGGCCCTCTACCGCAGCCATTAGTCCGCCAGGCTCCGGCGCCACCCGGTTGACCAATCCGATGGAAAGGGCCTCAGTGGCATCCACCATGCGGCCTGTAAGCAACATGTCCCCGGCCCAGGCCGGCCCCACCAATCGGGGCAGACGTTGGGTGCCGCCGTCTTGCGGTAGAACCCCCCTCGTCAGGCCAGTAAAACCGAACCGAGCGGTGGCGACGCAGATGCGCAAGTCTCCGGCCAGTGCCAATTCCAGTCCCGGACCGGTGGCATCGCCGTTCATGGCCACCAACACCGGTATCGCCAGTCCCGCCAGCTGCTCGCCGGGGTTTCCGGCGTTTCCGGCGTTTCCGAGGGCGTTTCTGGAACCGTAACTCTTATCATCCACGGAGGCATTCACCGAGAATACGTTCCCTGTGGCGGTCAACACGACCAGCCGAAGCTTGTCGTCTTCGGCAATCTGGGCGCAGATGTCCCGGATACTCAACGCCATCTCGTCGTCGATCCGGTTGCCGTTTGCCGGTCTGTTCAGAGTAACCGTAGCTACCGCATCGGTTCGTTCTAGCACGACCGGGGGACTGTCAAACTCGGCAGCGATACAAGCTCCTAATGAGTTGGGTCGGTGCCGGTAGTCTCAAATCTCGGTCTCAAGTCTTGGATTGAAGGCTTGATAAAGTGGTTGACGGCACGTGGGAAATCGTCTTTAAATAGTAGGCTGGACACGCCCATCTTGACAAGGTCTGACGCCGGATTTAACATAGCTTGGCGCTCTCGTTAAGCGAGTGCTAACCCCATGTGAGCTTAGTGCCGGGCGGCAAATTTTCCCGGCGATTTAGAAGGAGGCCGCGGTGGCAAATTTTACGCCATTGGGCGAACGAGTGGTGGTGAAACCCAGCGAGGGTGAGCAGACCACCAAGGGTGGGATATACCTACCCGATACTGCTAAGGAAAAGCCCCAGGAGGGCGAGGTCGTCGCAGTTGGACCCGGCCGGGTCAGCGATGACGGCAGCCGGATTCCCATGGAATTGGCCAAGGGAGACCGCGTGATATACTCCAAGTTCGCCGGCACCGAATACAAAGACGGCGACGACGAGTTATTGATTCTTAGGGAAAGCGATATTCTAGCGAAGATCAGTTAACCCGCGTTTCTTTAATCTGGACCCAAAAAGCTGGGCGGACGGCAGTCCAGTTCTGACCTACTCCGTACTGACCTACCCCAAGGAGGATTAGCATGCCAGCAAAGAAGTTGGCCTATGCCGAAGAGGCGCGAAAGTCCCTCCGGACCGGCATCGACATACTCGCTGATGCAGTGAAAGTCACCCTCGGCCCCAAGGGCCGGAACGTGGTGTTGGATAAGTCGTTCGGCCCACCCCAGGTGTGCAGCGACGGCGTGACCATCGCCAAAGAGATTGAGTTGCCCGACGCATTCGAAAACATGGGCGCTCAACTACTGAAAGAGGCCGCCACCAAAACCAACGACGCCGCCGGCGACGGCACCACAACCTCCGTTGTGTTGGCCCAGGCCATCATCAACGAGGGCTTCAAGAACGTCACCGCTGGAGCGGACCCCATGGCCATCAAGCGGGGCATCGAAAAGGCCGTAGCAGCCGTGGTTGTGGAAGTCCAGAGTATGGCCCAACCCGTGGAAACGAAGGAACGCATCGGCCAGGTGGCCAGCCTCTCCGCCCACGAAGAAGCCATTGGCATGACCATTGCCGAGGCCATGGAAAAGGTCGGCAAAGATGGCGTGATTACCGTTGAAGAGTCGAAGGGACTTGAAGACGAGATTGAGTATGTAGAAGGGATGCAGATCGACCGCGGTTACATCTCCCCTTATTTCATCACCAACCCCGACCGCATGCAGTCGGTTTTGGAAGACCCCACCATCATCATCACCGACAAAAAGATTTCGGCCGTGGCCGACATGCTTCCCGCCCTGGAGAAACTACTTCAGGTCGGCAAGAAGAACGTGGTGATTATCGCCGAGGATGTGGACGGAGAAGCCCTGGCCACGCTCGTTGTCAACAAGCTCCGCGGTACCCTCAGCATTCTGGCTATCAAGGCCCCTGGTTTCGGCGACCGGAGGAAGGCCATGTTGGAAGACATCGCCATCCTAACCGGCGGCACCGTGATCAGCGAGGAGACCGGCCGGAAGCTAGACTCCGCCACCATCGAAGACTTCGGTCAGGCCCGCAGCATCACGGCCACCAAGGACGACACCACCATCGTTGAGGGCCGGGGCTCCGAAGCCGCCATCCAGGGCCGAATCAGCCAGATTAAGGCCCAGATCGAAGACACAACCTCTGAGTTCGACCGGGAGAAGCTCCAAGAGCGGATGGCCAAGCTGTCCGGCGGCGTAGCCGTGATCAAAGTTGGAGCAGCCACTGAGATTGAGCTTAAAGAGCGTAAGGCCAGGGTTGAAGACGCCCTCTCCGCCACCCGTTCTGCGGTGGAAGAAGGTATCGTCCCAGGAGGCGGAGTGGCCCTTGTCCGCGCCAGCCGCGGCCTAGACAACCTCGGCGCCCTCCCTGCCGATGAGCAAGTAGGTGTAAATATCATCCGCCATGCCCTTGATCAGCCCCTGAAACTGATCGTAGAGAATGCCGGATTCGAGGGCGCCGTTGTCCTCAACCAGGTTAAGCAGCAAGCGGACGACTACGGCTACGACGCCGATGTCGGCGAATACGGCCCCATGCTGGAGCGCGGAATCGTCGACCCGGTTAAAGTAACCCGGTCTGCCCTGCAGAACGCAGCCAGCGTCGCGGCGATGGTTCTCACCACCGAATCCGTGATCTCCGAGATCCCCCAGGACAGATCGGCGATGCCCGCCATGCCTCCTGGTGGCGGAATGGACTTCTAAGTCCTTCCGAACCCATCTGCAAACGAAAGCCGTCCTTCCGCAAGCGGAAGGACGGCTTTCTTAATCTCTGCCAAAGAGTTCCTCGTGGTGTACCCGCCCGGACGCCGTTATAATTCTTTGCTGTTGAAAACGAATAATCCAATGAATGATTCAATAAGCTCCGGCCCGAATATTTAGGGAAATTCCCATGACCAGCGTATCCGATAACACTTCTAGACCGGGCAAGGTCTTCCCATCGGCCCAGGCGGCGCTGGATGGCCTGACCCAAGGCGCGTCCGTGTTGATCGCTGGGTTCGCCGGATGCGGGATACCAGAAAATTTGCTTCGAGGGCTGGCTGAAACCGACGTTGGAGACTTGACCCTCATCTGCCAAGGGACCTGGATCCAGGAGTCAGGCAGGTTCGGAATCGCCGATCTGGTCGCCTCTGGACAGGTCAGGAAGATCATATCCCCGATGCCTTTCTATCCCGAAGACGGCGGGCCTGTGAAGTCCCATTGGGAGTCGGGAAAGCTGGAACTGGAGATCGTACCCCAGGGCATCTTGGCCGAGCGGCTCAGAGCGGGGGGCGCCGGCATCGGCGGCGTGTTTCTACCGACTGGGTCGGGCACCAGGTTCGCCGAAGGCAAAGAGACCCGCCAGTTCGACGGCAGGGACCATTTTTTCGAAGTTGCGCTCAAAGCCGATTTTGCCCTGCTCCGCGCCAAGTCCGCCGACACCCTGGGCAACTTGGTTTACGAAGGCGCCGGGCGCAATTGGAACCCCACTATGGCCATGGCCGCAAGAGTCACGGTGGTGGAAGTGGACCAGGTGTACGAGCCAGGTGGACTTGACCCAGAATCGGTCATAACCCAGGCCATATTTATCGACCGCCTAGTCTTGACTAGCTGATTCGGCGCTGCTGTAAAGGAGAAATTCCCCAATGCCAGGTCCGCATTTAGATGCCACAAGAATGGTCCGCCGCGCCGCCCAAGAGCTGTTCCCCGGAGCGGTCGTTGCCATCGGTACTGGCTTGCCTTGTTACCTGCCAGGCGAATTTCCACCCGGCGCCGGCGCATGGTTTCTGGCCGACAGTGGTGTGTTGGGGTACCGTGGCCTGGAAACGGATGGAGCCGCGGTGGACGCGGGTGGCAACGCCGTGGCATTGCGTCCCGGTGGGGCATTCACCGGAGTGGTCGATGTCGCTGGCATCCTCAGGGGCGGACACACCGATATCGCGATTCTCCAACCGTCCCAGGTAGCCGCAAACGGTGATTTTGTGCATTGGACCACTGAGTCCACCCAAGGGTTATTCGCACCTGGCTCGGCGGTCGATATGGCATACGGGGCTTCCAAGGTCGTGGCGGTCATGCCCCATACGTACCCCCAAGGCCGCAAGAATATCGTCACAAGTTGCAACCTGCCGGTGGACGGTGTTGGACGCATTGACATAATCATCACCGACGCGGCGGTCATAAAAGTCGGCCCCGCTGGCCTGGAACTGATGGAGATTGCGCCTGGTTGGACCACCGACGACATAGTTGCCATCACGGATGCGCCGCTGACAATCTCCTCAGGCGTTAAAGAGATGACTTTCAACGTTCCAACCCTGGAGCCACCGAACAAGGTCTATGCCACCGCTTTTGAAGCCCTAGCAGACGTGCCCGAAGGTTCGGTGATAAACGTTGACGGATTCGCCGGCCCAGGGGGGATGGCCCACTACTTGATGGTCGGACTGCGCGATGTTGGGGTTAAGGGACTGCAGCTGATCAGCAACACCGCCGGAATCGCCCGGATGAGCGCCTTCGGAGCGCCTAACATCATCGACCACAGCATCCTGGTAGAGAACAACCAGGTCGCCAAGGCTACAGCATCTTACCCCGTATCGCCTTCCGCATCCCGTGCCAGCGCTTTTGAAGAGGCCTACAACCGTGGCGAGTCGAAGCTGGAAGTGGTGCCCCAGGGGACCCTGGCCGAGCGTCTCCGCTGCGGCGGGGCCGGAGTGGCGGCGTTCTACACCCCTACCGGAGCAGGCACGCTGCTGGCGGAAGGGAAAGAGACCCGCACCATCGATGGAAAAGAGTACATACTGGAGACGGGGTTGCGGGCCGATTTCTGCATAATCCGAGGCCACAAGGCCGACACTTTGGGCAACGTGGTCTACAAAGGAACGTCCCGGAACTTCAACCCGGTGATGGCCACAACAGCTAAGATAACTGTGGTAGAGGTGGACGAGATCGTAGAACCTGGCGAGCTTGGCCCCGAAGAGATTGTCACCCCAGGACTGTTCGTGGACCGCATCGTGCTCCGCCCACCCGACTTTTCCGCCTACTTGTAACCAAGTAGACATCACTCAAAAAACCCAAAGGTCAAATTTATGACATCGTTAGAAGAGTTAGCCGAAAAAGACCGTCTTCCCAGGGAGATCGTCGCCATGAGGGTGGCCAAGGAATTGCCCGACGGCGCCTACGTGAACCTGGGCATCGGTATCCCCACTTTGGTTTCCAGCTTTGTGCCTGAGGGCCGAACAGTCTACTACCATAGCGAAAGCGGCATCCTGAACTGCGGCCCGATCGCCGAAGAAGGCGAAGAGGATATCGACCTGATCAATGCCGGGGGACAATATCTCCAGAGCGTCGGCGGGATGTCATTCTTCGATTCGGCAGAGGCCTTCGCCATGATCCGGGGCGGCCATGTCGATGTTACGGTGTTGGGCTCCCACCAGGTGTCGGCCACAGGCGATCTGGCCAACTGGATGCTGCCCCAGAGAGGCGTGGGAAATGTGGGCGGCGCGATGGACTTGGCGGCCGGGGCGGCCGGTGTCATCGTTGCCATGGAGCACACCGACCGGCAGGGCAATCCCAAGATAGTCGAAGAATGCACCTTCCCGTTGACTGGCAAAGGGTGCGCCTACCTCATCGTCACCGACTTGGCCGTGATCGAGTGCGACGGCAAGGGCCTGACCCTGTTGGAGGTCGCTCCGGGGTGGACGCCCGAAGAAGTCCAGCAACTAACCGGGGCCAAGCTGACCATTTCTCCGGACGTTAAAGAGTTCGAGCTTTAAGACCGGCAAGGATTCAGGTTCCGGCTATCCCTCGATGAAGATCAACTGGGCGTCCGTTATATCAAAGCCAGTTTCGAAAATTTCAGCGGCTTCTAGAGCCGTGTTGTAAAGCAGAAGCTTGGTTCTGTCCCCACCCTCATAAAAAGGTTTTATCAGGACGTATCCCCCATCCGCATCGATGGAGGAGTTAAACCCGGTGATTTCTTTGCCAGTGGCCGGGACCTCAAACTCGTATACGTTAAAGACATCGGGATCGACCAGGTTAGCGGCTAGTATCTCGACCGTGTACGCTGCGGGGCCGCCCCGAAATCCCGCCCAATAGGCGGTTCCGTCTTCAATAACCACGTTGCGCCAGCTGGAAGGATGATAGTCGTCCCAGTCCTCGATCTCGAACGCGGTTAGATAATTCTCATTCGGCTGTCCGGTGTTAGGGTCCACGAGGAACACTCCGGTTATCGGGTCGTTCTCGCTCGGCAATTTGGCTCCATAAAGAGTTTCCCCGCCGGAGACCAGCGCAAATCTAAGCTCGGGCGTCTCCATCTCTTTCGACTCCCATTGAGAGGAGAATGGCGAAGTAACGTAGTTTCCTGCGGCATTGTAGAAACCCCTGGACATCGACCATTGCTCTTCGCTGTCTGTCCTGAAATAAACTTGTTCGCCGGCCACCGCGTATTCGGGGTCTATGGCGTCGGTCTGGGTGCCCCATTCGGCAGCTCTTGAGAGGTCATCAGTGGCGTACTCCGTAATGGTCATCGCCCCGCCGTTGGTGTATTTGTCAGAAACGTATAGGCGATCGTCCACTGTATAGGGCCGCTTGAAATGGGGTGCGTAGCTGGGCGATGAATAAGAGTTAATGACCGTTGACTCGCCCGTGTCGGGGAGATAGAGCACAACAGATTTAGAGCTACTCTCCAGTTTTATGCTGGCAACACCTTCCACTGCACCGGAGCCGGGATTCTGAACTATCGTCTTCAAAGTGCTGGAGCTGCTGCCGCCATTTACGGCCATAACCAGGCCCAACGTATTCTTGGGCAACAATTTGCTGAGATCCGGCGCCGGATCATCCGGGATGCGGCGGGCCGAACTCTCGTCAGTGTTGGGGAGCGGCCTGAGAGTCGTTGTGCCGGAATCGGTAGTCTCGGTCGGTCCGCCACCATCCGCAGAAGGCTGTTGGCTGGCAGTGGGGGTGGGGGTGTCGGTTGGGACCGAATTGTCGTTGTCCACCTCCACCGGGACCGCTGTGGTGCACCCGAGGATCAGCAAAATACCGGCTCCCAGTAAGAGTCCGCTCCTCCAGTATCCGAAGGCGCTTGCCCTGACACGCTCGGCGAAAATTGATTGATTCAACATATTGTCTCCAAGGCACGGCCAGGTCCGGAAATCTTCGAACGGCGACGGGCCGCTCCTTCTATCATCCGATCAGGGTCATGCTAAATCAATGTCACGGAAGCTAAATCTTGCCCTTCCATCCCCTCAAGATGGGGCCACGATCACGATTTTTTGAGGCTAGTAACTTCGTTGACACCCCCTAAGGCCAGTGATAAGCTCACCCCGTAACAGAACGGCAATGACGTTCTGGCGGGAGCTTGGGTAAGCCAGGCTGAGAGGGTGGCCACAATCGCCGCCGACCGTCTGTACCTGACCCAGGTAATACTGGCGCAGGGATTAGACGCAACAGTAGTCTTACTAAGCAGCCGCCAAGCATGATGCCTGGCGGCTGCTTTTATTTCTTCCGTATCTCTCCCAGAAGGAGATTGGACAAGATGTCCGACGAGCTGATAATCGGTGGGAAGTCTTTCAATTCCCGGCTGATTGTGGGTACCGGCCGGTACCGCACGATGGAAGAGATGGTGGCTGCGATAGAAGCTTCCGGAACCGAGATGATAACGGTGGCTATCCGCCGACTCGACCTTGACGACCCGACCAGCAAGACCTTGCTGGACTACATAGACTGGAATAAATACCAGATACTCCCCAACACGGCAGGCTGCGCAACTGTTGAAGAGGCTTTATTCGTCGCCCGGTTGGGCCGCGAAGTGGGCCAGACCGACTTTGTAAAACTGGAGGTCATCCCCGACCCTCATTACCTGTTCCCCGACGGCGCCGCCACACTGGAGGCTGCTCGCCGCATGGTGAAAGAGGGATTCAAGGTGATGCCCTACATTCACGCTGACCCAACCTTGGCCAAGAACCTGGAAGATGCGGGCTGCGTGACCGTGATGCCCCTGGGATCGGCCATCGGCTCTGGGCAGGGCATCCACACACACGAAGAGATCAAGATCATCATTGAGCAGGCCAACATTCCGGTGGTGGTGGACGCGGGTTTGGCCGTGCCATCTGACGCCGCCCAGGCGCTGGAGATGGGCGCCGACGCAGTGTTGGTGAACACTGCCATCGCCCAAGCCGAAGACCCAGCCTTGATGGGCACGGCTTTCAAACAGGGTGTGATGGCCGGCCGCAACGCCTACCTGGCAGGCCGGATCGCGGTGCGCCGCGCCGCCATAGCCAGCAGCCCGACCACCGACGTTCCCCAGCCGATGCCGGCCAGCAGTTGAGCAGAAGCATGACCTCCGTCTTGCCTCTGCCCTGCCTGTGTTTGGTGACCGATCGCAACTTGGCCGGTGGCGACTTCGCCCGGGGTGACTTCGCCCGCGGTGACTTCATAGAACGCGTAACACTCGCAGTCAGGGGAGGCGTCGATCTGGTGCAACTTCGGGAGAAAGACCTGCCTGCCGGAGAGTTGTTGGACTTGACCAGATCGCTATTGGCTGCCATCGGCGGACAGGCAAAGCTGATCGTCAACGACCGGGCCGACGTGGCCCTGGCCGCGGGAGCCCATGGCGTCCAATTGGGAGAAGAGGGCCTCCCCGTTGGGGCCGCCCGCAAGACTCTGGGCGCCAGTTCACTGATCGGCCGCTCAGTGCATTCGGAGACATCGGCGTCCCAGGCGGAGGACGATGGGGCAGACTTTCTGCTTGTTGGCACCATGTTCGCGTCTCGTTCCCATCCCGGCGAGGAACCGGCGGGCACGGCTCTGATGCGGCGAATAGCCGGCGCCGCCCGGTTGCCGCTCATAGGGATCGGGGGTATAACCCCGGAGAACGTCCCGGAAGTCCTAAATGCAGGAGCGTCCGGCGTGGCCGTGATCTCCAATATACTAGCGGCATCGGACCCTCAGGAAGCCGCCACGAGGTTGAAAGAAGTGCTCCGAGAAGCCTGGAGCGTTCGCGCGATACCGGTAAGGGAAGCGCGGTAGAGAAGGGAGACCGATAGAATAGATGATTAACTTGATGGTTAACGGGAAACCTCGCCCGATAGAAACCAGCATCGACCTGGAGACCTATCTGGCCTCGTTTGGTTTCAACCTAAAGTTCGTGGCAGTAGGGTATAACGGTGAAGTGGTCAAAAAGGACCTATTCGCCAGCCTGACCTTGAAAGACGGTGACGTGCTTGAGATTGTGCGACCCGTCGGCGGCGGTTGATTCCGGCCACCAGAGGGCAGCCCAAGATCCAAATCACTAACCGCTCAGACCTGTCCCCCTATAAGGGCTATGATCTGTAGGGGCTTTTATTCGGAGGCATTAGTTTACCTATATTTCTATGGAAGATGTATTCGCGGTAACGGAAGAAGTGATTGATCCCATCCTGGCAGAAGTGGTGAAAAACAACCAAGGCAAGGTGATTTGCTGGATGAACGGTGAGTCAGGCGCCTGGGGATTCCTGGCTGGGCAGGCAGTGGCTACCGTGCGTGGGCGCGCGGACCGCAACTTGGCCGACGTTGAAAGAAGATTGGTCTGGAGCCGTCTGTGGTGGTGGTTGGAGCAGGTGAAGGCCCGCATCCACGTCCAACCCTAGCGAGACTTCCGGCGATTCTTTGGGCATCACAGGGTTCAATCGATGCAACCGACGCAGTGACCTTTCGTAAATCCGGTCGCCGGCATCGTTCCAGCGGCGCACGGGTTCAGATATACTGGCGTCAAGAAGTCTACAGTTATCGCCTATCGCCAGAACCCCTCTTCTAGGAACGATGCCCGACCCAATAATCATCGCCTCCGGTATCTATAAGACCTACGACACCGGCACCGTCAAAGTGAACGCCCTCCAAGGTGTGGATCTGACGGTGGAACGCGGTGAGATGGTCGCCATCATGGGACCCAGCGGCTGCGGCAAAACCACCATGCTGAATTGTCTCTCCGGCCTGGACGAGATCGACTCCGGCCAGGTGTTGATTGACGGCGTAGTACTCCACGACCTGCCCGACGACGAACGCAGCGATTACCGGGCCCGCCGCATGGGATTTGTCTTCCAACTTTACAATCTGTTGCCCGTACTATCTGCCATAGAGAACGTGGAACTGCCCCTGCTCGTATCAGGTGTCAGCCCATCCGAATCCCGCAGGAGGTCCATGGAGCAGTTGGACTTGGTGGGATTAACTGCGCGAGCGCAGCACCTACCGGGAGAACTATCGGGCGGGCAGCGTCAGCGGGTGACCATCGCCCGGGCTCTGGTGAACCAACCGTCCATAGTTTGGGCCGACGAACCCACCGGCGACCTGGACAGCGAAACCGCGTCAGAGATCATGGACCTTATGTGCCGCCTAAATGTCGACAACGGCCAGAGTTTCGTGATGGTCACCCACTCCGCGGATGTAGGCGACCGTGCCCATCGGATCGTTAGAATGCGAGATGGAATGATTGTGGACGACGGCAATGGCCGATCCAAAGGAAGCTAGCTAAGCACCAGGACGAATATGGAAGAACTGTTCGGCCTTTCCATGGACATCATAATGGCAGTCCTGTTGGCCGTTTTTCTGCCAGTGATTTTCGGCGTGATCGTTATGGCCTGGCGCAACCGGGTCATGCTCAAGTTGGGACTACGCAACATCCCCAGGCGCAAATCCCAGACAGCCCTGATCATCGTGGGCATCATGATCAGCACTCTGATCATGGCCGCCGCATTCGGCACCGGCGATTCAATCACCTTCTCGATCCGCAAGAACGCCATCGATGCGTTAGGCACTATCGATGAGATCATCGTCTCGGCCCGTGCGTCAGATTCCGACACCATCGGCAGCTTCAATTACTTCCCGCAGCAAAGATACGAGCAGCTAAAGACGGAACTGGCTGGCCTGGAGTCGATCGACGGCCTGGCCCCCGGAATCGGAGAGTTCGCTCCCACCGTGAACTCTCGAACTTCCCTGAGCGAAGGACAGATGCAGATAACCGGGGTGGACCCCGATTCTCTGACGGGGTTCGGTCTGTTCCATCTACAAGACGGTCAGGTGGTCCGGCTGGAGACCCTCGGACCCAACGACGCCCTCATCAACGAGGAGGCGGCAGAGGAACTTGACGCTGTGATCGGCGACGAGTTGGTGGCGTTTGTAGCCGGATCCAGCGTTACGTTCCGCGTGCAGGGCGTGGTGGATAGCGGTGGATTGGCCGGGCAGGGATCGACATTGTTGGTTCGGCTGGACCGTGCTCAGGAGATATTCGGGAGGGAAGGGCAGATCAATTCGATCGCCGTTTCCAACTTGGGCGGGGTTTTCGGCGGCGCGGAGTTAAGCGACGAAGTCACCGATACCCTGCGAGTGCTATTCACCGACCGGGTCATCGCCGGCCAGCTCATTTCCTTGCTCAACAACGAGAAAGTTCTGGAGCAACTGGCGATCATGCGTTCGTCATTGGGCGAAAAGATGGCCGCTGACCTGGAAACCGTGGCCAATGGATTAAGAGACAGCAATATGACGGACGCCTTCATCGGTGCGCTGGCCGATGAAGACGTTCAAGAACAAATCCTTAACGCGGTGAACAACGCCGAACTCGCCGATGTGGAACGCCAGGCAAGCACTCTTTTTGCCGGGCTAGCCGAGTTCCGGGTCCTGGACATCAAGAAGCAGGTTCTGGACCTGGCCGACCAAGCCGGCTCTGGCGTGACCAGCATCTTCATCGTAATGGGCTTATTCTCAATCATGGTCGGCGTGCTGCTGATCTTCCTCATCTTTGTGATGCTAGCGGCGGCCAGACGATCGGAGATGGGCATGGCCAGAGCAGTGGGCGCAAAACAACGGCATCTGATACAGATGTTCATCTTTGAGGGAACGGCCTATTCGATAGTTTCCGGCGCGGTGGGAGTCGCGCTGGGTTTAGGCGCCAGCGCGGTGATCGTCTTTGTGGTCAACCGTATCTTCCAGAGCGGTGGCTCCGGTGCGCCCGAGAACTTCACCATGTTCGCCCACTTCGAGATCAGAAGCGCCGTGGTTGCCTACTGCCTGGGCATGGTGATCACCATGGGAACCGTTGGAATTTCGGCCTACCGGGTTAGCCGCCTAAACATCGTGGCAGCGGTCCGGGGCCTGCCGCCACCCATCACCACATCTCAGACTCCTTTCCGGAACCTACTGCTGGCCCCGCTCCGCGCATTTGCCGATCCTGTCCGGCTGGCTGCCTCCGGCGTGTGGTCGTTGGCAACGCTGAAGATCATGCGGGGGCTGGGATCGTTGCTGCTAGCTGTATGGGCTACTATCACCCTGCCCGTCAGGTTCTTCGCCAGTGTTTTTCAGGCCATGTGGGTGCCATTGAGCCACGGATGGCTGACCGTGGTTATGGGCGCGCTCCTCACCTGGCTGGGAATGGCCAACGACGAGGCGGCTCCACTGCGGATCGGATTTAGCCTGGTTATCATCGGAGCGGGCCTCTCCATCAAAACCGCCTACCACCGGACCGGGCTCCGGGCCGAAGTCGGAGACCGGATCGCCTACACTTTCATGGGCGTGGTGACATTGGTTTTTTGGGTGGTTCCATTCAGCGCTTTGGAGGCCGTATTCGGCACCGTGGAAGGCGGCATCGAGATGTTCTTCATCTCTGGGATAGCCATGGTGGCGGCGGCGGTTTGGACGGTGATGTACAACGCCGACCTGCTCCTAAGGTTACTAACATTCCTGACCAGCCCCTTTGGCATGTTGCGTCCGGTTCTGGTCACCGCCGTGGCCTATCCCATGGCCGCCAAGTTCCGGACCGGTCTAACGCTGGCCATGTTCGCCCTGGTCATCTTCACCTTGATCGTCATGTCGATCCTTACTGAGGCGTTCAGCTCAGCGGTTGGCGACAGCGATAGGGTTGCCGGAGGCTGGGATATCCAGGCCTCGGTAAATCCCAACACCCCCATCGACGACATACGCCTGGCCATCGATGCGAAGCCGGACCTCGATAACCTGGACATCGCTTCGATCGGAGGCTATACCACTCTTCCAGTGGAGGTCCGACAGGTTGGCGCCGACGACCAGCGTTGGCGTTTCTACGCGGTCAGGGCCGCCGACGACCAGTTCTTGCAGGAGACCGGCGCCAATCTGAAACTCATGGCCGATGGCTACGACACCCCTGAGGATGTTTGGAACGCGATTCGGGAAGACTCTACCTTGGTGGTCGTCGATTCCCTTGTGGTGCCATCCAGGCAGGGTTTCGCCAACGATGATATACCCTTTGAGTTGGAGGGCCTCTTCTACGAGGACACCACGATGAAGGCCATCGACATTGAGGTTAGAGAGCCTCGCACGGGTCAGGTAATCTCCCTTAAAGTCATCGGCGTGCTAGACTCGCTGTCCGATGCCTTTGGCGAGTTGGGCATCGGCATGATTGCCTCGCGGCAGGGCTTGGATGACGCCATACCATTCCGCATACCGACCACGACCTACCGATTCAAGGCGGCGGATGGAGTCGATATCCCCACGCTCTCCAAAGACCTGGAATCGTCTTTCCGAGAGAACGGCATGGAGACTGACGTTTTGTCTGACTTGGTGGACGATATAGCTTCCGCCAACCGAGCCTTCAACTACTTGTTCACCAGCTTCATGGGACTGGGCTTGCTGGTGGGCATCGCCTCTCTGGGCGTGGTCAGCCTTCGTGCAGTGGTGGAACGCCGCCAGCAGATTGGCGTGCTGCGGGCCATCGGCTACCGGCGAAGGATGGTGCAACTGAGCTTCCTAACCGAGTCGTCCTTCGTAGTTATCATGGGAGTAGCTATCGGAGTGGGACTGGGAACCGTTATCTCCTACAATATCGTCAAAGAGATTCAAGAGGACGTTGAAACAGTCCGCTTCGCGATACCGTGGATCCAGATCGGCGTAATAGTGGCTATAGCCTATGTGTTCTCGCTGGCCACCACTTTCTTGCCGGCGCGCCAGGCCTCCCGCATCTACCCAGCGGAAGCCCTGCGTTACGAATAGATACTCTCAACCTAGACCCGAATCAGGAGGCCCGCCATGACGACCAAGACTCCGGCAACCAGTACAGGATTTAAGGTCATCGGCACCACTCCGATCCGGCACGACGCCATGGACAAGGTTACGGGGCAGGCCCGGTACGGCGCCGACATCACTCTCCCCCGCCTCCTCCACGGCAAGATACTGCGCAGCCCCCACGCCCACGCCAGGATCAAGTCCATAGACACCGCCAAAGCTCTGGCGTTGCCCGGAGTCAAGGCAATCGTGACCGCTGCCGACCTGCCCGTGCTTTCCGGACGGCCGGTGGACGTGGCTGAAGGCTCACCCCTGAACCCCAGGTTCTTGAGCAACAACGTGCTGGCCAGTGGCAAAGTGCTCTACAAGGGGCATGCCGTCGCCGGAGTGGCCGCAGACAGCGTCCACACTGCCGAACAGGCGTTGGGATTGATTGAGGTCGATTACGAGGTTCTCACTCCTGTTCTGGACGGGAAAGAGGCCATGGAGCCAGGGGCGCCCATCCTGCATGACCGGCTGTTCCACTCCGAGGGTGAATTTTTCCGCCCCGGTGGCCTCCGTGAAGACGGAGACGACGGCGACCCGACCAACATCGCCAGCCACTTCGTCTTTGAGATAGGCAACGTAGACCAGGGTTTCAAAGATGCGCACGTAATCGTCGAGCGCGAGTTCCGCACTAGGCCGGTGCATCAGGGTTATATCGAGCCCCATAGCGCCACGGCCCGGTGGGACCGCGACGGCCGGGTGACAATCTGGGGCAGCTCGCAGGGTCACTTCGCCATCCGCGACTTCTCCGCGCTGGTTCTGGGTATCCCCATCTCCCAAGTCAAAGTGATACCGATGGAGATTGGCGGCGGCTTCGGCGGCAAGCTGGTGGTCTACGTGGAACCGGTGGCGGCGCTTTTGTCCAAGAAGTCTGGCCGCCCGGTGAAGATAACCATGACCCGCCCCGAAGTCTTCGAGGCCACCGGCGCCACTGCGGGAGGTTACATCCGAGCTAAGATCGGGGCCACCAATGACGGGCGCATCACTGGAGCAGACGCCCATTTCGTCTATGAGGCCGGCGCGTTCCCCGGCGCGTTAGTGAACCTGGCCGCCCTAACCATCTTCGCACCGTACGACATTCCCAACGTCCGCTCGGAAGGCTATGACGTGGTGGTAAACAAACCCAAGGTCGCGCCCTACCGCGCGCCGCTTGGCCCACCGGCAGGGTTCGCTGGGGAGACGCTGATTGACGAACTAGCAGAGAAACTAGCGATGGACCCCATCGAGTTCCGGATCCTGAACGCGGCCAAAGAAGGCACCCGCCGGGTCACAGGCGTTCCGTTCAAGAAGGTGGGCTACCTGGAGACTCTGCAGGCCGCCAAAGAACATCCTCATTACAACGCTCCCCTGGGCGGACCGAATAGGGGCCGGGGGTTGGCCACCGCCGTCTGCAACAACATCACCGGCCCGGCCAGCGCCGTGGTCACGTTACAGCAGGACGGAAGCGTCGGCCTGGTGGAGGGTTCCGCCGACCTGGCGGGCAGCCGCACCGCCTCGGCCATGCACGTCGCTGAGGTGTTAGGCATCCTGGCCGATGACGTACACCCGTCAGTGGGCGACACCGATTCCATCGGGTACACGGCCATCAGCGCGGGGAGCAGCGCCGTCTACAAAACGGGCTGGGCGTCGTTCGAGGCCGCCCGCGACCTGCAACGGCAACTGGCGGCCAGAGCTGCGTTGATCTGGGACGTACCGGTGGAGGATGTCGACGTTGCCGACGGCGTGTTTTCCCACCGCTCGAATCCTGAGCAACGGCTCACCTTGAAAGAGCTGGCGGCCCGCCAGAACACCACCGGTGGACCAATGATCGGCCGGGCAGCCGGAGCCTGGGGAGGGGAAAGCCCGGGGTTCGCTGTGCACATCGTCGACGTTGAGGTGGACCCGGAGACTGGCAAGACCGATATCCTGAGATACACGGCCATCCAGGACCCCGGCACGGTGGTACATCCCACTTACGTTGAAGGACAGATGCAGGGCGGCGCCGTGCAGGGCATCGGATGGGCGTTGAACGAAGAGTATGTCACCGACGACCAAGGCCGGATGCTGAACGCCAGTTGGCTGGACTACCGGATGCCCATCGCCAAGGATTTACCGATGATTGACACTCAGATAGTGGAGGTCCCCAACCCGGACCATCCCACAGGCGTCAGGGGCGTGGGCGAGGTGTCTATAATCCCGCCGGTCCCGGCTATCGCCAACGCCATTTACCAGGCCATTGGCATCCGCATGACCGAAACGCCGATGTCGCCCGGAGCGGTACTGGAAGCCATCTGGAAGAAAGAGGCGGGGTAACCAGACTGCAGGGCCTACGGAGTTAGGATCACCTTGCCGCGGGTGCCACGGTTGGCTAGATGTATGTGGGCCTTGGCGACCTCGGACATCGGCAGCACTTGGTCTACGATCAACTTGACCTTACCTTCGCCAATCATGGGGAACAACTCGGCCATGGCCCCCTTGTGATTCAGACTGCCGGCGGGCGAGCGGCCGATGCTGAACCCGATGACCGTCCGGTTGGCCGAGGTGATGTCTGAGGATGCCAGGTTGGCCGGGGTGCCCGAGGCGTTGCCATAGCTGACCAACCGCCCATTGGCCGCGACGCAGCGGACGCCCTTCTCCAGCACCGGCCCGCCGACTGCGTCCAAGACCAGATCAACGCCGCCGCCAGCTTCGTCTTTGACTGCTTCTTCAAAGTCGGTCTCGGTGTAATTGATAGTGACGTCCGCGCCGAGAGACCGGCAGAGGTCCAACTTGTCTTGGGTGGATGCCGTGGCGATGACCTTGGCGCCCCAGGCCTTGGCCAGTTGTATCGCAACCGTGCCCACGCCGGAGGCTCCCGCCTGGATCAGCACGGTGTGTCCCGGCTGCAACAGACCCCGGGTCTTCAGCAGGTGGTACGAGGTCAGGAACACTATGGGCATGCCCCCCGCCACTATGGGGTCTAGGGATTCGGGGTAGGGGAACACCAGGTTGCCGTTTATCGCAACGTACTCGGCCTGGCCCCCCGGTCCCATGCCCATGACCTTTTGGCCTACCGAGATGCCGCTGACCTCCGAGCCTACCTCGGTGACGGTCCCGGCTGCCTCCAGACCCATGGAAGAGGGCAGGTCCGGGCCAGGGTAATTGCCGCCCCGGCGCAGGATGTCTGCATAGTTAACCCCAGCGGAGTCCACCTTGATCAGGACGTGGTGGGGCCGCACGATGGGCTCCGGAGCATCTTCAAACTTGAGCACTTCAACGCCGCCGAATTCGTTTAATCGCACCGCTTTCATATCTGATCCCTCACTGGTTTACGGATGATCTTGCCTGGCCGGTTACTACCCCTCCCCCGTTCCTACTCCCCTCCGGCATAGCCTCCAAACCGTCATTCTAATCCTTCCGGGGAAGGATCCGGGTGACATTATTGTAGTAGCGCTTTTCGAATTGCAGTCGATGTGCTCTCGATTCTTTTGAGGCAACGGCCCGAGACGGGCGAAGGGCAAGACCTGGGCGATTGCTACTCACCATGTTTGATTCTCTGAGCTACTCGTAACCTCGGAACTGGGACGAGGTCAAGACGTCTTCGTTGATGACGCGGACCGGTTCCCCACTGGCGAAGGCCCGGACGTTCTCGATCACCCCGGCGTAGAAAGCATTGTAGCTATCATCGATGACGTAGCCCAGGTGGGGGCAGATCAGGGTGTTGGGAGTCTTGAACAGCGGATGGTCCGCGGGCAGAGGCTCAACATCGAAGGTGTCCAGGGCAGCCCCGGCGATGGCCTCCCGCTCCAGCACGTCGATCAGCGCTTTCTCGTCCACGATCGGGCCCCTCGAGATGTTCACCAGATAGGCCGAGGGCTTCATCAGGGACAGTTCATGGGCGCCGACCAATCCTCTGCTGCGGTCGCTCAGTACTAGGTGCACCGAGACGATGTCCGCCTCTTTGAACAGGGTGTCCTTGTCCACCAGGGTAGCCTGGCATTCCTTGGCGCGCTCGGCGGTCAGGTTCTGACTCCAGGCGATGATGCTCATGTCGAATGCCGCTCCGACCCTGGCCACCAAAGACCCGATGTGGCCCAGCCCCACCAATCCCAGCGTTTTGCCCTTGAGTCCGATCCCTACGGTGGTGCCCCAGCCGCCCGCCCTGGCCCGCTGGTCTTCCTCATGGATGTGACGGAGCAGGGAGATGATCAGGCCCCAGGTGAGTTCAGTGGGACCCTCGCCGCCGCCGTTCGTGCCGCAGACTGTGATGCCCAACTCGCTCGCCGCGGCCATATCGAAGGAGGCGTTCCGGCGGCCAGTGGTGATCAACAGCCGAAGTTTGGGCAACCGGGAGAGGGTGGACCGGGTGAAGGGAGTGCGCTCCCGCATCCCCATGACCAGCTCAAAATCTTTCAGCCGTTCCACAAGCCGGTCTTCGTCTGCTATATGGTCCTGAAAGAACTCGACCTCGGTGCCTGCAGGCAACTGAGACCAGTCTGCCAGGTCTTTGGCCGTCGCTTGGTAGTCGTCCAACACTGCTAGTTTCAACTCGGTCCTCTTCCTATTATCGGTTGATGGTCCTTACTTGAAGGCTGGCATGACCTTCTCGGTGATGATTCGGAGGCTGCGCAGGACCCGTTCTTCGGGGATCAGGCCGCCGGCGTTAAACTCGGCGACCACACCGTCCAGGCCTAGTTCCTCTTTCAGTTGGGTGAAGCGGTCCACCAGTCCTTCAGCGGTGCCAAAGGCAATCTTGGTCTCCAGCATCTCCTCATAGCTGAGAGCGGCCAAACGCTCGGCCCGCCCATCGCCCAGTTCGGTGACGCCGAGGCCCGCCTTTCCGGCCGCCTCGCGGTAGAGCCCTCCCATGCGGCCGAAGTAGCCGCTGATACTCTCAAAGGGCTCATCCATCGCCTGGTCTTTAGTCTCTCCGGCGTAGACCGGGATACGCAGGGACACGTCGCCCTCTCCGGGATGCCCGGCCTCTTTCCAGCACCTTCGGTATTCGTCGACGTTGCGGCGTAATTCCGGGATGTCCATGCCCCGAAGTCCAAGAAAGATCGGATGCCCGGCCTTGCCCAGCCGGACGAAGGTCTCAGTGGAATTGGCGGCGATCCGCAGTGGCGGATGCGGCTGCTGGAATGGGGTCGGCGAGACCGTCGCTTTCTCCACGGTGTAATACTTGCCTTGGTAGGAGAACTCCTTCCCTTTCCAAGCTTGCTGAATGATCTCCAGTGATTCGGCGAACCGGCCTTGGCTCTCGCCGTATGGGATGCTGAAAACGTCGTAGGAGCGGGCAAAACCACTCCGTCCGATCCCCATCTCGAACCGGCCCTCGCTGATGTGATCAACGGTGGCAACTTCCTCTGCGATGCGGAGCGGGTTGCTCAGAGGAAGCACGTACACAGCCATGCCCATCCTTAGCCGCTTGGTGCGCGCGGCGATGGCGCTGGCCACAACGATGGGGGACGAAAGCACCGAGCGGGCCGGATTGAAATGTAGTTCGGCCAACCAGACGCCGTCCAGACCCATCTCCTCGGCCGCATCGACCATCCGGAATCCCTCTTGAAAAGCGTTCGCCTCGCTGACACCGGCCCTGTTGCCAAACTCCATGAATGCGCCAAAGTGCATGTGGTGGTCCTCTTTATCCCAAATATTCGATGATCCCGAGCCAGGATGGCACAATGCCTCCAGGCTAAGCCACGTTCAAAAGTACTTCATGAATGGCCAAGGGTCAAGAAATCAAGCATGTTCCCAGATCCACCGCCTGCGGTGGGTGCGGCCCCTCTCGGGGGGTTCTGGGGCGAGAAAGCAGTGG
>JAQBXL010000167.1 GCA_027624135.1 Chloroflexota bacterium
CGGGGGGTTGAGCGCATCAGGCCGCATTTGACATCCTTGGAATGCGGAATTACCGTTGGCGGTATCCCAGGGAGAGCTATATCCAGCAGGCCGGTTTGATCTGGGGAATCCCGGATCAAGCCAGTATCAAGCCGGGGAGCCTATCTTGCGGCAACGGGGCTATAATCAAACGGTTATTCCAGAAGACTCTAGGGATCAGTGCGCAAGCTAAACATGCAGATCAAAGACTTGGGTGAGTTCGGCGTCATCGATATCCTGACACGGATGGTCATTGAACAGCGGGCTGGCCCAAGAAACGCTCAATCGTTCTCCTTCAACTTGATGGTGGACAACGGCGACGATACTGCTGCCTGGAACCCCGGCGGCCCTATCGTCAACGAACTCTTCACGACCGACACCATGGTGGAAGGCGTCCACTTCACCCGCAAGACCACCCCTTGGCCGGACCTGGGTTGGAAGTCGATCGTGTCCAACGTCAGCGACGTTGCATCTATGGGTGGCCTCCCTGCCTACGCACTGGTGACTCTGGGCCTCCCCCCTGATGTCGAAGTCGCCGATCTGGAGCGCCTTTATCAGGGGATGATGGAGGCCAGCAACGAATACGGTCTGGCTATAGTGGGCGGCGACATGGTCCGCTCTCCTGTTGTGTTCATCACGGTGGCGCTCACCGGAGTTATGCTGGGGCAGCCCATGTTGCGAACTGGTGCGCAAACCGGAGACCTGGTGGCAGTGACTGGTTACCTGGGAAGTTCTGGCGGCGGCCTTAAGTTGATGCAGTCGAGTCGTTCTGAGAAAGGTGAGGCGGCTGATTACCTACGCTTATGCCATCGCCGGCCTCGCCCCGCGGTGGCGGCGGCTAAAACCCTTGTCGAGGCTGAAGTTTCGACGGCTATGGATGTGAGCGACGGGTTGGCTGACGATCTTGCCAAGCTGTGCAAAGCCAGTGGTGTTGCGGGGCAGATATTCGCCGACCGGTTGCCGCTGCACCCATTCTTAAGCAGCCAGTTCCCAAAAGACTGCGTCGACCTGGCCCTGGGCGGCGGTGAGGACTATGTGTTGCTCTTCACTGGCCACCCGGCAAAGATCAATCACGTCGTATCTGAACTCCCCGAAGGCGCTGCCGTGGTGGGTGAGGTCTTGGCCGGCGAACCCGGCCAGGTTATTGTGGTTGATGCCCAAGGCAACGAGATGCCGTCCCCCAAACGCGGTTGGGATCATTTCGGCACAAACCGACGATAGATCATGTCTGCTACGCCCGCCACACTACACATAAAGTCGCCCGGACCGGATTTCACTAACAGTCTGGGCCGGACTATTGGGGAGCATGCTCTGGCTGGGGACGTTCTTCTATTAACCGGGCCATTGGGCGCTGGCAAGACCTGTCTCACCCAGGGGATCGCCCTCGGCCTGGGAGTCGAGGGTTACGTGCGCAGTCCAACCTTTGTATTGATGACCCGGCATCAAGGCCGATTGACCCTTCATCACGTGGACCTCTACCGCGTAGAGGGCGCCGCCGAAGCCTGGGACCTGGGTCTGGACGAGCAGTTGTTCGGTGAAGGCGTATGCGTCATCGAGTGGGCCGACCGTGCGGCGGAGATATTTCCTGAAGACTGTCTTTGGATCGACCTCGACTATGATGAGAAAGAAGATCAGCGGGTTATAAACGTCGAGGCTGGGGACATCTCGAATGATTCGCGGTCTCGCAAGCTGCTGACTCTGCTGGCCGAGAAAGCCGAGACTTTCGGCGATCAAGTCAAATAGTGCGGCAGATCTTTTACTTTGTGGAATAAGTAACCGATGCTTCTGGCTCTCGACACCTCCACCCGCTACGCCAGCGTGACCCTCGCCGATGAGGACCGCGTGGTCGCCTCGCGCGCCTGGCATTCGAAGATCAACCATACTGCTGAGCTGATGCCCGCCGTAGTGCAGGTTTTAGAGAGCCGTGGATTGACCGCCAAGCAGCTGGAAGGGGTGGCGGTGGCTTTGGGGCCGGGCGGGTTCAGCGCGTTGCGGGTCGGAATCAGCGTTGCCAAGGGACTGGCCTTGGTCGCGAAGATACCAATCATTGGTATCGGCACCCTGGATCTGGAGGCCTACGCCTATCTAAAGTCCGGAATTCCGGTCTGTTCCCTGTTGGAAGCTGGCCGTGAGGAGTGCGCCACCGCCCTGTACGGCCCGGACGGGGTTCGGCTTAGGGATGACCGAGTTTGCTCCGCCGAAGACCTGGTGGCTGAGGTTGCGGACAGAGCCTCCGGCCCGGCAATCTTTTGCGGCGAAGGTATCACTGGCTGGGAAGACGCGATCGGTGGGGCGCTGGGCGCCAAGGCTCAAATCGTGCGACCGGTTCCTGCGGCAAGAGGGTGGGCGCTGGCATTGATCGCAAGGGAGAAACTTATCTCTGGGGAAACCGGCGATCTCATAACCCTGCAACCAGAGTATCTACGCATGCCGTCCATCGGCGTCCCCAAACAAAGAGACCGGGTTGCCCAAACCGGCAGACGAAACCGGTAGAGATGCCTGAGACCGTCGCCTTATTGATCGGCTGTGGGACCATTGGCAGGTCGACTGCGCGGTTAATGGTCGAGGACCCTCGATTTCATCGGATCATCGTTGCTGACCGTGATATCCACCGGGCGTCTGAACTGTCCGAAATGTTGGGCGACCGAGTGGCTGCCGTGCAGCTGGACTGCCATCAAGAAGACCAGGTGACCGCCGCCTTATCAGGTGTTTCGGTGGTACTGAACACCACCGGGCCATTCAACCGCGACACACTCTCTCTCATGCGAACCGTGGTGGAAGCCGGAGTCCCCTACGCCGATATCAACGACGATGTGGCAGCGCTTCAATCCGTGTTCGAATCAGACTATCTGAACTCATTGGCCAAGCACCGGGGAGTGGGGGTGCTGCCAGGTCTGGGGGCCAGTCCGGGTCAGACCAATGTAATGGCCGGGCATCTCGCCAGCCGCTTGGACGCCGTCGAGGAAGTGCGGTTCTTCATGGTGAACGACTCCTCCTACCGCAGTGAGGCTGTCTGGCGGCACCGGTTGGCTCTCTTCGGGCAGCCCGCCTTGCTTTACGACAATGGAAGATGGACCGAGACACCTGAAATGTCGGAATACCAAGACGTTGAATTCCCGGCGCCTTGGGGTAACATTCGTTGCTATGCCGTGGGACTCGAAACGGTGACGATTCCTCAGTCGATCCCCGGTCTCCGTCACGCGTCGCTGTGGCGAGGGTTTTCCCAGTCGGCCACAACCGAGATGTTGAAAACCTTAGTCGATAACGGATTCGCGTCGGAGCGGCTATTAAACGTTGACGGAGTTTCATTATCTCCAGCAGGCATGTCTGCGGCGGTCCTCGCCGGGCCGCAGATGGGCGATGGCAGCGCAGAACCGGCGAGGTTGCCAAGACAGGTGCGGGTCAAAGGAATGAGGGCAGGGCATCCGACGGAACTGACCATGACGTATTCATTCCCGCCAGGAGACGTCGCATTGGCAACTGCTTCGTGCCTGGTGGTCGGCGCCAGACTACTGGTCTCCCGTGAGTTGCCAGGCCCCGGCGTCATGCCGCCCGAGGCTCTGGACCCGGCCCCGTTCATGTGGGACATGGAATCACGGGGCGTCCATTTCAAGTTGGAAGACTCGGCAAGCACCCGGATCTGGCCGCTAAGATAAGACAAGAACGAACATGCAGAAACAAACGCAAGAACAAACGCAGAAACAAACTTGGAGGAAAACAAGATATGGAGCGCACTTTAGTGCTGGTGAAACCCGACGGAGTCCAAAGGGGCCTCATCGGAGAAGTGATTAGCCGTTTGGAGCGGCGCGGTCTAAAACTGGTCGGGATGAAACTGATGCAGGTGGACGATGCCCTGGCACGCCAACACTATGGTGAGCATGTGGACAGGCCATTCTTCCCTGGATTGGTGCAGTTCATAACCTCGGCTCCGATAGTGGCTTTGGCTTGGGAGGCAGATAATGCGGTGGAGGCGGTCAGAAACACCATGGGACAGACCAATCCGACCGCTTCTCCCTTGGGAACTATACGGGGAGACCTAGCGCTGGACATCGGCCGGAACCTAGTTCACGGGTCGGACAGTCCGGAGTCAGCCCAGCGGGAACTGTCCCTTTTCTTTAGCGCCGGCGAACTCCTAGACTACTCCCGCAGCAACGATCCCTGGATCAAAGAATAAACGAAAGAATAAACAAAGGGGCGCCCCGGTTTCATCGGAGCGCCCCTTTGTCCTGCGATTAAATACTGGGTGACGGTCTTAAAGAATCCTAACGACCTGGGCAGCGCGAGCCCAGAGCCGCTCAAGTCCAAAGAAATCCCGCTCATCGGGAGAAAAGATGTGGACGATAACGTCGCTGTAATCCATTAGCACCCAGCCGGACGCGGCTGTTCCCTCGCGCCGATGAAGGGACAGATTTGCCGCTTTCAGGGTCGCCGCAATGTCTTCTTCCAGCGCCTGAATCTGCCGGGCCGAGTCCGCAGACATTATGACGAAGTAATCCGTAAATGAGGCGAGGCCTTGCAGGTCCAGCATCACAATATCGGATGCGAGTTTATCTGAGGCTATCTCAACGATTAATTGGGCGACTTCCGACGGTTCCAGTTGCTGGCCCTCCACGATAGAGCTTGATGATTGAGCTTGATTCAAAACAGTGGTTCGAGTATAGGCGAGGCCTGGAACGCGGTCAACGTGACCCCAGATCCACCGCCTGCGGTGGGTGCGGCCCCTCTCGGGGGGTTCTGGGGCGAGGAAGCAGTGG
>JAQBXL010000022.1 GCA_027624135.1 Chloroflexota bacterium
AGATAGAAGGGCGTGTTCCCGTCTCGGTTCGAGAAACGGAAGATTTAGTCACCATTGCACAAACATCGGCATGACTACGTGGATGTATTCTTCGGAGTCGGTGGGTTTGAAGACGCCGGGACTGGAGGATGTGGTGGTCTCTAGGGCTACCTTGCCCTTCTCCAATACCGATAGCACGTCTAGCAGGTAGCGGCTGTTGAAGGCAATCTTGCCTTCCTCTCCCTCGATCTCGTCTAGATCGACTACGTCTTGGTTGTCGCCGACTTCCTCCGACCGTGCCGAAATCTCCACCTTGGGCGGCTCAGCGTCGGAACCAGCCGGGAGCAAGTGCATCCGTATGATGTTGCTGCCGTCCCTGGCAAAGATGGACGCCGTCCTTGCCGCCCGGAGAACTGTGGGGAGATCCATCACGACCCTGGTCGTGTAGCTCTGAGGAATGAGTTGTTCATAGTTGGGGAAGCTTCCCTGGAGCAATTGGGAAACGATCTCGACGGTGGCGCCGCCCCGGAGCCGGAACATGACCTGGCCCTTGGCCGGCGTCATCAGAATCTCCACCGGTTCCTCTTGGTCCCCCACCAGCCGGCTCAGTTCGTTCATGGTCCGGGCCGGAATGATCACGCTGATCTCATCAGCCACTGGCTTGAGCAGATCGCCTTGTTGCACCGCCAAACGGAATCCGTCTGCGGCGGCCATGGTGAACCTGGATTCTTTGAGCTTGAGTTCCACTCCGGTCAGCACCGGGCGCGACTCTTCGGTCGCCGCAGCGAAGGCTACTCGGGTGATGGCCAATTTGAAGACGACTGGATCCACCTCGGCGGCAACCCCGTCATCCACGGTCGGGATGGGCGGGAACTCCGAAGCGTCTGTGGTGTTGATGTGGGCGTTAGAGCTCCCTGAGGATATCTTGAGCAGTCCAGAACCCTGCTCAAGCTCCAACTCAATCTTATCGTTGGGCAGGGAGTTGACGAACTCGGTGAGCAAACGGGCCGGAACCGTGATTGAGCCTTCTTCCTCAATCATTGCCCCCACCCAGGTGGTGATGGCAATCTCAAGGTTCGTGGCAGACAGTTTCAGCATCGACTGGTCAATGCTGAGAAGCACATTCTGGGTCACCGGTAACGTAGCCCTATTGGCTACCGCCCGGCCCACCACGGCTAGGCCTCGGCTGAGGTTCTCTTGCAAGCACGAAATCTTCATCATCCGCCCATCTGCTCCCGTTCGCGAAAGGAGCTTAAAGTATTGATTGTGTGTCCCGAAATTACCAGGAAGACCGAACCCAGTGGCATCGACTACAGACGCCGCTTCTGGGAGGCACGGGTATTATGTCATCACACCTGGGGAAAAACAACTAAAAGGGCTCGGTGATTGCACCCGTTTGGTCGTAGCCCAACTTGGTTATTACGAAGATATTATAGGCGTCAGAAAACTCTCGTCTGATATAATGGGCACGCCTCGGGCTCAGAGTGATTCCGCTACTGATACTCAGCCTCGTCCATACTCTCGAAATCTACGCGGAAGTTCAAATGACCGAACTACTTTTTCATTCGGAAAGCTACCTCAAAGAATTTGAAGCCACGGTGACCGATGCGGTAGATGGCGGTGTGGTCTTGGACCGTACGGCCTTCTACCCAGGCGGAGGTGGCCAACCCACCGACTCCGGGATGCTGACCTCTGGGAGTGTCGATTACCAGGTCACCGGCATCAAAAGGGTCGATGGCCAACTAGTCCACCAGATTGTCGGTGATCTGCCGGCCGTTGGAGCAACGGTCACGGGACAGATCGACTGGGACCGCCGGTACCTGTTGATGCGCACCCACACGGCCCTTCATATCCTCTGTGGCGTAGTCTGGCGTGACTACGCAGCCAAGGTGACTGGCGGAGACATGAAGCCCGGAGAGGGTCGGATGGACTTCGAGTTCGAGAATTTTAGCGCAGAGTTCGTCGAGGAAATGGAAGCCAAGATCAACGCCGAAGTGGCTGCTGAGCGTGACATCTTCGTTAACAACCTCAGCAGGGAAGAAGCCGACCAGACGCCCGATCTGGTTCGCACCAAGATCAATCTCCTGCCACCAAATATCCAGGAGATTCGCACCATCGATATTCACGGGCTAGACCTACAGGCTGACGGCGGGACCCACGTGGCCAACACACGGGAGGTCGGCGTGATCAGGGTGGTCGGCCACGAGAGCAAAGGCCGCAGCAATAAGAGGATCCGCATCGCCCTGGATGGTTAGCGGTGACTGCGCTTTTTTACTGATCAGAGGATCTGATCGATCGGCGACACGGCGTCCGTCAAAGTACCGCGACTTCGCCCCGGAGGCATAAGCGTCTATGCCCGAAAACACGGCTTCTGGCAACCCCGTTAACCGCCGAGTGGTCGGGATTGACGTGGGCGGAACCTTCACCGATATCGCCGTGTTGGAAGACGGCAACTTGACCGTCCATAAGCTCCCATCAACGCCGGACAACCCGTCAAAGGGGATCATTCAAGGCGTGAAAGAGACGGGCGTCACCTCCGCCGAATTCGTCCATGGTTCCACCGTCGCTACCAACGCATTGTTGGAAGGCAAAGGCGCTCGGACTGCCCTGATCACCACCATGGGATTTGAGGATGTTCTCGAGATCGGCCGCCAGAGCCGTTCCGAACTCTACAACTTCGAGATGGACCGGGCGCCCGCTCTGGCCCCGTGGGAACTGCGCTTCGGGCTGCCGGAACGGATCGACCATACCGGGGCCATCGTTGAAGACCTCACTCCCGAGGCCATTCAGACCCTGATCGAGTTACTTGAAGAGAGCGCACCGGAGTCGGTGGCCGTATCCTTCTTGTTCTCCTTTCTTAACACGGTCCATGAAGACATGGTCTTAAGCGCACTAGGGAAGATGAAGAACCCGCCCTATATCTCGATTTCATCACGAGTCCTGCCCGAGTTCAGGGAATACGAACGGACCAGCACCGTCGTCGTAAACTCCTATGTCGGCCAGGTGATGAGCCGTTACTTGAGAGAGTTGGAAGGGCCATTGGGCCAGGGACTCCGAATCATGCAATCGTCCGGAGGGAGCATCACGGCCCGGCTGGCTTCCGAGCAGCCCGTGCGGACGATCCTGAGTGGTCCAGCCGGCGGGGTGGTTGGCGCGTTCTATTCGGCGATGCAGGCTGGATACCCAGACATTATCACCCTGGATATGGGCGGCACCTCCACCGATGTCTCGCTGTGCCCCGGGGAGATTAAAGAAACGACCGGCGGCAACGTGGGCGGATACCCCATCGGCGTTCCGATGATCGACATCCACACAGTGGGCGCCGGCGGGGGGTCGATCGCCCGCCTCGACAGCGGCGGCGCGCTGGTGGTGGGTCCCGAGTCGGCTGGCGCAGATCCAGGCCCAGCGTGCTACGGAAAGGGAGACGCACTAACAGTTACCGATGCCAATCTGCTCTTGGGCCGTCTGTTGCCCGACCGTTTCCTGGGCGGCCGGATGGTCTTGGACCCAGGACGCGTCGAAGGGTTGATGGAAAAACTCGCTGGACAGATAAATGTCCAAACGCACCAGGCAGCCCTGGGTATCAACCGGGTGGTCAACGCCAACATGGAACGGGCGATCCGGTCGATTTCCCTGGAGCGAGGCTACGATCCCCGACTGTTCACGCTGGTGCCCTTCGGCGGCGCCGGGCCGATGCACGCCTGTGAATTGGCTCAAGAATTGGGGATACCCAGGGTGCTGGTGCCGCCGCGGCCGGGCATACTCTCTGCGCTGGGCGTGGCGATCGCTGACATAGTAAAAGACTACTCCCGGACCGTAATGCTGCGGGGAACCTCCCTGAACCGCTCGCGCTTGGACGAAGAGTTCGAAGGCATGGAAGGCTTGGCCAGGAAAGAGATGGCCGGTGAAGGTCTATCGGTAGAGAAGATGGTTGCCCGCCGTTTTCTAGATGTTCGGTACGTGGGCCAGTCCTTTGAACTGACGGTGGACTACCCATCAGGGAATTCCCGGGCAGACCTGGCCAAGGTCATCGGAGGCAACTTTTACAAAGCCCACCTGCGCCGTTTTGGGTATGCAGACCGCAGTGAACCGGTGGAAGTCGTGAACCTGCGCCTCAAGCTGGAATTGGCGATGGAGAAGCCGCTGGTGGAGGCTCAAACACCTGGCAGCGCCGATGCCGCTGCAGCGAAGATCGGTGAGTCAGAGATAGTCTTTCCACAGGGCGCGCTGAATTCGCCCATCTATCAACGGGAGCAACTGATCTGCGGCAATCGAATCTCCGGACCAGCTCTAGTCATCCAGATGGACGCGACAACCGTCCTGCCTCCTGGGTGGGGGGGAGTAGTGGATTCTTTCGGAAACCTGCTGCTGGAGCCGGAATAACCGGAAAACTTGCGATTTCACTTGGAGCGAAACAATGACTCAAGGACCCAAAGACAAACCTAAACTGACTGTTTTATCCATATTTGCCCACCCAGACGATGAGGCGTTCGGTTCCGGGGGCACTTTGGCGGGCCTGGTGCGTGCCGGTCACAAGATGACCACTGTCTGCGCCACCAACGGCGACGTGGGTGAGATAAGCGATCCCGCCCTGGCCACCCCGGAGAACCTCTGGGAGGTTCGGCCGGGGGAGCTGCGCCGGGCCATGGCGGTGACCGGGATCCCGGACGTTCGGTTCCTTGGCTACCGTGACTCGGGGATGCAGGGGACGCCGGATAATCAGAACCCATCGAGCCTATTTCAGGCAGAACCCGCCAAAGTCGACGAGCAGATATCAGCCCTGATGGACGAATTGTCTCCCGACATAGTTTTCACCCACGACCCCACCGGCGGCTACGGCCATCCGGACCACGTCACGGTGTGCGAGCGCACCACTTCGGTGGTCGAATCGATGACCGGCAAGCGGCCTCACCTGTACCACGTGTGCTTTCCAAGAGAGAACTTTCGGAAGTTGTGGCAGTTGATGACCGACGCCGGAATCACTCCTCCCTTTGCCAAAGAGATGCTGGACTCCATAGGTTCGCCCGACGATTACGTGACCACGGTGAAAGACGTCTCGGCTTACGTGGACGTCAAGCGGGCGTCGCTAGAATGTCACCAGACCCAATTGGACCCCAACGGCCCATTCGGCAAGCTTGCTCCCGACGTCATGACTTCCTGGATGAGCACCGAGTATTTCTATCTGAAGAGGCCGGACGGTGACGACAGCCAGCTCGACATCCTGGCGGACCTGCTCTAGAGCAGCCATAAGACGGCCATTCTCTAACCAATCGCGGCGAGGTAGCAGATGCCGGTAGACCCCATAAGCCTGCAAATCTTTAAGAGCATGTTCGAGTCAGTGGCCGAAGAGATGGGCGTGGCTCTGCAGAGGACCGCCTATTCGCCCAACATCAAGGAGCGCAAAGATTTTTCCTGCGCGGTGTTCGATCCCGAGGGCAACATGGTCGCTCAAGCCGCCGATATTCCGGTCCACCTGGGAGCGATGCCCGCGTCGGTCAGGGCCGCACTCCAGGTTTTCCCAGGCGCGCTGAACTCCGGGGACATTGTGATCCTCAATGACCCTTACCTGGGCGGCACCCACCTCCCCGATATCACCATGGTCGCGCCGGTCTATGCCGAACAGGACGGCAAGAAAGAACTGGCGGGGTTCGTGGCCAACCGGGGCCATCACGCCGATGTAGGCGGCATGACCCCAGGCTCCCTTCCCCTGTCCACAGAGCTTTATCAGGAAGGGACCATCATTCCGCCGATCAAGCTGGCCCGGCGAGGCCGGTTGAACCGGGAGATCATTCAATTGATCTGCCGCAACTCGCGGACCCCAGAAGAAAGGAAAGGAGACCTGGCGGCTCAAACTGCCGCGATCAAGGTCGGTGAACAAAGGATGCGGGAAGTCACCGAGCGCTACGGGCTGCCCGACACATTGGAACATATGGCGGCGCTGCTGGATTACTCAGAGAGGGTGACGAGGAGGGCGATCAGCAAGATTCCAGACGGCCGCTACGAGGTTGTGGATCATATGGACGACGATGGTCTGTCCCAGGAACTGGTGCCCATAGCCGTGGCGATCACCGTTTCCGGCGACGAGATGGAGATAGATTTTACCGGGACATCCCCCCAGCGCCCCGGCTGCATCAATGCCCCTGTGGCGGTCACAACCTCGTCCTGTCTGTACGTCGTCCGCTGCTTGCTGGACGAACAAGCTCCGGCCAACCAGGGCTGCCTGCGCCCCCTGAAGATAACGACCCCATTGGGTAGTTTGGTCAACCCGGAACCCCAGCACGGAGTTGCCGCCGGGAACGTGGAAACCTCCCAGCGCATCACCGACGTGCTGCTCGGGGCATTGGCCCAGGCGCTACCCGATGTCATCCCGGCGGCCAGCCAGGGCACCATGAATAACATGATCATTGGCGGCCACGATCCGGTCCGAAACAAGCCCTTCGTCTATTACGAGACCATCGCTGGCGGCATGGGCGCTAGACCCGACAAGGACGGCATCTCTGGGATACACACCCATATGACAAACACCATGAACACCCCGGTGGAGGCCATGGAGTTTGCCTTCCCATTGCGGCTCAAGCGGTACGCAGTGCGGCGCGGCTCCGGCGGAGATGGAAAGTTTAAGGGCGGAGACGGAGTGATTCGGGAAGTGGAGTTCCTATCTCCAGCGAGAGTCACCCTGATGTCGGAGCGGCGCAAACTGCCGCCGCCTGGCTATCACGGCGGGCATCACGGAGAGCGCGGGGAGAACGTGCTGATGAAGGGCGGGTACGAAGAGATAAATCTGGCCGGCAAGGAATTGGTCGATGTTGAAGCTGGAGACGTGATCAGCATACGCACTCCCGGCGCTGGCGGCTGGGGCGCACCCGAAGGCGAACCGTCCAACTAGTGAATCCCTGGAGCCGACAAACCCGCTATTTTGAACCCCGGGAACCCCGGGAACCCCGGCGATTGCTGTCATTGTTGATCTTGTCTCTGTTCGCCACTATCTTGGCGGCTTGCTCTGGCGACCCAACCCCGCCCCGGGACCTGCTTTTGGGGCCAGATGACTTCCCTGGGCAAGCGGTTACCGAAACCGCACAAGAAACTGGCGAGACCTCACTGGATGACCCTGCGGTTCAAGTGGAACTTAACGGCCCCGACTTCATTCTCCTTGAGAGCTTGGTGTTATTTCAGACCGAGGATCAGGCCCGTAACGTCTTGGGCGCCATCAAGGGAGACCAGATTCTCGAGGGCGTTACACACCTGCCGGTGGCGGGGTTTGAAGACAACACCGGCATCATGGAAGATCATCTGGGCGAATCCGATGCATTGACTCTGTTCTTTGTTCAGGGCCGGGCCCTGGTGCGGATCACTCTAGCCGGGGAGGACCGGGCCGAAAAAGTGTGGGAGATCGCCGCAAAGGCTCGCGAAAAATCACGAAACCAATAACCTGTGGACGAGCCGAGCTCAGTCGAGTAAACTAGTGCCGGTTGCAGTGAACCGGCAGGCTCTGGAAAACCGAGAAAACAGATGCTCGTTCTCCTGGAATGTCGTATAATCAGGCTGCTATATTGCCAGGCTAGGCGGCCTTAGAGCCGTCACAACTAGACCGGTCATTAACGAGAGGAGATTACGATGGTTAAATTCGCACGTTGCAATGCCCTGCTATCTCTGGCCATAGACGCTTCTGGCAAGGGTTGCCGTTACGTCGCTAAGGGTGAGTCCGACAACGACGTCGTAAAAGACATGGATGCGCATCTGACCTCGGTTCATAAAGTACAACCCGGTGAGATGACGGCGAACATCCTGGCGTCCACCAGAACCCACGGCAGCTAGCCCAACGGCCAAACGGAAAACTAGAAAAGCCCAGGCATCGCCTGGGCTTTTCTCATTGCTCGCCAATAGGATAACCGGTTAAACGAAAACTCTTTCGGGCGTCGTTGTCGGGTAGATCGCCAGCACCTTCGCCGGTTTATCCGATTGGTTGGTGATGGTGTGTTTAACCCCAGCCGGCGCCAGCAGCAAGTCGCCGGGACCCAAGACGCGGGTCTCGTCTTCCAGCACGGCTTCGATATTACCTTCGACCACCAACATGGCCTCTTCGTAGTTGGGGTGGATATGTAGGGCCAAACCGGCGCCAGGGTCTATCCCGGCGTTAACCACCGTCAGATTGTTTCCGCCGTTGTCCTTTCCCACCAAAGTATTTGATTGGGTGCCTGTTGTGGAGCCGCCCCCCTGGGCCTCTCCTTTCATCACGAATGGCATGGCGCTCTCCTATCGTCTGGGGTGCTGTCGAGTGTAATTCTGGAGGCTATTTGCCGTCGTCGAAACTGACGATGATGACCGCATTGGCGATCAGCATCCCGTCGTTCCCATCAACGCTGGGTATCTCCAAGCCGCCAATTACGGCCTTGCAGTTGATCGTTGCTCCGTGGGGCAGCGTGGCCGCCACGGCGGCAGTGTCCACTTTGTCCGGCTGGGAGACGCCGATGGTGACATCGACGGTCATGTCGTCAGCCGTCTTACCGATCATTCTCTGAAATCCCAGACTGCTGTGGTGGATGGCGTCGAATACAGCCCGGCTGGCCGCTTTAGTGAAGTCCAGTCCGTGGACATCCACGCCCATTCCCATCTCAGTGACGCATCGTATCATTGCCATGATTAACCTCCGGTTCGCGGTCGGATCCCATCCGCCGTTTGACCGCTAGAGCGCACGTGAGCCGATCAGAAGCGCCTTCCAGCCGACCCATTACAACTCAGAGGCACTGCGCAGTCAAGCGGGGAGACTAACCAGGGGAAACTAACCAGTAGAAGCGGGGATACCCATATTCGCCACATCGTAGCCGCCTAGGCTCTCCACACGGCGGTGCAAGGATGGATTCCGGAGCAGGTCCAACAACACCTGAATCGGTCCTTCATCTAAGAGGTGGTTGGGGATCACCAGGTCGTAGCGCTCCTCTTCCAGAGGCAGGAAATCCAAGCCCATGGCAATCGCTGCCGCCTTGACACCGATACCCGCGTCAGCACTTCCGGACCCCACAGCGGCGGCCACTGCGAGATGGCCCGATTCCTCCCTCTCGTAACCGGCAACTCCATCGACCGGGATACCCGCTCCGGCCAAAGCCCGGTCCAGGAGCGCCCTGCTTCCCGACCCGGCCTCACGGTTAGCCAACCGGATACCCGCCTGGGACAGATCAGCCACACCTTGGATCTGTTTCGGGTTTCCGAGAGCGATTATCAGGCCCTGCTGCCAGGAGGCAAAGGTGACCAATGTGCAGGGGAATGGCACAAGTTGCTGGACCCAGGAGCTGTTGTAAGTCCCAGTGGCATCGTCTAGCAAGTGGCATCCGGCTACATGTGCTTCGCCCCGGGCCAGGCTTAACAGCGCCTGGCGGCTGCCTTCCTCCGCGGCGACCAATGAAACTCCCCTGAAGCGCAGGCTCGACTCAAGCAAGCCGACAGCCGGGTCGCAGCCAAGCATCGCCAAGGTCGGTGAATCGACTTCTTCTTGCTCGAAGGGCCGCACGATCGCCCGCCCGGCGGTTTCTTGGGACAGGATGAGCGCTTCGGCGGCAACCACGGAATGATGGGTGTTATCTGACCCGGACAAAGGTCGGGCGAATAATCTGTGTCCGACTCGGAACAAGCGCGCCCGTTGGGCAGGTTCGCTGGGCGCGTGGCCTGCTTGAGCAGGTCCGATGAGCTCTGCTTCGGCTGTCTCCGAAGGCTGGCCCATCAGAAAGAAAAGCGACTCTACCCGTTCGCCTAGAGCCAGGGCCAAGCGCAAGGCCACTTCGGTCGACGGGTTTGAGTTGCCAGCCTCCAAGGTGAAATACGCTTGGCGGCTGATGCCCGCCTGGCGTGCCAGGTTCCCCTGGGTAAATCCGACCTTGCCGCGGGCCTGCTTCAATTTATTGTGAAGGTTGTGGGTAATCCTAGGCATGGATTCAAAGTACGCTATTCTTGATGTTATATCAAGTTTACTTTACAATCAGCCAATCTCAAGATATGTCTGGTCCATCCTGATTGATCCTCATGGAATTGCGCTTAAAGATATTTCTCCTATACCTGCCGTTTCTCTTGGCACTGGTTTTCACCGTAGCGTGTGCCGGTGACAATGACCGCACATTGCGGGTTTTCGCGGCCTCATCTCTGACCGAAGCTTTTAATGATGTGGCAGAAGCATTCGAAGCCGAAAATCCCGGCGTAACCGTTAGCGTGGACTTCGGTGGCAGCCAGCGTTTGCGCTCCCAACTGGAATTTGGGGCCAAGGCCGACGTGTTTGCATCGGCAGACCAGATCCAGATGTATCAGGCGGTGGCGGCCGGATTGATCCGTGGCGAGCCGGTTGATTTCGCATCCAACACTCTAGTGGCGATCGCTTCTCCGAATAGCCGGGTCAGCAGCTTGCCAGACCTAGCTCAGCACAACGTAAGGATCGCGTTGGCACACCCTAGCGTCCCAGTCGGTTCGTATTCCCGACAGGTTCTGGAGAAACTCGCTAAGGACGCCGATCTAGGACTGGGAAGCGGGTTCGAGGACTCCGTTTTGAGCAACTTGGTCTCGGAGGAACCAAACGTCCGCCTCGTGGCCCAAAAGGTCGCTTTGGGAGAATTGGATGCGGGGATCGTCTACCTAACCGATGTCCCGGCAGCCCAGGCAACTGGTGAAATCAGAGTCATACCCATCCCTGAAACGGCCAACGTGAGCGCCCGCTATCCCATAGCCGCGCTGGAGAATGCGCCCGAGGTGGACTTGGCCCAAGCGTTCATTGATTATGTTCTGTCGGAGGCTGGCCAAGGACCTCTGGCAGTGCATGGGTTTGGTGCGCCATGATTGGTAATCCCGGTAATCCCAGCAATCCCAGGGATTAAGGATCGTCGAAATGGCAAAACTGAACGCAGTGAACCGCCTTGCGTCGCACCCCGCAGGGATATTGGGCGGCGGCGGCGCATTGCTATTCGTGTTGTTCATCGGCTTGCCGGTGATTGCGTTGCTGGTGCGCGCCGCCCAACAGAGCGATTTTCTAGACGCGGTCACTGGCGATGTGGCTCTCACGGCACTGCGGCTGTCCTTGTTCACCAGCATCGTGAGTATCGCAGTGGTGGTGGCGCTGGGTACCCCATTCGCCTATCTGCTGGCGCGAAACGAAAGTTCGTGGCTGCGGGTGATAGATACGCTAGTCGAGCTTCCCTTGGTGTTACCGCCGGTGGTTGCCGGATTCGCCATGCTGATGGCGTTCGGACGGGACGGGTTGATTGGTTCGGCTCTAGCAGATCTAGGGATAAACATCCCTTTCACGACCACTGCAGTGGTTTTTGCCCAGATCTTCGTCGCCTCACCGTTCTTCATCCGCGCCGCCAAACTAGGGTTTCAATCAGTCCCGATGGACTATGAAGACGTGGCCCAGACCCTGGGAGTCTCGCCTTGGAGCACATTCTTTCGGGTCACCTTGCCACTGGCCGGACCCGCCATGTTCACTGGTCTGGGCCTGGCCTGGGCGCGAGCGCTATCCGAGTTTGGGGCAACCATGATGTTTGCCGGGAACTTAATGGGCGAAACCCAGACTATGCCCCTAGCGATAATGAGCGCCATGGACCCCAGCCTGGATAACGCCTTGGCTCTATCGGTGATGCTGTTGCTTGGCTCGGCTCTGATGCTGGCGGTACTGAGCTTGCTCACTCGGCGCAGGTGGCAGGGACGGTGATGGGTAGCCGAAATGAAGGTCTGGGCTCCAATGGTTGGGTACGATGCCGGGTTGGAGACTTCCATTTGGAAGCCGAATGGGAGATAGAGCCGGGGCAGGTGTTGGTACTGTTTGGGCCTTCAGGCGCTGGTAAATCGACCACTCTCAGAGCTATAGCGGGGCTTTTGCGCCCGTTGAGCGGTCATGTGGAGATCGGCGGCCGTGTCGTCTACGACGACGATGACGCGATCTGGGTGCCAACCCATCAACGGCGTCTGGGTTACCTGACCCAGCAATACCGCCTATTCCCCCATCTAAAAGTGTCTGCCAACATCGGATTCGGACTCCAAGACCGGGAAACTTCGGCGAGAAAAGAGCGAGTCGCGGAGTTATCCAGCCTCTTCCAATTGGACGGCCTGGCAGATCGCTACCCTTGGGAGCTTTCCGGCGGCCAGCAGCAGCGGGTCGCGTTGGCGAGGGCTCTGGCGCCCAATCCCGAGATGCTATTGTTGGACGAGCCGTTCGCATCGTTGGATTCTGAACTGCGCCGCACGCTGCGCCGGGAGCTGAGGGGGATGCTGGCGCAGTCTCCAGTGCCGGTGATGTTAGTGACCCATGACCGGGAAGAAGCGCTGGCCTTGGGTGATTCGGTCCAGGTGATCAACGAAGGCAAAGGTCTGGTCACAGGAGACCCGGTGGCGGTGTTGGGTCAGCCGGGGCAAGGTCGAGTTGCCCGGCTCGTGGGAGTCGAGAATTTATTTGACCTAACGATTCAAGACAGAAATCCCAGGGATGGGACCATGAGCTGCATTGGGCGGGGGTTGCAGTTGGAGGTCCCCCTGGACTCCGATATATCTGGAGGCGAGGCGCCAGATGGTGGGGTGGACCGGGTAACCGTCGGCATACGTGCTTCCGACATCATCCTAGCCAAGGAGGCACTGACCGGCTCTTCCGCCCGCAATCAACTCCAGGGAAAGGTGATTTCGATCGAGTCCCGGCCCCCTGGTTACGCCGTTACCCTGGACTGCGGCCAGCCCTTGCGCTGCCACATCACCGGGGCGGCGCTTGAAGAGATGAAGATCAGATCCGGACAGCAGCTGTGGGCTGTGTTCAAGGCGTCATCGTGCTTCCTGGTTGATGACGCCCAAGAACAACAGCAAGACACTGAATCCTAACGAATCATCCAGTTCTCGCCCTCTGCATATTCAATCAAGGTGGCAAGCTTCCCCATCCACTGGGCCATCTCTTGCTGGCCTTCCGGCGAAGCCATTACTTTTTCTAGCTCGGTGTTCATCTGTGAAACACTCTCTACGTCCCACTCTACGACCACACGGTCCGACCTCCCGGTCATGTCATCGGTCAATATGCGAGATGTCGGTTGAGTGCCGTATTTGGCCAAAATCTGGTTTCCGGCCTGCATGGCTGGCCCACTAATGGGCCAGCCATGCCGACCTTTCCATAGAAAATCCTGCGGTGCACTATCGGCATAAAATTTTCCTCCTGGGTACTTGATTCAGTCCATAATCGTATATCGAATATGCCGGAATGGGAACCCAGTCAAAGACTGAAAAATGCCGACGGATCACCGGGCATTCGGCTTACGGAATTCGTCTATTATCTTGAATCGCAATACTGGCTCACCCTTGCCAGCGAATATAGAGATAGGCACGAATTACGCTTGCAACAGGTATTTTAATGGGTATAATTGGCGCAGGCAAACCTGAGGTCAGCCTGGGCTTTGGGTCAAGAACTCTCTCCTTATTAGGAGGCGTTGCACCGGCGCCAGGTGACCAGAAAAGCCAAACTTTGGGGGCAAGGATCGAGGAGGTCAACCAGTGGCATTGTCAGACAAAACCCTTACATGTGTGGAGTGTGCCGGAGAATTCATCTTTACCGCAGGAGAGCAGGAATTCTTCCAGGCCAGGGGGTTCGGCAACGAACCCAAACGTTGTCGAAGTTGCCGGGCCGTCCGCCGCTCCGAACAAAGGTCCAATGGGATGGACCAAGAAGGACCCCGAGAGATGTATCCCATTAATTGCGCCGAAATTGCGCCGATTGCGGCAATGACGCGATGGTGCCTTTCCGGCCTCGTGGTGACCGGCCGGTGTACTGCAGCGATTGCTTCAGCAAAATGCGCACCGAATCGGCAACCGGATTCTAATGCAGAACCCGGGCGACTAAGACTGAGACCAGGGCTGGATCTGATCCAGTCCTGGTTTTTGTCCGGTTCCGAACAAAAACGCTATTCACCCACCGCCGGACCGCTCCCCAGATAATTCAATTGATGCCAATCCTCTCCAGCGACTACAATGTCGTCGCGGCCATCGCGCCGAAGTTAAACCACCGGGATATTACCAGCGGACTGCGCATTCAACCTGGCTGTCCGCGATTCTATAGTCTTCGCGGGCTCATCAATGAAATTTAAGGACCTCAGAGAGTTCATAGCCTTCCTGGAAGATAAAGGCGCTCTGCGCCGTATTACCTCGCCGGTCAGCCATGAGTTGGAGATTACCGAGATTACAGACCGGGTTATCAAGTCGGGTGGGCCAGCCCTACTCTTCGAGAACGTCACCGGATTCGACGCTCCCGTACTGATCAATATGTTCGGGTCCCAGCAGCGTATGTCCTGGGCGTTAGGCGTAGACAGCTTGGATGACGTGGTTGGCCGGGTCGATGGTCTACTGAACCTGACACACGGGCCGCCTCAGGGGCTGATCAACAAACTGCGCACTCTGGGCCAACTGGTGCGTCTGGGTTCGTTCCAACCCAAGACCGTCAATCACGGCCCCTGCCAGGAGGTTGTGATCTCAGAGGACGAGGTTAACCTCTATAAGTTTCCGATACTCAAGTCCTGGCCCCTGGATGGCGGCCCCTTCGTCACCCTGCCGTTGGTCATCACCAAAGACCCGGAGACGGGAATCCAGAACTATGGCATCTACCGGATGCAGGTCTATGACCAGCGGACCACCGGCATGCATTGGCAAACGCACAAGGTTGGGACCCGCCACTACCGGATGAGCCACGAGCTTGGGCTGGAGAAGTTGGACGTGGCAGTGGCTCTGGGCGGAGACCCGGCAACCATTTGGACCGGTTCGGCCCCGTTGCCCCCGGACATGGACGAGATGGCTCTAGCCGGGTTTCTGAGGGAAGAAGGGGTTGAGTTGGTCAAAGCCAAGACCAACGACCTTTTGGTGCCGGCCCAAGCTGAGATCGTGCTTGAAGGTTACGTGACGCCCGGCGAAGAGCGCCTGGAAGGCCCATTCGGTGACCACACCGGCTATTATTCGATGGAAGACCCGTATCCGGTATTCCACGTTACTTGCATCACCCATCGCAAAGACCCCATCTACCCGGCCGCGATCGTGGGCCGCCCGCCCATGGAAGACTACTACATGGGCAAGGTGACCGAGCGAGTCTTTCTGCCCATGATGAAATTGATCCTGCCGGAGTTGGTAGACATCAACATGCCAGCCGAAGGGTCATTCCACAATCTGGTAATCGTCTCCGTTAAAAAGGAATATCCGGGCCAGGCACGGAAGGTGATGCACGGTTTGTGGGGGTTGGGTTTGATGAGCCTGGTAAAGACTATAATCGTTGTTGACCATTTCGTGGATGTCCACAACATATCGGAAGTGGCCTGGCGAGTGACCAACAACATAGACCCGGCCCAGGATTTTGTCTTTTCCACCGGCCCCATCGACGACTTGGACATCGGTTCTCCGACGCCCAAATTCGGCAGTAAAGTTGGTATCGATGCCACCATCAAGGGCCCTCATGAAGGTGGAAGACAGCGCGACTGGCCGCCGGACATCGCCATGGACCCAGCTATCAAAGAACTCGTCGACCGTAAGTGGAACGACTACGGCATCGGCTGATCGCAAGATTTTCATCGGCGCAGCCCACGAAGTTGTGAGAAATTATCCAACATGTCCGCCGCCAATGCGATAAAAACCCCTGCCGGCATCATCGCGGTGCGGGTTCCCCGGTACCTGGCGACCATCCGTATCTGGGAATCGCTCTACGCACTGCCATTTTGCTTCATGGGCATGGTGCTGGCCGCCGACGGCTGGCCGGGTTGGAGTGTCTTCATATGGATAACGGTGGCTCTAACCGGCGTTAGAACCTTGGGCATGGCCGCCAACCGGTTCATCCACCGGAAAGAGGATGTCCAAAACCCGCGCACGGCCAATCGTCACCTGCCCAAGGGCCTGCTGAAGCCCTGGGAGGTGTTCGGCTTGATGGTGGTCGGGACCGGCGTGTTCTTCTACGCTGCTTCCCAGTTGAACGGTCTAGCCCTGGCTCTCTCTCCAGTGGCCGCCGCCTACGTGGTCATGTATTCCTTCGCCAAGTACTACACCTGGGCCTGCCATTTTTTCTTGGGCTGGGCCCTGGCCATATCTCCCTCTGCGGCGTGGATCGCCGTTACGGGCCGGCTCGATCCTGAAGCAGTATTATTATCATTGGTGGTCGCTCTGTGGGCGGGCGGGTTCGATGTCGTCTACGGCTGCGCCGACATCGAGTTCGACAAGAGATTCGGTGTCAATTCGCTGCCCAAGCGTTTCGGCATAGCAACTGCTCTGTGGACTACCAGGGTGATGCACACCGCCGCCGCCGCCGCTCTGTTGGCCTTGGGCTTCTGGATGGACTTGTCTTTCTACTACTTCATCGGTTGGGCCATCGCGGTCAGTCTGCTGGCCATGGAGAACGGCCTATTGAAAGCGGACGACCTCTCCAAACTCCGGTCACCCCTCTTCCAGTACAACAGCGTCATCTCTATGGTGCTGCTACTCTTCACTGTCCTGGCGGTTGAGTTATGACCGCCACCAGGACGAAGCCGGTGATCGTCGGCATAACCGGCGCCAGCGGGGCAATGATGGCTCGTGCCGCAGTGGACGTTCTGTTGCGCCGTGATATCCCTACCGTGGCTCTCTGCTCCAACGCCGCCCGGCTGGTCTGGCAGGAGGAGATGGGAGAGAACTTCAATGAGACGTTGGTGGAATGGCAGGAGCACCCTGCCTTCGTTCATTACACGATCAACGACTTGAAAGCGCCGGTGGCCAGCGGCACCTATCCCACCGCCGGCATGGTTATCGTTCCAGCCAGCATGAACAGCATCGCCTCCCTGGCTGGAGGACTGTCCGGAAACTTGCTCCTTCGCAGCGCTGACGTTTGCCTCAAAGAACGGCGGCCCTTGGTTCTGGTGCCCAGGGAAACCCCGTTACATAGCATCCATCTCAAGAACATGTTGACTCTCAGTCAGATGGGCGCCGTGATCGTCCCTCCCGAACCTGCCTTCTACTTGCAGCCCAAGGGGATCGCCGACATCGTGGATTTCGTGGTCGCCAGGATACTCGTTGCCTTGGGTTTGGACGAAGCCATGCCCGATGAGATGCAGTACCAGGGCCCTGCCGAATAGACCGGCTCTGAATCATGGCCGAGCTTCAAGGCGCCGAGAAGCAACGTTATGTCGCGTCCCTCTTCTCCAGGATCTCGGGCCGTTACGACCTGATGAACGACCTGATGACACTGGGCATGCACCGTCGTTGGAAACGAAAAACAGCGGCGATCGCGACCTACGGACTCGACGGGCCCGCCATTGATGTTAGCAGTGGCACCGGCGACCTGGCGTTGGAATTGGCCAAGCGTCCCGAGGTAGACCACGCTGTGGGCCTGGACCTGCTGGACGGCATGGTCTCCCGGGCCAGAGCCAAGATTCTCGCCCGTGGCATGTCTAGTTCCGTCACAATGATGATCGGCGACGCTCTATCCTTGCCCTTCGCCGACGGAAGTTTTTCCTGCGCAACGGCAGGTTTCAGCCTCAGAAACATGCCCGATGTGGAGAAAGCGTTATCCGAGATGGTTCGAGTGGTGCGGCCAGGTGGCCGAGTGGCCATCTTGGAGTTGTCGCCCATGTCGAAGGGCATAAGGTCCGCGCTCTTCCGGCCTGTGTTTCACGGACTGGTGCCCCTGATCGGGAGGTTCGTGGCCGGTGACCGGTCCGCCTACACCTATTTGCCCAGGTCTGTGGACCATTTTCTGGACGCCGAGCGCCTTGCAGAAACGCTGTCCGGCTTGGGGCTTGATGATGTCGGATACAAGCGTCTTGGTTTCGGAACGGTGGCAGTGCATTGGGGCGTTAAAAAAGTCGAATTGAGCTAAGCTTTTCTCTGACGAACTGCGGCGGGTCGTCAGAGAAAAGCCTACCGCCGTACGTCGGAACCCCTGGTCATACTAGCTGATTGAACTTGTTTCTCCGAGACCCGTAATGTAGACTGGATTTAAGGTTGTGCCGCTCGGCATGGCTGCTTCGGCGATACAACCGCTCCGGATTATCACCTACAGTACTTACTTATGGCCTCAATAATCGAAAAATTAGATGCCGTCATCAGCCGCTACCGTGAGATCGAAGGATCCATGGGCGATCCGGAGATTTCGGCTGATTTTGAGCGCGTCCAAGAGTTGGCCAAAGAACGGGCTTCTCTGGAGAGTCTGGTCAAGATCGGAGTCGGATACAAAGACCTGGTTAATGAGATAGACGACCTGGAGTCTTTGATCCGGGATGGCTCAGAACCGGAGCTCGTCGCGATGGCCAGAGAGGAACTGGACGAAGCGCAGGCCAAGCTGGAAGACGCGGCTCAGTCGCTGCGATTGGCTCTCCTTCCCAAGAACCCCAACGATGAACGTGACGTAATCATAGAGATTCGCGCCGGAACGGGCGGCGCCGAGGCTGGAATATTCGCTGCGGACCTCTACCGGGCTTATAGCCGCTATGCCGTGAACAAAGGCTGGAAAGTCGATGTCATGAGCTCTAACCCAACCGAAGTGGGCGGGTTCAAGGATGTTACTTTTGAGATAGACGGCAAGGGCGTTTTCAGCCGCATGAAGTTCGAAAGCGGCGTGCATCGGGTTCAACGCGTCCCAAACACCGAGACCCAAGGGCGGATCCACACCTCAACGGCCACGGTGGTCGTGCTGCCCGTGGTCGACGAGGTCGAGGTCAAAGTAGACCCCAACGAACTACGAATAGATATCTTCCATGCTGGCGGCCACGGCGGGCAGAACGTCAACAAGGTAGCCACGGCTGTACGCATCGTCCACGAGCCTTCTGGGTTGACCGTTGTCTGTCAGGACGAACGTTCCCAATATAAAAACAAGCAGCGAGCCATGAACATGCTCCGGTCCCGGTTGTTTGAAGCCGAGCAGAATCGGAAAGACGCCGAGCTAAGCGATCAGCGCCGCTCTCAGGTTTCCGGCGCCGATCGGTCAGAGAAGATACGCACCTATAACTACCCCCAAGACCGCGTCACTGACCATCGCAGCAACGATAACTTCCACGACATTCCCCGGCTCATGGACGGCGGCCTCGATGACATGTTCGATTGCCTAAGCGCTTGGGAGCAAGGACGCCTCCTCGGCAACGCTGGCGACACGTCCGAATAAACGGAATTGCTGCGTTTACGTCTAGCTTGGTTTTCCCTCAAGAACTCTCGACCACTGATATCTGACCGCCTCAAATCCGGTTGACTTTTTAGGATAGAAAGACGCCTATGGCAGTGCTCCGTACAGTGGTTCAAGAAACTCACCGGAGGCTGGAAGCCGCCGACATCCCCGACGCCCGCCTGGAGGCAGAGGTGTTGGTGACGAACGTGATGCACTTGCCCCGGCAGGCCATATTTTCAGAACAGGAATCCGAGGTTTCCGCTCAGCAGCAAGCCACGCTTGACTCGCTGTTGGAGCGACGGTTCAGTCGCGAACCGTTGGCCTACATCCTGGGACAACGGGAATTCTACGGCATCAATGTCATGGTCAATCCGGCGGTGCTGATTCCACGCCCAGAGACCGAGGGGCTGGTGGAACACGCGCTTTTCATGGCTTTAATGGGCATGGAATCCACTGACCTGACCATCGCCGATGTCGGCACCGGCAGCGGCGCCATCGCCATCAACCTGGCCATACACCTGCCTGCGGCAAGGGTCTTCGCCGTGGACGTAGCCGATGAAGTCTTGGACGTCGCGTCTTTCAATATCCGGGCCCACGGCGTCGCCGACCGGGTGAGTCTGGCCATCGGTGATCTGTTGGACGCCGTGCCCGAACCAGTCGACCTCATCGTGGCCAACCTGCCTTACATCCCCACAGGCCGTATCCCCACATTGCAGCCGGAAGTCCAGAAAGAACCGGCATTGGCCCTTGATGGCGGCCCGGACGGACTCGACCTGGTCCGCCGTCTTCTGACCCAGGCCGAAGACAAACTCAAGGACCACGGAATCATACTGCTGGAGCTGGACCCGGAGCAGGTTCCCATAGTGCAGGAACTGGCGCTACGGCATTTTCCCGAAGGCGCCACCAGTGTGGAACAGGACCTTGCCCGCATGGACCGAATATTGGCCATTCACCGCCAAGCGCCCGAGTAATGGAAACCTGCTAAACTTTCCTAGACTGGAATTTATTACAATTTCGGATAGGAATAGTTACTATGCAGCGGTTCAGACTGACGCCGAAACTTTTAGCCGTCACATTTGGCAGTCTGGTAGTAGTCTTGATTGTGGCCGTGCTCGGAATCTCATGGTACTACTCGGTCCAGATCGAAGACGGTGTGCTGGCCGTTAAGCACGACCCCACAGAATACGATGTTGAAGTTATCGCTTTGGAAGATGATCGCGTCAGGCTCGTTTTTCCAACTGAAGAGGACCTCCTTAAGCAACCAGGAACGATCGGATTCGACTGGCCTGGGGGTTACGCCAGGACCGGAGAAACTCTGGAGGTCGATGGGGTCGAGGCGCTACGTGAATACACAGAGTTAGAGGGCTCTCTGACCGTGGGAGACCAGGTTCATTTCGATAAATACGCCTTCCCGGGCGACCCAGAGCGCGCCCACGGCATCTCATTTGAGAATATCAAGTTTCCTTCGCCGGTGGGGAACCTCGACGCCTGGAAGACAGACGGTTCTGATGACACATGGGTGATTTTCGTCCACGGAAAAGGCGCAAAACAGGGTGAGGCTCTGCGTATGCTAGCAGTGGCCGAAGCTGCGGACTTCCCAACGTTGACGATCACGTATCGAAATGACGCCGGGATGCCTGATGACCCAAGTGCGTATTATTGGTATGGTCTCACCGAATGGGAGGACTTGGAGGCAGCGGCAAGGTACGCTCTGGACAATGGAGCTGCCGACCTGATTGTGGTTGGGTACAGCATGGGCGGTGGGATCGTCGCTAATTTCATGTACCAGTCCCCGTTGGCGGACCAAGTGGTGGGCGTGATTCTAGACTCTCCAATGCTGGATCCGTCTGCGACGATAGACTTGGCGGCCGACAATCGGAATCTTCCATCATTTCTGACCGCGATCGCGAAGTCTATCTCAGGAGTCAGATTCGACATAGATTGGCGAAAATTGGATTATCTGAATCGCGCTGACGAGATATCGGTTCCGATTCTGCTATTTCACGGCGATGCTGACGAAAAGGTGCCGGTGTCGATCAGCGAGAGATTGGCGAAGAGTCGCCCGGACATAGTGACTTATGAATTTTTCGAGGACGCACCCCACGTTGGGGCGTGGAACGTTGATCCAGACAGATACGAGGCAGCCGTCCGTGAGTTCGTCGTCCGGGTTGCGCGCTAACCAACATTGATGCAGTATCCAGCCAGCGCTCGCCGTTAGTGTTGAGAACTCGGAGTTTAGAGACCGGTTATTTCCCCGGTTATTTCCCCGGTTATTTCCAACGTCGAAACCACGCCGGACTCTATGTCGGCGACCCGGATCACGTGGTTGTTGGTGTCGGCGATATACATCTTGCCGTTGGCGAAACTGATTCCGCTGGGCTCGGAGAACTGGGCTTGATCCGCAGCCCCATCGACGTGGCCCGGCGGGCCTTTCCCCAAGACAGTGAAAGCGCTCCTCATCGCAGGCAAGACCCGCTTGATCTTGTGGTTATAGGTGTCGGTGATGTAGAGGACTCCGTCGTAGTGGGTGATGCCAATGGGGTGTTGCAGGCGGACATGGTGGTCCGAGCCGTCGACGTCACCGAAGATGAACAGGTCTAAACCCACTATCGTTTGCACGTTCCCCGCAGGGTTGATATCTGCAGACCGAACCGAACTTGTCTCGCTATCGACGAAGTAGAGTTTGACGCCGTCGGTGGTGATACCGCAGGGTTGCGCCAACTCCGCCGTCCCCAGGGGGCCATCCGTAAGGGACTCCCGTCCGTTTCCGGCAAATGGGCCGGCCATGCCGTCCGCCAAGTCCAAAGTCCATAGCTGGTGGATGCCGGCCATGGCGATATATATGACGCGGTCGTGGTGCAGCAAGTCGTAGGGAGAGCAAAGTTCCATCGTACGGCCCGGACGGCGGCCCTCCAGGGTGTGCCCTTGCTCGCCGGTTCCGGCAATCGTCTCGACCGTGCCCATTGCCAGGTTTATCTTGCGGATGGCGTGATTCTCAGTATCAGCCACATAGAGAGTTTCGTGGTCCAGAGCCATGCCCTGGGGGTGGTTGAAAGCGCACCCGGCGAATCCCCCGTCGGCCAGGCCTTCTTCACCGCTGCCAATCACCTGTTGCACAGCGCCAGTCAGCGATGTGAGCACGATTCGGTTGTGGTTGGTGTCGGCAATGAACAACCGATCTCCCGGACCGTCGGCCAATACCTTGCCTGGAAAACTGAGAGAAGCGCTGAGGCTGGCGTCTTCAGTTTCCTGATAAGTCGAAGGGAGTGGTTGGTGGTCCAAGATACCCTGGGAGTCGAATTCAGCCACCATCTTGCCGATCAGGCCGTCGAAGGCCTCGTAAGTCAGTTCGCCTTCATGTTTGCCCACGACGTTGCCCAGCGGGTCGATGAACATTAGTGTGGGCCAGGCCCGGCACGAGTATTGCTGCCACACCTGAAATTCGGCGTCGTTGATCACCGGGTGTTCTAACTGATAGCGGAGGACAGCGTTACCCAGGTTGCCGGTGTCCTTCTCATTGGGGAATTTGGCTGAATGAACACCGACCACGGCCAACTCGTTGGCGTACTTCTTTTCCAGTTTCCGCAACTGCGGGAATATATGGGCGCAGTTGATTCAACAGTAAGTCCAGAAGTCCAGGACCACGATCTTTCCCCTTAAGTCCTGCATCGTCAGCGGCCGGTTTGTGTTGACCCATTCCAGTCCTTGGGGAAAGTCTGGTGCGGCCAACTTACCTGCGAACGAACGGCTGCTCATGGCAACTCCAATATATTCAACCGGCCGGATGCCCCGTCATTGGGCATCCGGCCGTAGGTCAGATCAAACGAAATGTGGTTGGTTAAGCTGCCGACCCAGGCGCTGGCTCAAAGGCAAGGATGGCGTACCGCATAAATATCGTGCCTACGGGCGCACCCAGAGGGGCGTTGGCCACCAACACGGCGATGGTATGCTCAGATCCAGGAATCGCCGGGTCCTCGATCAAGACGCGCTTGGGGGTGTTGTTGCCAGTCACCACCCATTTGTCCCGGTCGATCTTGCCATCGACGTAAACCTCGCCGTAATTATCCACGTTGGTCTCGAACCAAACCCGGCCACCGGCCACCTTCTCGCCTTTGACCTCAGCGGGAATCGTGACCTTGATCCGATACCAAGCAAAGGTAAATCCAATAGAACGGCGCTCTTGTATATCCGCGTTCTTTTCCCAGCCGGAATCGTCGTAGTCAGCCAGCCGGGCTGGGCTATCTCCCATCTCGGCAACCAACCCTTGATTGGGTTCACCGGGGACCAGCCCCGGGGCGACTCTCCAGCCGTCGGATCTCGCTGCGGCCCGGTCTTCGGGCAATTCCAGGTCCAATGCTACTCGGGGCATGATTACTCCTAACTGTTCGGGTGGATTCGAAAGTGATTCAGGCGCAGGCCGGTTCGTCGTTACCCGCCGCCCGAGGACCAACTAGGTGCTTCCCAAAGAAGTCCAACGTCCGGGGCCATGACATCTCTGCCGCTGGCCTCTGGTACCGCTGGGGATTGGCTGGGTTCATGAAGGCATGGTTGGCCCCAGGGTAGGTGTAGAACTGATGCGGAACACTGTACTTGCTCAGTTCCACATCCAACTTCAACATGTCTTCCTGGGACGGGTTCTCGTCAATCTCGCCGAAGTGAAACAACATCGGGCATTTGATCCCCGATGTTAGCGCGAACGGAGCCTGGGTGGCGCTGCCCCAAGGAACCATGATGTTGCCGCCGTAATAGGGCACGGCAGCCTTGAACGCGGAATTGGTGGCGGCGCTCAGCCAAGTGACCCGGCCACCCATGCAGAAGCCGGTGATGCCGATTCGATCGGAATCTATGGAGGAATGGCCCGTGAGAAAGTCCACCGTGGCGCTAATATCATCGATGATCAGCGGATCGCTGAGTTGGTCCCGCTTGGACTTTCCGGTGCTCTCCACCATCTCATCGGTTATACGGTGGAACAGGTCGGGAGCCACCGCAGCGAAACCCGCTCCGGCCAGTTTATCAGTGATGTCTTGGATGAACTTGTCCACGCCGCTGGCATGCTGGGCGACCACCACGGCCGGAAAAGGACCGGAACCGTCGGGTACGCTGGCATAGACGTCCATCTCAGTCCCGTTCACCGTTAGTTTTTCCCAGAATGATGGCATAGATTCCCTCTACGAATCGTTACAAATATTCAGGCTATCGCCCCCCTCCTAACCTTCCCCCAAGCTGGGGAAGGAACTAGTCCTCTCCTTCGCGCACGGGGGAGAGTTAGAGAGGGGGCGCTCCGCACCAGCTTACTTTAGGTGCTTGTCGAAGAAGTCGATGGTCCTGGGCCAAGCTGCCGCTGCTGCCGCTTCGTGATGGCGCTCTGGGTTGGTGTAGTCCATGAAAGCGTGACCGGCGCCGTCGTAGGTGTGGAACTCGTGGTCTTTGCCTAGGCGCGCTAGTTCCGCGTCGAATTTATCCCGGTCGTCCACCGATGGGTTGCCGTCCGTAGCGCCGAAGTGGAACAACATCGGGCAGTTGATGTTGGCGGCCATCGAGTATGGAGTGGCTCCCGGTCCCCAGTTGCCCATGATGTTGCCGCCGTAGAACGGGACAGTGCATTTGAAGATCGGGTTGGAGGCGGCCATCAGCCAGGCGATGCGTCCGCCCATGCAAAATCCGGTGACGCCGATGCGGTCGTTGTCGATGGCGGAGTTGGCGGTCAGAAAATCCACTGCGGCGTTCATGTCGGCGATGATATCCGGATCTTGCAGGTGACCCAAGCGGTCCAACCGGGGTCCGTCCATGACTTCCTGAGAGAAACGGTGGAACAGGTCGGGAACCACGGCCACGTAGCCAGCCTCGGCCAACTGGTCGGCCATCTTCTTATCGAAGTCGTCCAGCCCGCCCACATGAAAGGCGATCACCACGGCTGGATGGGGTCCTGAGCCTGAGGGCAGAGCGGCGTACATGTCCATCTCGCTGCCGCCCACGGTCAGCTTGTCTGTGAAACTAGGCATGGTAAATCACCTCATAACGCGCTTAAGTCTTAGTTTTGGGAATTCTACCAGAATCAGAGAATTCAGAGAATGTTGATTCGACCTGCTAGATCAGCCCATCAGCCCGCACTGCGGCCATGGCGTCTTGGAATGCGTTTAGCGTTTGGTCAATCTCTTGCTCGGTGTGGGCGTTTGACACCAAGAAAGTCTCTCGACTCATTATGTCGACGCCACGGTTCTGCAAGCCGCGCTTCATTGCCGTCACCGCGGGAGAAGCGTTGGTCTCGACGATCTTGGCGTGGGACATGGTGCAGGTCTCCCGGTTGCAATCGCAATCGGCCAGAACCACGTGAATCATGGAAGCGATACCGTGGGCATGACCGGGGATTTCAAGTTTGCCCAGCACCTCGTTCAGGCCGGCCTTTAGCCTGTCGGCCATGGCGTCGGCCTGTTGGTTGATTGGCTGGGAAGCAATAATCTCCAACGCCGTTGCTCCGGCTACGGCGGAGAGCGGGTTCCCATTGAAGGTGCCGGGATGGTAAACGCGGTGGGTGTTGTCCCAGTCAGGGTCGTTGCGGTGGGCGATCATGTCGATGATGTCAGCCTTGCCGCCGACAGCGCCACCGGGCAGGCCGCCCGCCACAATCTTGGCCATGGTCGTTAGGTCGGGCCTGATCCCATATCGCTCCTGTACCCCGCCTGGGGCGGCGCGAAACCCCGTCACCACTTCGTCGAATATCAGTATTACCCCACTCTGGGCGGTGAGTTCACGCAGCCCAGTGAGGTAGTTGGGAACATCGAAGGGAAGTTGGCCGAAATGGGCGCCGGTGGGTTCCAGGATGATGCCGGCGATGTCCGGGTCCCGCTTAATCACATCTTCAACGGCCGCCAGGTCTCCGGCCGGTACTACCACCATGGTGCCCAGATTGGCTTCGGGTATGCCGGGCGCCGAGTGGTCGGAACCGGCCATGGCATAGTCGTGCCAGCCGTGGAAATGGTCCTGCAACTTGATGATCTTGTCTTTGCCGGTGTAGGCCCGGGCCAAGCGCATGGCCATCAATGTGGCTTCGGTGCCGGAGCTGTGGAACCTGAGCTTTTCGACGGAAGGCATCAGCGCTTTGATGGCTTTGGCCCAACGAATCTCTTCGTCGGTGGATGCGCCCAGGTGCGTTCCCCGAAGTATCTGCTTGGAAACAGCTTCAGCTATGGCCGGGTGGGAATGTCCCAGCAGAAGCGCGCCGTGGCCGGAGACATAGTCTATGTATTCGTTGCCATCCACGTCCCATTTGCGCGGGCCTTCACCGTGGGTCATATACAGCGGGAAGGGCTGGGCGTAACGGGTGTCATGGGTGACACCGCCCGGAAATATCTTGGAAGCCTCGACGTACCGTTGGGCTGAACCGGGGTGCTTGGCGATGTAGTCCTCAAGTATCGTTGCCATCAGGCCTCCACAAAACTCCTGTAGAACTCTTGTTTGCAGCCTAGGGCCACAGCCGTGTTTCCACGTGATTCCAATAGAGGCGTATTGTATCCTGCGCGGCTACCTTGCGCCACGATTCGAGACTATCAAAAAGGGCGTCCCGAATTAACGGTACGCCCTTTGATGGTCTGCTAAGGATATTGCGTTTGCTTAGTCGTCGTCGGCAGCCCCCAATGCTCGTGTCTCAGACTGTGGTTCGAACCGCACGTTGGGGATCCACTCCAGCCAGCTTGGCAAATACCAGTTCGCCTCCCCAAGAAGCTTCATGGACGCGGGCACCATCACGCACCGGACTATGGTCGCATCCAGAAGGATCGCCATCCCCAAGCCAAAGCCCATCTGCTGCAGGCCAACCAGAGAGCCTGTGGAGAATCCCCAGAACACGGCTACCATGATCAGCGCGGCGCCTGTGATCAGCCGTCCGGTGGACCGGATGCCAAATGCCACTGCCGCGTTGGTATCGTGGTTAGCGTCGTAATGCTCCCGTATGCGGGACAACAGGAAGACGTGGTAGTCCATCGACAACCCGAACAGGATCGTGAACAAGAACAACGGGATCCACGACTCAATCGTGCGCGACTCCTGCAACCCGAAGAAGCCGGCCAGGAATCCCTCTTGGAACACCAGGACCAAGATGCCGTAGGCCGCTCCGACCGCCATCAGGTTGAGGATGATGGCTTTGATCGGCAGTACGATCGATCGGAACACAACCAACAGAAGCAGGAAGCTGATCCCTAAGACGAATGGGAATACCACCCATACTGAATCGGACGAGATTTTGAAGAATTCTATGTTAAAGGCAGTCTCGCCAGTAACGTAGATCTCCGTGTCGGTGCCAGCGAAAGCCTGTTCTACATAGACCTCGTCCAGCCTGGTCACTGCCGCTATGGAGAATTCCCCTGAGGTGTCGCCTGCCACCGGCACTGCCAGCAGCGCCAGAGTGCCAGCGTCGGAGACCTCCAGTTCGCGGGGATCGCCAAATGCGCCCTCCGGATCCGTCGCCAGTAGCACCTTAAGGCGCTCTATTCCAGCCTGAACGGGGGCCGAGGCGATGTCGCCCCGGATCACGATCTCGGCGGGGGTCACCTCGCCAAAGGAAAATTTTTCGTCCAAGGTCAAGAATGCTTGCTTGGATTCCAGTTCATCGGGGTAAGTGGATATTCCTGCGAACCCGGTGTTGATGCTGAAGAAGGGCACTATGAGCGCGATGAGCAACCCACTGGTGATTAATAAGCTGAGGACCGGGTGAGCTGTCACCAAACCGACCAACTTGTCCCAGAACCCTCCTCGTTTATCTGGTGCGAAGCTGATCTGACCTTTGCCGATGAAAGGCACACGCAGGGCATTCACTTTATCGCCCATGATTCCTAATATCGCTGGCAACAGGGTCATGGAGGCGGCCACGGCCCCAAGAACCACAAAGATGGCGCCAAGGCCGATGGATATGAAGATGTTGAAAGGTATCAAAAGCATGCCGACCAGAGCCAACACAACGGTCATTCCGCTGAAAACTACGGCTCTACCCGCGGTGGCTCCAGCTTGACCAATGGCATCCACTTTCTCCATCCCACGGCCCCGCTCTTCACGATATCGGGAAACGACGAACAGCGAATAGTCGATACCCACAGCCAAACCGATCATCGTGATGATATTTGTCACAAAGAAGGACAGTTCGAAGAAGGTGCCGAGCATGGCTGATATGCCAATGGCCACTACGATTGACACTATCGCCATGACCAACGGCACGAGGGCCGCCGCGAATGCACCCAACACCACCACTAGGATGATGAGAGCGATCGGCACGCCGAGCATTTCGCCCTTTTCCAGGTCTTCTTGGCTCAATTCCCGGTTATCCAAACCGATGGTGGACTGTCCCGTCGTCTTTATGACGAAGTCGGCTTTCTCCGCTTCCGCTGACTCGTGAACGACGTCGACCACCTGTTCAATGTTGTCCGCATTTTGGTCGAAATCGCCGGCCATCACAAAGGAGATAAACGTGGTCGCGCGATCCTCAGAGACGTAGAAAGGCGCGCCGTTACTATAGAAATTTCCCAGCGTTTCAACGCGGATGATGTCCTCGCCCAACGCTTGCAGGTCCGCAGTAAGAGACTCAACTGCCGCCTGGTATTCCGGGTCGTCAACCGTATATTTCGTCGATTCAAACACCACGACTTCGTTGGTGCCGGTGGGGCCGCGAATCTCGGCTTCCAATAGGTCAATCCCCACTTTGACCTCTGAGTTGTTGGTAAAAACAAACTTGTTTGTTAGGCCGTCTTCCAGATAGTTGACAATCATGAACATGCAAACTGCGAGGAAGGCCACCCAGATCAACACCACCCGCCATGGATGGGTAGCGCTTGAGCGTGCCAGATTCTCTGTCGAGAGATTAAGTGCCATTGGTCAATTTCCTCCCCAAATTATGTGGTCTATGCCAACGGGACCCAAAGGTCACGCTCCGTCTGCCGATGTGTGGAATAATCCTTGGTACAGTGCCCGCATAGCATCGCCGCAGGCATTTATGTCAATATCAGGGTCCAGAGATTTGTGCAGCACCAAGCCATGAAACATTCCCATGACAGTTATGGCTGGAGCTAATATCAGAAGTTGTGGAAATTGAGTGACGCCGGTCGTAAAGAAAGGCGTACCCTTCCAGC
>JAQBXL010000168.1 GCA_027624135.1 Chloroflexota bacterium
TAGTTGGCGCCATCCCAGAGGGGGCTATATCTAGGAAAGTCGGTTTGATCTGGGGAATCCCGGTTTATAGGATCTGGCCAGTTCAGAATCTCGGTCTCGAGTTCGAAGCCAGGTAACACTATCTGTCGAGTAATGGTTTGAGGCGAGACCATATGAATCTGTTCACTCAAATCCCGCCTGTAACTGGTCAAGAATCTCAAGGCCGGGTCGGCATTGGGACGAACGCCGTACCATGGCGGAAGCTTAAGGTTACGGATGCCTACTCTTAATGCATCGAAACTCGCAACGACCTGCGGAGATACCGGATCAGGACCTGCAAATATCAACGTCACACCCTCAGGACCACGGGATGCTTGGGAGTATCTTGTAACGCGGACCCTGAGACCAAAGGCGTTTTCTGAAACGCCGTAAACCGGGATTTGTGCGTTCTCTATCATCAACCGTGCAGAGTAATTCCCACCTGTGTCCCTGTAATGGTGCGCGAACCCTCCTTGGGGTTCTCTTACCGCGGGATTGCCCCAGCGTTGATGCAAGTCTTCCTGATACGGCGCGGGCCGCTTTCCTTCTAGGTCATCCAAGAAATCAGACCGATCGATATCGACAAACCGCCGTATTTGATTGTTTGGGATATCTATCGCGATTCAGTCAGGCAGCCTAAAACCCGAATATCCCCGCGTGAACACTTTCCATGGTTCTGCTCCACGGGTGAAGTGAAATCGCTCGGAGTGAGGCTCCTCATCAAGGGCAGATGGGCGCTCCCGCCAAGTGACCAGCCGGTCATGCCATCTTGTGTCCAGGTCTTTAGTGGCCACGCCGTTCCGCTGCCGCTCATCATATTCGAGGCGATGAGCATCACAGAAAGAAAGTCCTCCTGTCTCAGGAATCGCAGTCCTGCAGGCAGAACACTTACGTTGGTAAGGCGGAGTCGGAGGGGAATTAAATATGACACTACCCATTCAAGTCATCCCAACAGAAGTTGCACTAACGGGTGAAGATGCATGTGTTCAAAGGCCAGACACCATGGCACGAGTCGATTTGCCTCTATAACTAAAGGGCTGATAGTGGACAAAAGAGCCCCCGGCAGATGCCAGGGGCTCTTTGTTCGACTACCGAAAGCCGGTGGGGAACTACCGGTCCATAACCTTCATGGAGCCGGTCTCCGGGTTGTACTGGAACCGGGTCACCCGGTCCAGTTTCTGGGATTCGAGACGAATCACCAAAGAGCGGCCCTCTTCGACGTTCAGAGTGTCGTGGATCTCACCGGGCAGGAAGTAGGCTACAGCGCCATCTTTCTGCACAAATCTACCGTGCTCCACGATCTGAGCGTGGTCGACCCCTTCGCCAGGGAAGGCCCAGCGCCACTTGCGCTGCTGGATGGCGCCCTTATAGACCCCATAGACTACCCAGGTCACACCATGGTCATGCGGCAGGTTGTCCTGGCCGGGCTTCTGGACCGAAGCCATCAACCACCAGCCGTTGCCGGGGTGGCCGGTCTCCTCGTCAAGATGGAGGGAGAATCGTCCGTAGCCGCCTCCCTCTTCTAGCTCAAGCTTCTCTTCGAGCCAGCCGGGAACGGCCAACAATCTCTTCAGGTATTCAGACGCTGTTTTAGCCTGGACGTGAGTGTCTGTTTCGTTCTTGAAGACGTTCCTAACGTCCTCGACAAATTCTTCCATCGTGTAAGTAGAAGTCTGTACTTGCGCCATCTTGAGCCTCCCATAGGTGTTATTGATGTTATATATTCATTCTGATGGGGCATCTGTCTAGGTGTCAACAGGCTGAATATCAATATCGAGACGGCTGGAAGGTCGAATCTCTTTGCGCGAGAAGTACGAGGGCGCGGGAAGTACGAGACCTAACCGGTCACAGCCAGCCGATCGATATCGGGCTCTCCGGGGCCACTGGAGACCGGTACTTTAGAGCGCCACTGGAGACTGCCCCTGGCGTTTTTGCCGGTCGGGGGCTATCATATGCCCAACATTTTCCCCAGCGTCCAACCCCAAATTTACCCAGGAAATTAGGAGGACAGGTCATGGCGGACAACTTCACCATATTGGTCGGCACAATCGGTCAAGGAATGAACGTAAGCGGCGACAGCGGCGAGACTTGGACGAAGATTCGGCAACCGATTCCGTCAGAGTGCAATATCCGGGCTCTACGTACCTATCCGGACGAACCTCATAGGATATTGGCCGGTTCCGACGGCATGGGTCTCTTCCGCAGCGACGATAATGGCGTCAACTGGGCGAGCGTGGATTCACCGATCGGCGATCTACAGGTCTGGTCGGTCGCCGTGGACCCAGCCCAGACAGACACGATCTTCGCCGGTACCCGCCCTGAAGGATTCCGCTCCCGCGACGGCGGAAAGTCCTGGGACAAGCTGTCCATGGGCGTGACCAAGGAATGCCCCATCGGAACTCCTCGCACCACCAACATGATTGTTGACCCAAGGGACAGCAACACCATCTGGGCCGGTATCGAAGTCGATGGCGTCTACAAGAGCATGGACGGCGGCGACAAATGGGTGCACATGCCCGATCTGGGGCCAGATCCCTTCCATGGCGACATTCACGGCATGGCTGTGAAGACCGGCGCCAACCCCGCTGTGTATTGCACCAGCCCCTACGGCTTCGCCACCAGCACCGACGAGGGCGAAAGCTGGGACTACCATTATTTCCCCAAGTTCAATCCCGACGATGTACGGTCCTACTGCCGAGGCATGATCATCAAACCTGATAACCCCGATGTGATGTTCGTCGGCAACGGCGATTTCATCCCAGGTGTCGTTGGCTGCGTGCAGATGACCAAAGACGCAGGCAAAACTTGGGCGCCGGCAAATCTCCCGGTAGAGCCCAACTCGGTGGTCTATTGGCTGGCCAACAACCCCGAGATTCCCAATGTGGTCGCCGCAGCCACAATCTTCGGCTACGTTTACGTTAGCGAAGACGGTGGAGACACCTGGAGCAAGCTCAAAAAGGAATTCGGAGAGATTCGAGCTCTGGCGGTAACCCCCAACTAGGCTACCATTAAGTAAGGCAGCATAATCCGGCATGCCGGTGCGTTTGAAGGGGCGTCCCAATCGATTCGGGACGCCCGTTTCTTTTCTATCTGGAACCTCGAATCAGGACAGAATCCAACAGCCGGCCCGTAGATACATCCGGTGAAGTCGCCAGGTATTGATTTGGTTACCCGAATTTGCATGATGCTAGGGTGGATTGAAGTCTCGAGTTAATACCAGTATTATCTAAGCACTCCATATCAATGGACTGGGTTGCAGGTTCCAAACTAAGGTGAAATCGCCAGATGCCATCAAGACTACGATATATAACAGTAGCGAACTCGATACGCAAAGCCATCCTCGACGGTGTATATGCCCCGGGAGAGCGCCTTTCTCGCCAACACGATCTTGCCAAGGAACACGACGTAGCTTTCAATACCCTGAAACAGGCTCTGGACCTATTGAGCCAAGAAGGGTACATCATTCGCAAGGTCGGCCAAGGGACTTATGCTGCCCTACCGGTATCACAGGTTCCCACCGCGTTGGTCGTGGACGATGATGCTCAAATTCGCATCGTGTTGGCTCGCGCATTGTCGGCACACAAATGGAACCCGACCGCCGTCGGGTCTGGTGAAGCCGCATTGGGCGAACTGGAAGATCAGACGTTTGACCTGATCTTTTTGGACCTCATGCTGGCGGGCATGAACGGCGCCCAGACGTTCCAGGAGATCCTGCGCAAAGACCCCACCGCCCAGGTTGTTATCGTAACTGGGTTCCCCGACTCCAAGATGATGGCAGCAGCCCTAGAGACCGGACCATTTGCGGTGATGTCGAAGCCCTATACCCTGAAGGCGCTCCACACCTTACTCGATCAACATGACCCCCGGATGCCTTAAACAAAATAAGGAATCTCTCTAGCTGGGAGCTCAAAATCCCGGCTGTATTTCATGTTTGCGGATTCGGTCGACCATTGGTCACCAGAATCGGTTCTATCTCTTAATTTCACCGGCAATTCACACATTCAACTTATGCTTTCAAGCTAATATTGGCCTACGGGTCCCTGCCGAGTGGGCCAAGTCCGTAGAATTAGGAGCGCAAATCATCCATGGAGGCCACAAAGCAGGCTACCAAATCTCAAACTGCGGACTCCAATGTGATTCGCCTCGCCGAAGAAAATGGGGTATTGGCTGAGATTGGCCGGATCATCAGCTCGTCCGCTGATATGTCAGAGGTCTACGCGCAATTTGGAGAGGTCGTCAGCAAACTTTTACCGCTGGACCGCATCAACATCACGCTGGCCGTAAGGGACGGTCGTTACGCCGAGACAGCTTATAGCTGGGGCATCAGCTTCCCGGGAGCCAAAGCCGGCGATAGGTACCCGATCGAAGGAACTATCGTGCATCAGGTGCTCCAGCATCAGAAGCCTGCAGTATCTGTAGCGCCAGACGTCCACGATCTGGCCTTTCATGGAAATCTGACGGTCGTTCAACAAAATGCTGGCATCATGTCCCATGTCGCCGTGCCTCTGCGGACCAAGAATGAGATCTTTGGAATCCTGCAGATCCAATCCAAACACACGGATGTCTATCAGGACCCACATGTCCGTCTGCTCAGCAACATCGCCTCGCAGATATCGGGGGCAATCTCCAGTGCTCGGCTGTATGCACAGTGAGGTGGTATCGGTTTTTTAGACAGCTAGCTAAGAGAGAGTCCCGCTCCTAAGATGACAGAAATAA
>JAQBXL010000169.1 GCA_027624135.1 Chloroflexota bacterium
GGAGGTGGTCAACAAGTAGAGCATTGGCAGACCCTGGAACGACGGCGGGACTCTCACTTAACATTGCACTAAACCTGTCCAACTGATGGGGTCCACCTTAGTCCAAGCTTACTTCGAAATCGTTGTATAAAAGCGTATGGCAGCGACCGAAACCTGTCAATGTAGGCGTCTACGCGTTAGGGAAATTAAAGCCCCAACCGCCGCACCAGTTCCTCGGCTGTTACGGTTGCACCACTCAGGCCCTTGGCGTCCTGGTTGGCCAGGAATTTGGCCGCTTTGACCATGTCGGCGGGTGTGGCCCAGGTGGATACGTCGGCGTCCGGACGCTGGGCCAGGAAGCCCTCGGTGATTACCGGGCGCAGGGGCTTCAAGACGTTCACCGCAATGTTATGCGGACCCAGTTCAAGGGCCAGACCCCAGCTAAGCCGTTCCAGACCCGCCTTGGCTGCACCGTAGTTCTGGCCGATGAGGGCAATATCCTCGCTGTCCGCCGACAGAGTGGAGGAGAATATGTTGGTGGCCGCATGGGATGAGATGTTGATGATGCTGCCGCCGCCCTGCTCGATCATGATGGGGGCCACGGCTTTGCAGGCGATGAAGGGCGCCCGCAGATCGATGGACATAACCAGGTCCCATTCCTTGACGGTCATTTCCAAAAAGGGCGTGTAGCTGCCGATGGCGGCGTTGTTGATCAGCACATCCACGGCCCCGAACTCGTCCAGGGTGCGGTCCACCAGGTGGCGGATGCTGTCTTCTTCACGGACGTTCGTGGGCACGGCCAGCGCTTTTCCGCCCAAGTCTTCGATCTCACCGACCGTGGAGTGGATGGTGCCGGGCAGCATGGCCCTAGCTTCTTCGGAGCGGGCAGCCACCACCACGTAGGCGCCCTCCGCCGCCAGGCCCATGGCCATTGCTTTGCCGATCCCCCGGCTGGCCCCGGTTACTATCGCTACTTTGCCTTCTAGGCTCATATTGTTCCTAATTTCTGATTGGAGGGCACCCACAGTCAGAGGGCGCCCTCAGGGGGCACTCGTGCCGGGCGCTTGCCCGTGGATTGCTAGCAATTTAAATCCTGGCCCCCGGTTGGTCAAGGAACAGGAGCAGTATTGACAAACAAGGGTGTAGAGCCAATCATCTTGGCAGCGTGGGTAGGTTGGGATGATGCTGGGACACTCGGCCTCGATGAGGCTAACACGAATCAGGAGTGAATGATGACAACATTGGTCTTGGGTGGCACTGGTTTTATCGGAAAACGAGCCGTGCCCCGGCTGGTCCAACGCGGCGAGAAGGTCGTCGTTTTTGACATCAACCCCGGAGCGGCAGACTATAGCGAGTTTGGCGACCAGGTTGAAGTCATGCGCGGCGACATCATGCAGTTCCAAGACGTGGTGACGGCCATACTACGCTCCAAACCGGACCGCATCATGAATCTGGCCTATCTGCTGGGCAGCGGCGAGGATACGCCCCATTTCACCATGAAGCTGAACGTGCTGGGCATGGACAATTGCTTCGAAGCGGCCCGTGTCTGTGGGGTGAACCGCGTGACTTATGCGAGTTCCATCGCCGTCAGCGGCCAACAGTCCAACTTCGGCGACCGGGCGATCAACGAAGACGACCCGATGCACGGCACCAGCCAGTACGCCATGCATAAGCGGTTCAACGAATTTCAGGCCCAGCAATTCAACGACGTCTATGGCATGTCCATTACCGGCATCCGCCCCGCCAATGTCACCGGGCCTGACAAGGTCAGGGGTTCCACCGACCATGTGCGGTGTGTCACCCTGCCGGCGTCTGGCGAGGCGGTTAGCTTCCCGAAAGCAGGACTTATGCGCCTGCCGGTGCATGTGGACGACATCGCCGAGGCCTTTGTGAGGGTGACGATGGTGGACAAGAGCCACTACCCGATCTACAACTCGGGCGGCCACCCCATCAGCCTGGGCGACCTGGCAGGTATCGTGAAGAGGTACTTGCCTGACGCCCAGATCAATTTCGACAGCCAGGGAGGCAAGGAAGACTCCGGTAATTACCTGGCCGACAACAACCGGCTTCTAGGCGAGTTCGAGTTGGAGTATCCGCCTTTCGAGCAGCGCGTCTTGCAGATCATCAACGATGTCCGCCGTGACGAGGGATTGCCGCTGGTTAGCTGACGGTCTCCGGTGGTCTGTACAGCCAAAGTAAAAGGCTCTCGGATTATCCCGAGGGCCTTTCTAGTTGAGAGTTGGTCAGCGCGGGTTGCCCGCTAATTGCGGAGAGCCACTTCTTCAGTGGTTTCCGCCCGGGTTTCCACTGGGTTTTCCTCGTTGTTCGAAGCCGCCCGGGCAATCGGAGCGCTTATAGTGAATATGGTGCCAGATGTTAGGCTGCCGTTCTCGCCTAGGAGACAGCTTTCCAACGAGATCTTACCGCCATGTCCCTGAATGATCTCGTCGACCATGGCCAAACCCAACCCGGTGCCGTTTTGCTTCCCGAAAGTAGCAAACAGCTCGAATATCTTGGACCGGTTCTCCACCGGGATTCCTGTGCCTGTGTCGTGAATGTCCAATCGCCAATTCTCGCCGTCCTGGGAGGTGGAGATGGTTAACGTTCCCCCATCTGGCATGGCGTCTTTGGCGTTGGACGCTATGTTTAAGACCACCCTTCGCATCTTTTCCCGGTCTAACCAAACCTTGCCCTTGCACTCAAACTCAGTCTCCAACTGAATCTTGGCTTTGGACAGGCTTTGCCGGAGAATTTCCGCGATGGATTCGAGCCATTCGTCGAATTGAACTTCTTCATGAGCGAAACGTATCTCACCCCGCGCGTACTCCAGCAATGCCTGGGCCGAGGTGAGGAAGCCCGCGACCTCATCTTGGATCATTCCAGAATACTTCTGCCGCCGCTCCGGAGGCATATCGGGGTCGCCCAAGAGGTCCACGAATCCCTGGATTACGGTCAAAGGCGCTTTGAAGTCATGGATCAGGCTGGAAGCCATCTTCCCCACGGTTGACAGGCGGCCGGCTTGCAGGGTGCGTTCTAGGAGACGGGCATTGTCGATTGCGATCGCGGCTTGGCCCGCAACGATCTCCAACAAGCGGGCATCGGCGTCGCTGAAAACAAGCTCGCCCCTCTTGTTAATCACTTCCAGAACGCCGAGAAGAACGCCTCGCCGCCGGATCGGCGTGGCCAAGACGCTTCGTGTTGAAAAATCGGTCTTCTCGTCTACTGACGAATCGAATCGAGAGTCCTTCTGGACTGTATCGGCCCGGACCGTCGAATTGGAGGATGCCGATTTGCCCAGGATCCCTTGTCCCAGCTCCAAAGACACACCCTTAACCTGGTCTCTTTTCGCTCCGGAGGCAAACTTGATGCGGAGACGCTCGTCCGACGGGTCATACAGGGCGATGCAGGCAGCCTCGGCTCCGACGGCCGACTCTGCTTCACCCATAATCAACTCCAGCAGTTTCTCGATATCGTCGATCGATTCTACGAACTGGCTCACTTGGTAGAACGATTCGATCTGCTGGCTAAGGTTCTCGGTATTTTGCGTTGTTTCCATTTGGCGCTTCTCTATTTGCGCGGTAATCATGTTTCGCTGATGCCTGATTTATAAACGATTATGACGGCAACGATAGCGACGTTAAAGCCGCCCGTCCCGTCATTGGCTGCGTGGGTAGATAGTTCCTAGCTTAATTTACGAATGGAGCAGGAACCGGCAAGAGAGCCGGTTCCGGCTCTGAGATCTAAGGAGGGCCGCCACCGCCGTTGCCGTTGTTGCCGATGTCGCCATTGTTGCCATTGTTGCCATTGTTGCCATTGTTGCCGTTGTTGCCGTTGTCGCCATTATTGCCCTTGTCGCCGTTCTTGGCGTTCTTGGCTTTCTCTTTATTTTTGGCCTCAAGGGCAAGGGCGTAGTCATAGGCAAAATCATATTCGAAGCCATTGTTGACGCTGCCTGTGTCTACTTCCGGACCTTGGCCGTTGCCCTTGTCTTTGTCTTTGTCTTTGTCTTTGTTGTTTGAGGCGTTGCGATTGCCGCCGTCCCAGTTGTCAAGCGCGGTGGCGATCGCTTCAGAGACTGCGGCTCCAAATCCTTGGTTAACCTGATCTGAGACATACTCTTCAGAGAGGTCTAGCTGCAACTCTTTGGCGACCGACACTACTATCTTGATCGCCTGACCCTGATTCACCAGTGTGAATGCTTCCCCTTTCGAAAATCCTAATTTCATGAGGGGCTCAGCGCGCATCAATAATCCGAGTTTGCCATCTTTGTCGTCGGACTTGTCCGGCTTATTCGAATCTTCATCGTCATTGTCGCTCGCAGATTTGCCTTGCCCTTTGTCTGCTGAGTTGCCGTTATCGGCGGGCTTACCCTTTTCAGACCCGATTTGGTTGGCGTTACCGTTATCAGAACCGTTGCCGTTGGGCTTATCCTTATCGGACTCGCCATTGGAGGAATTACCAGCATCGGCAGGCTTGCCCTTGTCCGAAGAGATGTCTCCATTATTGCCGTTGTTGCTGGTATTGCCATTGTTGCCATTGTTACCTGTGTTGCCTGTGTTGCCTGTGTTGCCACTGTTGCCGTTATTGCCGGCATTGCCGTTAGACGCCAATGCCGCATTCTCGGCTTTAACCGACATTCCCCAGATCAAACCGACTTTCCTGGATAGAGCTCCCTCTGGGATACCGCCAAATATAATTCCGCATTCCAAGGATGTCGAA
>JAQBXL010000170.1 GCA_027624135.1 Chloroflexota bacterium
GCTTTCCCTGCTATTTCAGTTCAACGAACTGTTGGTAGTATCTGACGGCGCCGAGGCCCGCGCCGGGACCATATCCGCCCCCTACAACTGGTTCCTACCCTGGAAGAGTGTCAACGGCGAAGAGCCGCCCAGCGACTTCTTTGTTCAGTTGGACGTGCTCCTGGAGGGCATCTTCGAGCACCGGCGCTTCCTGGACATCCTTCAGAACTTCGTTCTCTTCGAGGACGAGCGCACCGGCACCGTCAAGAAGCTGGCCGCCTACCACCAGTACCACGTGGTCAACAAGGCCATTGAAGCCACCCGCCAAGCTACCGGCCCGGAGGGGGACAAACGTATCGGAGTGGTCTGGCACACCCAGGGCAGCGGCAAGAGTCTCTCCATGGTCTGCTTCACCGGAAAGATTGCCCGTGACCAAGCCATGCGCAACCCCACTGTGGTGATGCTCACCGACCGCAACGACCTGGACAGCCAGTTGTTCGGCGTATTCGGGGCCTGCCGGGAACTGTTACGCCAGGAACCGGCCCAGGCTGAGAACCGGGCGCAACTCCGGGAATTGCTGAAGCGGGAGGCTGGTGGGGTCATCTTCACCACCATCCAGAAATTCATGCCCGAGGAACGGGGCGACACCTTCCCCCAGCTTTCCGCCCGGCGCAACATCATCGTGGTCGCCGACGAGGCCCACCGCTCCCAGTACGACTTCATCGACGGTCTGGCCCGACACCTGCGGGACGCCCTGCCCAATGCGTCGTTTATCGGGTTCACTGGCACCCCCATTGAGGCCGCCGACCGCAACACCCCGGCGGTCTTCGGTGACTACATCGACGTTTACGATATCCAGCGCGCCGTCGAGGACGGGGCCACCGTCCGCATCTACTACGAGAACCGCCTGGTGCAAATCGAACTTGACCCACTGGAACGGGAGATCATCGACGACGAGATCGCCGACGTCACCGAGGGCGAAGAAGTAGAGCAGACCGAGCGGATCAAGCGCAAGTGGGCTGCCGTTGAGAAGCTGGTGGGTACTGAGAAGCGCATTGAGCAGGTGGCTGAGGACATCGTCCAGCATTGGGAAACGCGGCTGGAGACCCTCACCGGAAAGGCCATGATCGTCTGCATGAGCCGCCGCATCTGCGTTGACCTGTACAACGCCATCATCAAACTGCGGCCTCAGTGGCACGACTACGACGATAAGAAAGGCGTGCTCAAGGTGGTGATGACCGGGTCGGCCACTGACCCTCTGGAATGGCAGCAGCATGTCCGCAACAAGCCCCGCCGTCAGGACCTGGCCGACCGGTTCAAAGACCCCAACGACGAGTTCCAGATCGCCATTGTCCGGGACATGTGGCTGACTGGCTTTGACTGCCCCTCCTTGCACACCATGTATGTGGACAAGCCCATGCGGGGTCATGGACTGATGCAGGCCATTGCCCGGGTGAACCGAGTGTTCAAGGACAAGCCCGGTGGCCTGATCGTGGACTACATCGGCCTGGCCGCCGACCTGAAGAACGCTCTGGCCGAATACACCCGCAGCGGTGGCAAGGGACGGCCCAGCTTCGACCAGGCCGAGGCCGTCGCGCTGATGAAGGACAAATACGAGATTGTCCAGGCTATGTTTCATGGTTTCGACCTGGCGACAGCTGTCGCTGCTCCCGCATCGCAGAAGACCGCCGCCATCGTCAACGGCGTGGAGCATATATTGACGCTGCCGCCAAACTCCAGGGAGCAGCCGGAAGATCGCAAGAAGCGATACTTAGAATCCAGCACCGCCCTGAAGCGGGCCTTTGCCCTGTCAGTGCCCCATGAAGACGCCATCGCCATCCGCGACGACGTGGGCTACATGCTGGCGGTGGCCAGCGTCCTGAACAAAGTTGGCGGCAGCACTGGGGGGCGGACCCAGTTCGACGTCGATACCGCCATCGCACAATTGGTGTCTCGTGCCGTGATCCCCCAGGGAGTCATCGACCTCTTCGCCCAGGCCGGTATCGACCGACCGGACATCTCGCTGCTGTCCGAAGAGTTCTTGGAAGAAGTCCAGCATATGCCCCAGCGCAACCTGGCCGCCGAGGCCCTCCAGCGGTTGTTGCTCGATCAGATCAGAGTGCGCATGACTCGCAACGCGGTGCAGGCCCGCAAGTTCTCAGAGATGCTGGAGGAAGCCATCCGGCGTTACCAGAACCGCTCCATAGAAGCGGCTCAGGTTATTCTGGAGCTTATTGACCTGGCCCGTGAGATGCGGGAGGCCGACCAGCGCGGAGAAAAGATGGGGCTGTCCCAGGATGAACTGGCCTTCTACGACGCCCTGGCCGAGAACCGCAGCGCGTTGGACGTTCTGGGGGATGCCCAGCTCCGGGTCATAGCTACCGAGTTGGTGCTTACGGTGCGCCGGAACACCAGCATCGACTGGACGGTGAAGGAGAGTGTCAAGGCACGGCTCCGAGTACTGGTGCGCCGAGCCCTGCGCAAGTATGGTTACCCGCCTGATCTTCAGGAGGCTGCCGTCCAGACCGTGCTCCAGCAGGCTGAGTTGCTGGCGTTGGAGCAGGCGGCGTGAGCCACTATCAGGTCATAGTGGCTACCATTCAAGCTATCGACTAATAGTACGATCTATGTCTTTCTCGGCTACGTCGATTTTGGACGGCAATGCGTCCAGGCGATCGGCCAACTGATCTAACTCGGCGTTCATCTGAACCAGGTTCTGGTACATCGACTGCAACAACTCCAGGGAAGCATTGGTTCCGTTGAGGCGGTTGTAGTCGGCCAGCGACACATTGTAAAGATCGATCAAGTCGAAAAACCGATTGAGACCGTTGCCTTTTTCTTCCAATAGCTTCTGATGCTCGCGCACCGCACGGCTGTATCCATTTGCATCCACAACATAGTAGTCCTTTTCGATCTCAACGACTTTGAGGACAATGCTGGGCTTCTTTACCGCGCAGTCGTCCTCAAAGAAGTTGTTGTCGCCGCTGGTGATGAACGCCTCCGGATAAGAGCCTTGGACTTTCCGGATCACTCGATGAATGATGTAAATACTATTGGTGCCGGTCAAGGCGGAAACGCTCTGCAAATCCCAGGATTCGGCAATCCACGGACAATCTCTGTCAACATCCACGTCCTGGTCGCTGAGCCGGAAGGTGATTATGTCGCCAATTTCCAGTGGGGTATCCGGCAGCACCGGCTCATAGCTGACCCGGTCTCCACAATCGATCGCTGGCCGCATACTGCCGGTGCAGGCCACCCTCTGGGGCAATTGCCAAACCGATATGTCCACGTTATCCCGAATCCAGTCTAGGTTTTGGCGTTCGAGCATCGATGGGTCGACGTAAAACTCTCCCAGGTGATACGGCCCACTTGTATGCTCGAAGCCAACCAGGTACTCGCCTATTCCATGTTTTGGGAAGTCCATCACCACTCTTCTCACGGTCCTATTTCGGTTCTCTTCCGGGAGATAGGCTTGTAACACAATTAACTGGCCATTGCTAGTAGTGGCTACTTTAGTTATCTGCGGTTCGGCAATCGGCACCGGTGTAGGCGTACGGGTGGGTCTAGGAGTTGCAGTGGGAGTTGGGACTGATGTGGGGGTGGCGGTTGGCATCGGGGTGTTGGTGGGTGCAGACGTGGGTGTTGGTGGCATAGCCGCTAGAGTCGCACTGATTTTTGCCTCCACCGTGGCCTCAATGTCGGGAGTAGGCGTTTCGACCGGACTCTGGACCAGGGCTGATCCTGTGGATGGGATTTGCGGGGTAGGAATTGTGCTTGGCGCCGAACAGCCGATTAGAGCGCCCATCCCCAGAGCAAATAGGGCAATCATGAGCGAACTTGCTTTATGATATCGTCCCACAATCATAAGGTAGATATATCATAGACTAGTGAATTTGATGGTGAAACTCAAGTGCAGAGGGAAAACGCTCTAGACCCTGCCGTCAATAGTTGGGTCGCTCATCTGGGCGGCACCTAAGGCAGCTCCGCGGACTCTCCTGTATGGTTTTCGCCGGGCCCAATGGTCGCCCTGAATAAGCGCGTCCCTGCATTCGTTCAGGGACGCGCTTGTCATCGTTCACAACAACGACTGGCACAGCTCTGGGAGCCTTCTACAATTTCATGGCATCGAGCCCAACCCGGGACACATCCTCATCGGATTGACCGCTTGGGTAACCGCCGACGCCGATGCCGCCCAGGATAACCCCGTCTTTCATGATTACCAAGCCACCCTGGCCGAAGGTCAGCATCGGATCACCCAAGTCAGCGATGTTGCGGCCTCCACCGTGCAACCGCTCGGCATGGGCCCCGGTATCCATCCCCATAATCGCGGCGGTGTAAGCCTTACGCTGCGCGTGCCGACGGCTGAAAATCCGTAGGTTATCCATCTTGGCGTATGCTTCCAAGTTGCCGGTCGCGTCAACGATGCACATTGCTATTGGTTCGTTGGGTTTCTCCATGGCCTTGTCCATCATGGCCTTCATCGCCGCTTGAACCTGTTCCATCTTTAACCCATCTGCCATCGGTTAGCCTCCTAAACATTGCTTATTCGCTATCTAGCAGCAAGGATTATACAAATAAATAAGCCTACGAAGTTGATTCCGCTCCTTCATATTTTGTTATGGTGTCGGCCGGAGTTCCTTGACTTCCCGGCCCACCAGAGCGTCCATGGTCATGACACTATTCCCACATAGGAGGATGCATGA
>JAQBXL010000171.1 GCA_027624135.1 Chloroflexota bacterium
GCTGGAAGGGTACGCCTTTCTTTACGACCGGCGTCACTCAATTTCCACAACTTCTGATATTAGCTCCGGCCATCGGTTCGCCGGCCACAGGCACGATCCCCTGACCCTCTTTGCCCGTGCTCTCGGCGATGAGCTGCTCGACCCACAGGCCGAAGCTGCTGATCGATGGCGAGGTGACCAAGGTGAGCTTGTCCTGGCCCTTCTGAGCAAGCACAGCCATCACCGCACCCAGCCATGCGCCGGGGTTCTCGCGGATCGGCACATTCGAAGCGGAATGATCCCGCATGTTATCAGCCCGGTCCAGCAGCTTCAATAAGTCTAGCCCCATAATCGCCGCTGGAACCAGCCCGAAATAGGAAAGCACCGAGTACCGGCCACCTAGGTCGGTCGGGTTCAAAAACACCCGCCTGAAACCCTGTTCTTCCCCGATCTTCGCCAGCGAACTTCCAGGGTCAGTAACGGCTATGAAGTGTTGTCCGGCCCGGTCTTTGCCGACCGCTTGCTCCACCAAGTTCCTGAAGTTTGCGTAGAACATGTTGGGCTCGGTGGTCGAGCCGGATTTGGAAGAGACTAAGAATAGGGTGTTCGCCGGGTCGATGGCCTCGGCCACAGACTTCACCCAGCCGGGAACCGTGGAGTCCAGCACGACAAGTTCCGGGTAGCCCGACGCGATGCCGAACGTCTGGCGCAGCACCTCCGGCCCCAGGCTGCTGCCACCCATCCCCAGCAGGACAAGATGGCGGAAGCCGGCGTTTCTCACCTCGTCGGCGAACGCCTCCATTGCCGGGACCTGGCCGCGCATCGTGTTGGTGATCGTCAGCCATTCCAGGCGGTCGGTGATCTCAGTGGGGTCGGGCTTCCAAACAGTGTGATCGCCGCTCCAGATACGAGAGATGACCTGGCGGTCTTCTAGGTCGGCCAATGCTGATGATATGTCAGGGTTGTTCAACATACCGCTCCTCCCCCAGTCACTCCTATTTCCCACTCAAGTGTATTCAGTATGATGCCCGCCCGCCTGTCGCGATGCGATCTCGCTGTACTAAAAGACGAAATTGATCGGCCCGGCCAAGAACCGCCAGAGGAACTCCCACTTACCAACAGGAATCGCGCCTGGCTCGGTAAAGAACCACATCATCGTGAAGAAGAGCCATAGGGTAGACCCAGGCAGCCCCAGACACCCGCCTTTCCTCCGCATGTCTCTCATGATCGGTCATCCTCAACGGTGTGGATCTGCATCTGGCGTCATATCCCAATGGGGTTGTTTTCGTCGAACGCCTTTACGGCTCGGGAACGATCATTGATCTTGAGCCGATCCAAGATTGCCGGCTCACCGTCAGCGTTAAACGGTGTCTTGAAATCGAAGGCGTACGGTGTGGAGCCCTGGTCGTGCAGATGTTCCAACCGGTTGGCGGCATCTTCCCTGGTGGGAGTCTGGTCATCCCCCACCCACCAAGCGACATACGTTGGCCACTCGGGTTTCGTGAACCAGTCTTGCCGCTTTTTCAGCGCTTCGGCATGCCGCCCGTAATAGGCGAAGACGTAGACCGATTCCAGATCGTCCCAGAGAGAAACAGTTGCGGCTTCATGTTGATCGAAAGCCACTCCGTTTCCCTCGAACTCTCCAGAGGAATCACCTGGCCTGGCATCCCTGCGTTCGGCAGAGAAGCGCGGACTTGCCGATGAATCGCCCCAACGAGAGTTTTGGTCTTCCGAGTACCGGGACCCCGCACGATCTACGAACCCTACGCAATTCTCAGCAGCCTCAAAAACGAAGGGGTCCGGTCTACGAAACCCTTACTCTGGGGATGCCCGTGGGCTTCGTCGAGGATCGCGAAGGTATAGAAAGCTAATTTTGGCATTCCCCACTTCTCACGCGTTGATTACGCTTGACTCGTCTTAATCCCGCAGCAGTTGCCGGGCGATGGTCTGGCGCTGAATCTCTGACGTGCCCTCGTAGATGGTCAGAGCCCGCACTTCGCGGTAGAGGCGTTCCACTCGGTTTCCTCTCTCCAAGCCGGCCCCGCCGTGGATCTGCACCGCCTCGTTGATGATACGGCTGGCGGCCTCAGTCCCGAACAGCTTGGCGAAGGACGCTTCCTTGATCACTGACTCGTGACCCGAGTCCTTGAGCCATGCCGCCCGTTGGGCTAGAAGCCGCGCCGCATCCAGCGACACAGCCATGTCGGCCAGCTTGAACTGGGTGGCTTGGAAGTCGGACAGATGCTGGCTGAACATCTCCCGGTTCTTGGCGTAGTTCAGAGACGCCTCGTAAGCGGCCTGACCCATGCCGATGGCGGCTGCAGCAACGGTGGTGCGGAAGGTGTCCAGAGTGCCCATGGCCAGGCGCAGACCCCGGCCCCGTTCCCCAATCAGGTTTGCCTGGGGGATGTGGCAGTCGTCCCACCTGGGTTCGCCGATGGGATGGGCTGCCATCAGGTCCATGCGCTTGGAGTCGTCGAAGCCCGGCGTACCTGCCTCTACGATGAAGACTGAGATGCCTCGGCTGCCCCCATCGGGTTCGGTCTTGGCGAAGACCGTGTAGGTGTTTGCGTCCCCTGCTTGGCTGATGAACTTCTTCTCACCATTAAGCACCCAGTCGCCGCCGTCCAATCTGGCCTCGGTCTTCATACTGAGCACGTCGGAACCGGCGTGAGGCTCGGTCAAGGCAAAGGCGGCGATACTCTCACCCCTGGCGATGGGTGGCAGGTATTTGGCCTTCTGTTCGTGGGTTCCGCCAAGAGTTATCGGGTAGCTGCCCAGGCCCTGCATGATGAAGTTGGTGTCAGCTTGGCATGAGACTCTGGCCAACTCTTCCCGGATGATGCACAGGTCCATCACCCGAACGCCCACCCCGCCGTACTCCTCAGGCACGCAGTACTTGAAAAGCCCGGCCTCGGCCAGTATCGCCATCAGCCCGGCATGGACCGTCGGCGATTCGTCCGCTTCTTCCGCGATCGGAGCGATCTGCTCTTCAGCCAAGCGGCGAACCCGCTGCTGCAGTTCCGTCTGTTCGGGTGTGAATGCGAAGTCCATGTGTGCTCCTGGGTATTTAGAAATCCACCAACAGATTAGTAGGCGTTTACTCAAGGAGACGATTCATAGGCCCACATTATCCCTGATCCTACTATGGCTTCATCGATTTCCTTAACGATCATTTTGTTGTCACCAATCGACTTTGCGTGGTCGATATACCATCGCAAAATCAACTTGAAAACCTCCTCAGCGCGCAGAACCAACAAATCGACTTGAGCAAGACTTGCCGTTCCATGAACTACCCTGCTCCGTAGATCGTATATTTCGCCCATCCGGTTTATCCGATTCCTAGCCGTGCCATACGAATCCGGAAGAAGAGCCCCACCGCGAAGCCGAAATCTGAAAGTCGTTTCAAGATTCGGAGAATCACACGCAAGAAGATTCTCCAAACCGACAACGAAATCCACAAGGCGGTCCTCATTATTCGATCTTGTCGACCCTAACCGAAACCTTCTTAGAGGCAATGACAAATGCTGAAACTCTGGTTGATCAGAGACATTGCAGGTGGCATCGTACACCTTTTGGAAGTCCACTTTGTCGGCGTTTGTTAAGGCTACCCTTCCACCTGTACCGCTCGAATATAATGGGTTGCCACCATGGGACATACCTAATCCGATGTAAGGGCTTTTCCAATTCGTGGCTAGAGGGCTAAATACGGCCCTTCCAGAGACGGACAAACCCAATGCGGTCACAATGCCTTGGACAAAGTCATGCGTCCCGTTGATTACCTCCATCGTGTTTTTCGGGCTAATCCGTTCAATTTCACATATCCAATCACTCGTGTTTAACCAGGGAATATTCCGAAGAGATTGAGATAATTCTGGTACCCCGGACCCCTCGATCCGTCCAAATCGGTCAATATCCTGTTTGCCCAATTGGCGAAATATAACACCGTCGATAAGATCAAACTCAGATTCCGCTTCGAAGTTCCCGATTCGCACGAGGGTCGAAACTACAGTCGCTGAGGCCTCCAGGTCGCCACAATATTGGACGCAGCTCCCGACCAGTGTCTCGTCGTCCAGTGTGAATGAACCTACCGTATTGAAATAGATTGATAACAATTGACCTGCTAAGGTGGATCCATCCCTCGGGAATACGGGCGGTTGCTGTCCTTTTTCACTAGCGAATCGGGAGGAAATTGACAAGAATTCACGGACCGCGCTTGTAGTCCAAATTTGCTCGAATAAATCCGGATTTTGAGACCGGAGGAGAATAAATGACGCTTCTGTGCGGTCCTCGAACCGCCCACCGGCATGTTGAGGGTCGTCTTGTTCTAGCCACATTAGTCTGTAATGTGCCAAGGTACAAGAAGCAGAGATAACATAGGGGTCAATGTGATTTTCCTAAATGTTTCCACGGTGTATAAATCTGGCGAATCAGCGATTGCGCGGGTCAAGGCAATAACCAGAATCAATAACCCGATGATGGGCACTGCGTTATTCATGAAATCAGCCACAAGAGCGTAATTCTCGTCCGAACCGACAACAACGTTGACCGCAGCGATGATGGCTAAGGCAGGGACAAGTAATACTTCAACGTAAATAGGGAAAGTGTTAGGTGGACCCGGAAATTCGGACAGGTAGCTAAGTGAGGGTCCTGCTCCTAAAATACGCACAGCCGTTGCTG
>JAQBXL010000023.1 GCA_027624135.1 Chloroflexota bacterium
GTCTTTTCTTGCAAGCAATATTTATACGAGTTTTAGCTTTTTACCAAACTCCGGGATGACTCATGTTTGATTAGCGTTCGTAAATGGGCTAAGGGTTAATCAGACCAGCGCGATGGCCCACTATGAAAGTTTCCCATTGCTCAGCGTAATCAGTCACGGAATTCACAAGCGCTTGCGGGCGCTCCCCGATCATGCAGTGCCCGGCGTCATAGACGATGGCGATGTTGCTGTTGGGGATATTCTCCTTGTAGACCCTGGCCGCATCTGGCGAGACCAAACGGTCATTCATCCCGAAGATCGCCAGCGTCGGGCAGCGAATCTCTCCGAGCCTAGCCTCTGCCTCGCCGTCGTGGATACCGGAGCCCAATCGCCGCGCCAGTTCCGATTCTTTGGCGAATATATCGGCTGCTACCGGAGAGTGTTTCTGCGCGTTCTCCGCATGAGCGAACATCAGGTCATGAACTTCCAAAGCGGTGGCGTCTGCCGAAACGTTCTGTGGTCTGATGGCCGTGGAGGAGATCAAAATCAGCGCCTCAACCTGGTCGGGCGACTGAAGTGTCTGCCAAAGGGCCACGTGGGCCCCGAAGGACGTGCCGATGAGGGTGTATCTCTCCGAAGTGAGCGCCGAGGCTGCGGTGGCGGCAACAGTGGCCAGCTCTCCAACTGACTGAGACCTAGTGTTGACCGGAGAGTCGCCAACTCCGGGAAGCTCCAGGGAGAATATGTGATACTTCTCGGCCAGAGCGTCTTGGAGCATGGTGTTGCGCCATCCAGTGCTGTCGAGCATAAACACAGGGCGGCCCTGACCTGCCTCCCAATATCGGACGCTGAACCCGTCGGCCTCCACTTGACCTTCTTTAAAAACTGCTCGTTCAATCATATTCTTCGGCATATTCTCCGGCATCTACTTGCCTTGCGCCGATCAGACTTGAATCAGAACTCTTTGATCTGGGGAATAACATTCTTTCCCATCAATTCAATCTCTTTCATGACGCCCTTGTGGTCTACATGGGTTTGCTGGATCAGCAGATCGACCACGCCCACGCCGCACCGGTCGTGGAATTCCTTCAACTGCTTGACCACACGGTCTGGTCCGCCCACGAAATTGAACCCTAAGGAGTTGCCCACCACGTCTCCGTCCGGGCTGCCTGCCACCACGTTACGTAGATCGAAGTCTCCACCGGTGCGGGCCGACTCAATCGCTTCGGACACCGTCCTCCGCAGTGGGATGTTGGGTCCGGGCCTGGATTGCATCAGGCTATCGAACCAATCGTCGGCCTGCTTGTCCGTTTCCCCCACGTAGATGCTGCCCCGGTAGACGATGTTGTCGGGGCCGGGATTCCAGCCTGCTTCATTGCACCAGTTGCGGTACTTGTCGGTTATCACCTGCATCTGTTCCACCGGCAGAAACGACACCGCCAGGCTCAGTTTATTCTCCGCAGCGTACCGGACAGTGTCGTCGCTTCTGGTGGCAACCACCACTGGCGGAAACGGCTGCTGCACCGGACGCGGCCATACGGCTACGGTGCGGAACTGGTAGTAGCGGCCTTCCCAGGAGAACGGTTGAGGCTCAGTAAGCGATTTCAATATCAGGTCCATTCCCTCCAGCAGCCGGCCTCGGCCCTCCGCTGGATTCATGCTGTAAACCTGGTCCTCGTTGGGAGTGCCGCGCAGGAATCCGGCGATCACGCGGCCATTTGTCAGGTTGTCGAGAATCGCTAACTCTTCGGCGATCCGCACCGGGTTGTTCAGCGGCAGCAGGTGCCCCAGCATGGCAATCTTAGCCTTCTTACACCGCTCAGCAACCGCTGCAGCCATGACCGATGGAGTGCCCGTGGCTACGCGGCCTGAATAGTGGTGTTCGGAGAAACTGATCCAGTCAAATCCCATCTCCTCGGCGAACTCGCACTCTTCCATGCCGTCCTGGTAGCTCTGCACCGAAGTCTTGGTGTCGTTGTAGGCGGGCGGGATCGGCCAAACCCTGGGGAATGTATGTCTGTCCGAATAACCCATCGCGCCGAAATAGGAAGCTTTCATACGCTATGTCCTCTGACTGGGCTTTTGGCTTGGGCCTTGCACCGACCGTCATTCTTGCCGTGTCAGCGTTGGGAAGCCTGGGTTGGGAAGCCAGCGTTGGGGAGATATTACATTCGCAACGGGTGGAACGTCCACCGCTGGACGCACCGGTAATCTCAAAGCCGGTCCGGTGTTCCGTTTTTTTCACAGCCGGACTATTATAGGGGCGGAAATTAGACCCATATCTGAATATCTGGAGGGCCCGATGCTCGCAGAAAATATCCGTCTGAAAAATATCAACCACATCACCTACAACGTCAAAGACAAGGATGCGGCGTTGAAATGGTACGAGGAAATCCTGGGAGTTAAACAGATACCCAAGATGGTCAACGGAGACCATCTCTATTGGCTGCAGCTTCCCAGCGGCGCGATGATTCACATCATCGAAAACGTGGATGCGCCATCTGCCCCATCCCACCACACCGCTTTCGAAGTGGATGAGATCGAGGCATCCCACGAGTATTTCAAGACCAAGGGGATCGAGACCACCGATATCCAGACTCGAAACGACGGCCAACGGGCCTTCTACCTGAACGACCTCGACGGCAACCGTATCGAGATCTGCACCGTGTCCGGGTTCGGCGTACTGGTCTAGAAGCAGCCAATCCGCAACAGGAGTGCAACATGATCTATGGTGCGATAACAAACTCGTGGCGGGAGCAATTGCCCTCGCACAGCGTTAAGGAACTGGTTGGACAGGCGGTCCAGAAGGGGGCCAAGCATATCGAGCTTCGCCAAACCTGCCTGGGAGAGTGCGAAGAGGGGGCCGGTGATGACTGGCGACCCAACCTGGACCAACTACAAGAAGTGGTCCAGGCTTATCCTGGTCTGACCTTCGACCTGGCGATGGCACTGCCCTGTCTGAGTCGGAAGATCGACCCGCAAGGCGAGATGTTTCAGGCGGCATTGGCCGGGGCCAAGCTGGTCGGCGGGTCTCAGCCCCACCTGAGAGTGGTTGACCCCGCTCCCTTCGATGGTCCTTGGGATTCGATCGACGACATCCCCGAGGAGGCCTTGGGTCTCGCGGGATTGAGCACCGAGGCAGCACATCAGGGCGTGATTATGTCCATGGAGAACTCCTCCCTGCCTATCCGGAACATGACGATGCTGGTGGAGCACGTGAGAAGTCTGTCTCCCGAGGCAGGACAAACCTTGGGCTTGTGCCCAGACCCAACCAATCAACTGCGCCGGTTCCCCAAGTCCGATCCCCTGGCCGAACTGGAAGCCCTGCCGCTGGACATGATCAAGATCGTTCACTTCAAGCAACTGAGGGGCGGGGAGACCTACCCCAAAGTTGACGAAGGCGACCTAGATTGCCTGAGGAGGCGGGACATCCTGAATGCCAAGGGCTACACCGGGGCCGCGATCATGGAGATTCCGTCAGACGCCGGTGTTTTCGAAAATCTGGAAGCGAGTTTCCAGTACCTAAACTCATAGCGAAATAGGAGGCTGACGATGTTGAGCCTTCAGTTATCAGCGGCCGGGTTTAACGGTGGTTACTTGATCAATTATTCGGAGAACAAATGAAGTACGACGTTATCGTTGTGGGCGGAGGATCGGCTGGATCGGTCGTGGCCGCCAGATTGGCCGAGGATGCCAACCGCTCGGTCCTGTTGCTGGAAGCTGGGCAGGACTTTCCAGACCCGCGGCTGTTGCCCGATGCGGTGAGGGATGGCGGCTCTTCCGCCGGTGAAGCGGAGGACTCGCCCGTTTCCTGGTCCTTAAGGGGCACCATCAACGAAGAGCGGGGCGAGATCAACGTGGCCCAGGGAAAGGTGATCGGTGGGTCCGGCTCAATCAACGGACAGATCTACCTCAGAGGGCTGCCCGAGGACTTTGAGAACTGGGCGTCCTGGGGTAACGATGAATGGGCGTATACCAAGGTTCTGTCAGCTTTCCGGAAGGCCGAGACCGACATGGACATCCGCGACGACTTCCACGGCGCAGAAGGCCCGTTGCCGATCGTCCGGCGCGCGAATGAGGAATGGCCGGAGATACAGAAGTCGTTCTATGACGCCTGCCTTGAGATGGGCTACAAATACAACGAGGACATGAACGGCCCCAACCCCTCTGGCATCGGCGCCATACCCATGAATAACCGCGACGGGGTCAGGATGAGCACCAATCTGACCCATCTGACCCATCTGACCCCCATGCGCCACCGCCTCAATCTGACGATCAGGGGCAACGTGTTCGTCCGCCGCGTCTTGCTGGAAGATTCCAAGGTCGCCGGAGTAGAAGTTGAGAGTGGCGACGAGCTATTCCGTATCGAATCAAACTCAGTAGTCTTGAGCGCCGGCGCTCTCAAGTCGCCTCACATCCTGATGCTCTCCGGGATCGGGCCGAAAGACCAATTGGATGAGTTTGGCATTCCTGTGGTCAAAGACCTGCCCGGCGTCGGTTACCAACTCTGGAACCACCCGCAATCGTCGGTGACCTTCAAAGTCAAAGAAGGTATCGAACTGGCCTCCAATGCAGGCGCGCTACGTTTCGGACTGCGAGTAACTTCCGAGCCGCCTTCTCAATCAAACGACGTCATGCTTCAGACTTTGGGTATATTCAACGTGGTGACCGGCGAGATGCTGCCCACCGGCACGGCCCGCATCTCCTGTGCTCTGGAACTGCCCGATGGCCCCGGTTGGCTGCGGTTGGCCTCGGAGGACCCCACCGTTCAGCCGACATTCAACTACCGCTACTTCCACAACGACAATGACATCCGCCGCATGCGCGACGCGGTGCGCCTGGCCGCTAGCATCTTGGAGTCAGACGCCTACAGGGACACGGTCGAGGGGCGCACTACTCCCACGGATGATGTCTTGGCCGACGACGCGAGCTTGGATCAGTGGCTCAGGGAGACCGTTGGAACGTCCCGCCACGTTTCTGGCACCTGCAAGATTGGACCAGACTCGGACCCCATGGCGGTGGTTGACCAACACTGCCGTGTCAGGGGAGTCACCGGGCTGTGGGTGGCCGATTCGTCGATCATCCCCCAAGTGACCAGGGCCAATACGAATGCCACCGCAATCATGATCGGCGAACGCGTTGCCGAATGGGTGGCGGAAGCCTAGTTCTAAGCCCGATCCCAACCTCCCTGAGTTAGAGCTATCTTCCCTGTTAGGCGCATCATGTTTCATCTCCCGTCCGTGTCTCGGTCTACGGGCGCCATTGGCTCGATGGTCTACTAGTGGAACGCCTTGGCGGCGTCAGTGTGCCAGATCAGCGCCGATCTGCTTGGTTCCATCATCAGAGACCGCGTGGTAGGCTGTCGAAGCAATCCTTCTAGGAGCGACACCCATGATTATCGACACCCACACCCACGTGGTCAGCAGCGACAAGGTCAAACATCCACTCGGCCCCGGCGCACGGGGATGGTCCACCGAGGTCAGTAACGACGTTGAGGACCTGATCGCAGAGATGGATAAGGCTGGAGTGGAGTGCGCGACTTTGGTGCAGCCTAACGCCACCTACGGCTTGGATAACACCTATCAATGCGACAGCGCCAAGCTTTATACCCCGCGTACTGTGGCCGTGGGGATACTGGACCCGGCCGCGCCCGACGCAGCCGACAAGCTCTCATATTGGGTTAACGAACACGGAATGAATGGCGTGCGTCTCCAGAGTCAGGCTGAACCGGACGACCCTCGTTGTGACGCCATCTGGCAGCGTGCCGAAGAACTCGGCGTACCGATCTCCATCGGAGGCGGCGGCCAGCCGGAGAAGGTTGAACGCATGCGGAAGGTTGCCGCCCGGCACCCCAACGTCCTATTTGCCCCTGACCACTTTGCTGGCTGGAGTGGCGCCGATGACAAGGCCGCCATGACGATTGCCCTGGAAGACCTGGCCAAACTGCCCAACGCCTATCTACGCATCTCCAGCACCAGTCTCGGCCCTTACGCCGACCTGACCCAGCCCGAGAAGGATCTCTTCAGGCGCGTTATCGAAGCCTTTACCCCACAGCGCGTCATGTGGGGTTCCAACTTCCCATCCTCTCGAGACGGCGGCTACGTCGGCCAGGTTCAGCTCGGCCAGACGGCCCTGCCCTGGCTCTCGGACGAAGACCGCGGCTGGATCATGGGCGAGACCGCTCACAAGCTCTGGCCGATGCTGAGCGCGAGCTAACGCCCAGACATCGTCTGAAGTTCAGACCGCGGGCACTTTGGGATTGGCATCGCCTTAGAAGTTGCCATTACGGTCGATTTTCGGATTGACCGGTTCTACTGAACTGTCATCCTTCTCCTTCTGCGGAAGGGCCTGGCAAGTTGCTGATTGGCAGTTGCTTCGTCGTCCTTCCGCGGAAGGACTCCTCAGAATGACAGTTTTGAGGCAAAGCCGCGCGGGGCGCTTGGGCCGGTCTCAATCGGGCCATGCCGAACATATAGCAGGCTAGGACGGAGAATTGATGCCCCTCGGCATCAACTCGCACGCCTGGGCTTCGTCGTTGCGATTTCGCGATTTCAGGCTGTTCTGGGCGTCCACTCTGCTCTACTTGCTGGGAACAAGGATGGAGCACGTGGCTGTGGGCTGGCTGGTCTTTGAGATTACCGGCTGGGCCGTTTGAGCGCCCTTGAGCCAGTCTGTGCCAGACCAAATATGGAGGCCACTGGATGGCCCATGAAGGTGCACAGACACGGCCCTAAAAGGGCTTAAAACCTCTGTTCCAAGAGGCTAGCATATAGAAATAGTTAACATAACTGACCCCGGTCGGATCACGTCTACGAAACTAGTCCAATGCTGGAATTTCCCATAATTTCAGCCAGTCTAGGCGTTGCTAGCGCAATATCGTCACCGGCCGGCCAAACTAATCCGAGAGAACCATCCGCCTGCCACTATGCAGACGAAGATGGTTAGTAATCAATTGTCGAGGCAACACGGTTTCCGTGACTAGGTAAACCTTAATAGAAAGAGGCCAGCACTCCTACAATATCCGACGATATCCAGAAAATACAGATCCTTGGCTTTCCCGTCTGATCCCTAGATCGGGCTCGCGATGTTGATCTCATCTGAGGTTATCAACGTGGTTAAGGCTTGGCCAGACGCGGTAGGGGCGAAGTTTGTCTTGGGTCTGGTGCTGCCAGGGTTGCCGGTTTGGCTTGCAGCAACATCCGTTAGCTAGAAAGGGGTCTATGACAAAAGAGGGCCAAGCCACCTTACGAGAATACGCCGGCCGCGTTGATACTTTTATCTGGCAGGCGCGCCGTCTGGGCAAAAATCGCCTGAACCGGGTTGGCGTGAAGTTGGGATTGGTTGTGGCCTTACTGATGGGCCTATTCATGGCTGCTGCCCTGATCTCTTTCCTGAGTGCCCAGGATATCAATCAAAAAGTACGGGAGGTTACTGAGGTTGAGGAGCCGACCAGTGCGGCGGCTTATGAGATGGAGATCAACGTCATCGGCACTGGAATGGGAGTCTTGCAGTACCTGCAAATCGGTGATGCGATTTATCGACAGCGGGTGGCCAAGGATGAGGTGGACTTTGAAAGATTCAAGGTCCAGTATGACGGCCTGGCCGAGACTACCTGGGGTAAGGACCTGGGCAGCCAGGTTAGTGTTCTCTACGAGGAATACAAGGCGCTTGGCGATGGCCTGATGGACCAAGCCGATGAACGGGAGAACGGATTTGTTTTCATGGCCGAACTCTTCGAGGCAATGGATTCCATAACCGACGACAAATTTATGCCGTCAATCGACATCCAAGCTCCCGATGCGGCGGAGATTCGCGATGACGTCAGGGGTATCGAAGCCAGTATCGGTGAAATGGGGACTCGACTGAGTAATTACCTTTGGACCCACAACGACGAACACTTAGTCCGATTCACCGACGATGCCATTGAGGTCAGAGAGCATTTCGCTGATCTTAATAACCTTCGCCTGACCGAAGAGCAACAGGATTGGTTGGCGGAATTGGAAGATCAATTCGAGCAGGGGGAAACCAGCGGCCTGGGGATCATTGCCATCGACGATAATATTGGCCGGGACTTGGCGATGTTCCTAGGCCTAAGAGCCCAGCTTGACGATATTCTGGATGATGAGCTTCAGGTGCTGACCCGGCAAGACCTGGCTGAAGCGACAACTGCTGTGCACCAGGCGACCGACAGAACCAATACCTTGGTTCTTGTCCTACTCCTGGTCGGTATCGTCACTGGAACGATCAGCGGCATAGCCATCAGCCGAGGCATAACGAAGCCGATAGGACGGCTGGTTTCCGCCAACAGAAAGTTAGCGGAAGGGGATCTATCCCAGAGAGTAATCATCAGGTCAACCGATGAGTTTGGCATTTTGGGTGATGCGTTCAATTAAATGGCCGCGCGCCGGGAAGAGGCCGAAATGGTTTTGATCGACAGCGAGAGAGAGCAGCGACGGTTGGCGGACGAGAACGCTGCCAGCGCCGCAATAGGCCGAATCATCAGCTCCTCGATCAACCTGAACGATGTCTATGACGCCTTCACCGAAGAGGTGCGCGGATTGGTGCGTTTCGATTGGATCTTCGTCTCTATTGTGAACCTCGACACGGGTCTCCGGCGGACCGATTACGTGTCGGGCCCGTCGGTCTCGAACATCAGGAAGGGGAACGTTACGCAACTGAACGGCACCTTTAACGGAGCCGTGGTTCAACATCGAGACTGTTTGGTTGAGAACTTCGGCGACCGAGATGACACGATCAAGAAGTCTCCCATATTGGGGGCTTTCGCTGAAGCCGGGTTCAAATCAGTCTTGGGGGTACCTTTGTTCTCCAGGGAAAAGATGATTGGCACACTTCTCTTCATGTCGGCAGAGGAAGTCCCCTATTCGGAAGGCGAGATCACAGTGGCGCGCAATGTGGCTGCCCAAATCGCCGGCGCAATGGCCAACGCCCAGACTTATGCGGAGTTGCTGCAGGCTCAAACCCAACTGCTACGTGCCCATGATGAGCGGGAGAACCGGGTCTTGGATCGGACCGAGGAGTTGGAGAAGACCAGGGATATTGCCCTGGAAGCCACCAAAGCCAAGAGCCAGTTCCTTGAGAAAATGAGCCACGAACTACGTACGCCCTTAAACGCCGTGATCGGATACAGCGAGCTGTTGATCGACAAAGCCAAAGATGACGACAACACGGCAATTATCCCCGATTTGGAACGGATGACCGCCTCAGGGAACCATCTTATGATGCTGGTAAGCGACGTTTTGGACCTGGCAAAGGTAGAAGCAGGCAAGATGGAGCTGTCCATCGAGGACTTCGACATCTCCAGCGCGGTTGACGAAGTTCGGATTGTCTCCCAACCATTGGCTCGCGCGAATAACAACTCGTTGGCCATTGTGTACCCGGACGATATTGGATCAATGCGAACAGACCAGATCAAGATGCGCCAGATGCTGTTCAACCTGCTGAGCAATGCTAGCAAGTTCACGGAAGACGGGAATATCTATTTGAATGTAGCCCGACAATTCAGAGACGGGACCGATTGGATCGTCTTCACAGTAACGGACACCGGGATCGGAATTAAGCCAGAGGTAGTTCGAAAGTTGTTCCAGCCATTTACGCAGGCGGACTCTCCCACGGCACGCAAATACGGCGGCAGCGGTCTGGGTTTGAGTCTCTGCCGAACCTTCACCGAAATGATGGGTGGGACCATCACTGTTAATAGCCTTTTTGGATCAGGTTCAACGTTCGTAATCGCTGTTCCGGCAACCGTCACCGGGCCGGCAGCCGACCCCACCGGCCAGCAGGTTCAGCAGATGTGAATACGGCCTTGGCCAAAGCGGACCCCGTAGCGGACCCTGTAGCGCACACTGCAGAGGCCCAACAAAGAGCCGAAGTCTGGATGCGGCACCTTGACAGCGTGCCGCAGTGACAGCGAAAGCGTCCACCTGACCAAGTTCATGCAGCGCCAACGGCCGCAAACGAAACTCCGTCAGGCGACGGCCTGCCAGCAGATCCGTTTCTGGGAGCGGCGCGGATGAACGGAAAGAAACCGGCAGAGCATAGAGGAAATATGAAAAGATTACTTCTGGTTGAAGACAACGAGATGAACCGTGACATGCTTACCCGCCGATTAGAGCGCAAGGGGTACGAAGTCACCACTGCTATAGACGGGATACAGGGGGTTCAAATGGCCCGGAAGGAGATCCCCGACCTGATCCTGATGGATATTAACCTGCCGAACATCGACGGCTGGGAGGTGACTAGGATCATAAAACAGACTCCCGAAACCAAACACATCCCGGTGATTGCAGTTACTTCCCACGCCATGGCCAGCGACCGGGAACGATCCCTAGAGGTCGGTTGCGACGAATATGACACCAAACCCATCGACTTCTACCGGTTGCTAACAAAGATCGAGATGCTGCTGGCCCGAAAAATTGAGACAGCATAATGAGCCAAAAACGACAAGACTATCCTGATGCCCGGAAAACTTCAGAATCAGATTCGGCTGCTCGCTCCAAAGACCTGAACCGGGAGATGCGGACGTACCTGCACACGATAATTGGGTACGTCGAGATGCTCCAAGAGGACGTTGCCGCCCAGGGCCAGAATAATTTTGCTTCCGAGCTGGACTTGATATTGACGGCTTCCAACGAATTAGCGGCGCTGGTTGATGAGAGAATGCCGCAAACTTCAGACGCCAAAGCCAACATGAAGCTAGAGCCGACGGCCGTCTCTCGAGAGAACGCTGGCAAATGGCTCAGGGACCGCATCACCACTCCGGGCCAGCAGCAGGGATAAACAGTCCGGGGATGGGCGGATTCTAACTGGCCCAGGCGAGCCCTCGCCTTACTTCAGTGCCAGCCGCCCTCTGATTGCCGACACAAACTGCGCCGTACAGATGCGGCCCAGACGTCCGTATGGTCTGACAGCCGTGCCGACCCCAACTAATCTCTCCTAGGCGGCTTGAGAAAGGCACCGGCTCACAAACGTCTTCATCAGAGCCACCGCACGATCTGTTTCCGGCCCCGCGCTGTACCCAAAACCATGGACCATATCGGGGAACATCTCAAGCTCGATAACCCCGCCCGCTTCCCGGTAGGCAGACACGAATCGCTCCGTCACCGGCACCGGGAGGTTCTCGTCGGCCGATCCTTGAATGATGATGACCGGAGGCAGATGGACGTCTTCGCCTCGCTGTAACATCTGGTGCGGATTGCCCTCTTTCATGGCGTCCGTAGTCAAGAAATACCCCTCTGACAACTCCACCAGCCTGGCTTTCCCCTGCTCTTGGGCGTACTGATAGCGGACATAGGAATCAACGATCGGCCACCCTGCCAACACATATCTCAGCGTGGCGTCCGCGTCCGAACCTGGCAGTGCCAGCACGTTATACGCGGGATGGTGGGGCCGCATAGCGTTCAACAATACTGTGTGGCCGCCACTCGACGTGCCGATGGCTCCGACGGTGTCTGAGTCCGCCTGAAAATCGGCGGCCCGGGATTTTAGCCAACGGATAGCGAGATTCACGTCGACCACCTGGGCCGGGTAGGGATGCTCCGGCGCCAAACGGAAGTCGATGGCTGCTACGACGATGCCGCTTTCGGCCAACGCCCGGTCCATAACCTCGGCGTTGGTCTTGTCGCCGCCACTCCAAACTCCACCGTGGACATCGAGCAGCGCTGGAAACGGACCAGCTCCACTGGGCTGGTTGAACCGCACTGCCAATCCATCGCAGTATTCCAGGTCCTGTACGCTAATCTCACAGACTCTGTCAGGGTCGTAATTCACCACCGATTCGGCTGTCATTGGCCCTCCAGATCTCGGTTACCGCTGGTACTTATAGTCTTTTGAGATTCCCTTCTCCGGCACAGGGGATGGGTTCTTTACCTGGAAGCGGTAACCTGGATCGAGCGCGGGTTTGGGGCCGATGGTGCCTCGAAGCACGCCGATTCCCTCCACTTCGTGCTCAACAACGTCTCCAGGCTCCAAGAACCTGGCCGGTTCATAGCCTTTGCGTATCGCCTCCCGGATGGAACCTCCGCCAACGGTTCCGCTGCCTATCACGTCACCAGGCACGATTCGGCTGTCTCTGGAGGCCCGTTCCACCATATCTCCAAAGGTGAAGTAAGCGTGCTCGACCGCGCCATCTTTCAACCAATGGTCGCCGTTCACTCTAACCTCGCACTTCAAGTGCAGTCTTCCGTCTTTCAGGTGGGGCGCCAGTTCGTCCGTTGTCACCAGCCATGGGCCGAGAGAAGAAGCGGTGTCCTTGCCCTTGGCAGGGCCGAGTCCAAAGGCCATCTCGTCCACCTGTAGGTCGCGGGCGCTCCAGTCGTTAAATAGCGTGAAACCAGCGATATAGTCCAGCGCTTCCGATTCAGGGACGTTTCTTCCCTCCCGGCCGATCACAACTCCGATCTCAAGCTCGTAATCGAACTGCGTGGACGCCGATGGATAAGGAATCTCGGAGTCGGTGCCGTAGATACACAGCGGGTTGGAGAAGTAGAAGACGGGCATCCGGTACCAGACCTCATTCGGCTCACGGGTGCCCTGGTTGCTGGCATGCTCTTCGTACACGATGAAATCGCGCACCGTGGGCGGTTGCAGCACAGGAGATTTCAACCGAACATTCGCCAGAGCGACCCTTGGCGCAGCTACATTCTTAGCTAGGGCATCACGCACCCGGTCGATGGGAGAGTCTCCCAGCTCCAGCAGCGCCCGCACATCTGGCAGAAGCCGCCCGTCGCCGACCAAAGCACTGACGTCAATCACATCGTCGTTGTGCAAGACACCACAGCGCGGTCCTGTCCCGTTATCGTAGGTAAGCAGTTTCATATTGACCTCAAGTTGGTCTCAAGTTCCTGGGGATATGTTCCGACCTCAACAAAAGATTCGGAACAGGGGGAATTACAGCACACGCGCCTGCCATGGTCAATCTGGTTCGTGACCCCGTTGGTCCAGGCAGAATTGTGTCGATGCCGAACAGGGTAGTGTCTGAAGGGGTAATCGACCTGGCGTACGATGCCTGGTTGGAACTCCATCTGCTCGTTCCTTCCCTTGGCCATCTGACCTTCGGGATCAATGAGCGAATCCTACCACAGAGAAACCGCGGCTTTTGTGCCTTTGGCCTTCGCTACAGGTCCGAGCCTCGGAGATGCGTAATCCTGCGTAAATCTAATGCGTAATTCTACGAGGATACCGATACCCATTTAATTCCATTTCACGACGCCAGCGTACGGTTCCGCGTGCCTGTCGGCAAGGTTGACGGAATTTCTAGGTAACATTATGATGCAAGCATAGGGTTCGGCACATGGCGGGGTCACAGACGGATTCGCGTGGGAAATTCTGTCTCATTTTGCCCAGAGCCACGGTCGAATAGTCCATAACTTGGAGGTAAGGGGAAATGGCAACTGAAACGATGATTAAAGCAGGCATCGATCGGCTGGTAGGTTCATATTCCCTCTGGGGAATTGGCCTGACGAACGACCCGGATACCCGTGAACTTGAGATGGGAAGTCCGAACGGTTGGCAGTTTTTTGACGCAGATTCCGAGGAGAGCGCCAAGAACGTGGAAGAGCATTTCCTCAGCAAAGGGATGGCTGGCAACAATGAAGGCCGTGTCGGCAGAGCCAAATTTGTCTACATCTATATGGGATTGCAATCCCCCATAGATGGAATCAGGTCCGCCCAACGATTCGCCTCTTCCTCTAAGCGAATGTGGATGCGTTGATCTGAAAGGTCCGGGGACATGGGTCCGCCGGGTCCGTCACGCGCTATCCGGTCGCTTTGAATCGATAGGTCAACCAACGGGAAATTAGCCGGGAACAAGCCTAGGTTCTGGCCCACGGAAACTATTGCGGCTAATTTTCCGTTCCCAAGTCTCCCGCGTCCGAGCAGACCGGATAGAGAAATTGGAGCGCCCCCAGTTCGTCCGCGGATAATGCCATCAGAGTCCGCGCTTGCTCCCATCGATCCAGGTTCATCACCGACTCTGGATTGACGGAGTCGGAAAGCGCCAGACCATCATGCGGTGACTCGCAGTCAACCGACATCGAGTTCAGTGGGTCGAAGTCACTGTCGAAGGACCCATTTTCCTCGACATTTGAATGGTCCAAGGCGAACACATGGCCGGTTTCGTGAAGCATCAGGAAAGCGAAATCGTTGCAACCCTCCACCGCAGCCTCCGGGTCCAGATAGAAGCATGCCTCGGTATTTACCACTATGTCGGCGCTGGTCAATGAGTTACCGGGGAGCACGCTTCCATTCGTTCCGACAGGATCGGCGAAGAGGTACCAGAATTGGGTCCAGGCTCCGTACCCTCTTACGCTAGCGTACTGGTCCGGGCTTAGCGCCAGAATGTCGATCTCTGAACCGTAGCCGCGCCAAGGGTCACTCGCTCCCGAGGGTGGCAACTCCACATCCACCCGACCGGTCACGTCTTCAAACCGTAGTTTGGGATGGTCTTCTCCCCAGATGTCGAATGACTGCTGGATCGAAAGCGTCAAGTCTTCGCAGGTAGGGCTATCCACGAATCTGGGTATGAGATTGTCGCAGAATCCGGTGGAGACTGAGTATTCCAGCCCTCCGCCCAACCCGCGCACCCCATCTTCGACAAAGGAGCCTGACCGGTCGCTCCATCGAGCAGCATCCAAGAGATCGTCAGAGCGGTCGTTAGGAGTGCCATTGGTCAGGCTGACGTCTATAGAGAACCCGGCGACTGGCTGGGCCGCAACTGCGGAGATCGCAATCGCCAAAACAACGGCCAACCACGCCCACCTCGGCAGCGATGTGCCGTGTGCGGTTCCCGTCTTGTGGAGTGTGAGAGTATTTTTCATCATGGGCTCGATGCCGATGGGTGCCGGTGATAAATCCCTGGTAGGCCGGGATTTATCACCGGAATAATGACTTGATTGAACCTGGGTTTTTGAGCCTGTAGGCCCAGGTTTGCGGTTTATGTTTACTCTTATGTCAGCTTGCCACTTTCCCCAACAATTCAGGAGTCCCTGGTGGTCGGAGATGCTGGACCGATAGGGCCATCTGTATGGCCCATTTGGTGTCACACAGGCGTTGGAACCAGTAAAATGAGGCGTCCAGACATCAAAAGAGGCCTGGGACCATTCAGATCCCAGGCCTCTTTTCTTTCCAATTTCGGTTGGCCGATTTTCCGGTGCGGGCGTTCCGGTGCGGGCGTTGTTTACGATATCGGTCAGGCCAGCCAGTTGGACTAGATGGATCGCCCATTGGCCGGTTGCTAGGCCCCTTTATTGCTAGGCCCCTTTAACCGGAGACGCTTCTCCGGTTAGCATTAGAGGACGACATCAAAAAAAGGCTGAACCGCCTCTTTTTGCCGTCGGTCTTGATATAACAAATCTGAAAGGTCGCCTTGAAGATAAGATCCATGCTCCGGGCCGCGTCATCAGCATTTGGGGCCAGCCAAAGGGTCCTCTTGGAGCCAATCTATTGGCTGAAGCGCAGGCTGGCTGAATCTCGGATTGTCCGAAGCCCTCAGCTTCGGTTGATTGCGCGGGCGGCCAAGAAAACGAGCGAAGACGACGCCTCTCATATGGCAGCCAGCGTCAGCTACTACGCGATGCTGTCCATGTTCCCTCTGATCATCGCGATCACCGCGATCATCGGATGGGTGGCCGGTTCAGACTCCCGCCAGGATGAATTGGTCGAATTTGTCGTTGACTTTGTTCCTGGGTCCGAACAATTCGTGCGGGACAGCATTGAGGGCGCGGAGAGATTCAGAGAGACCTTTGGGGCGGTCGCGATCCTGGGCTTGATCTGGTCGGGTAGCGCAGTCTTCGGCTCGATCAACCGGATCGTAAACCGGGCCTGGGGCGTACAGGGAAAGCCGCCATTCGCCAAGAACAAGCCCAGACAGCTGGCCATGTCGTTGGGCGTCGGCATCCTGTTTTTCCTGTCGATAGGCATCACAGGCTTGATGCAGTGGGGTAGCACGATCGACATCGGCAGCCGGTCCGTCAGCCAGATCCTGGGAGGAGAATTCTTTGCAATACTCCTCCGACTCCCGGCCGCGCTGATCACCTTCATCACCTTCATCACCTTCCTATCGATCTACAAATTCCTGCCCAACACTAAGACCTACTGGAAGTATGTTTGGCTGGGCGCGGCTGTAGCCACAGTCCTATTTGAGATCAGCAAGAACCTGTTTCTCTATTACCTGGACTCGTTCGCCGTATTCGACCAGCTATACGGCAGTGTGGCTTCGGTGATAGTGCTGATGATCTGGACCTACCTATGCTCGATGATCCTGATACTTGGAGCAGAGGTAGCGGCAGAGTACAGCCGAGTACGAATCGGAGAATAGCGGCAGCCAAGCCGTCAGTGCGGCGCCAAGCCGGTGTCTAGGCGGCAATCCGTAAAATTGCCCAGTGGTCGGTCTCAGCTAGCTTCGTTAAGAAACGCTTTGATCGACTCAGGTTCCATCAACGGGTAGATACCGAACTCTGCGGGGATGGCGTCGGCCCACTCATTAAGTAAGCCATGCAGCATCTCATGGGAATCTACGTCGAACACCACCACCGCCCCGCGGCCAGTGCGTGGGTAGAAAGATCTGGCGATTCCCCGTTCCAGTTTGTCTTCCACCCAAGGCCAAAAACCCTTCCGCTGCTCGCGAACCTCGGACGGACGGGTCGGCAGGGGCGTGCTAATCACCAGAAATAACATCTTTGTTCCTTCGCATGAGATGGGTGAATCAGACTAGCGGTCTCCTACTGTGCATCAACCCAAAGCCTAAGCGTATCTTAAGCATATAATGACGGGCTGGGCGCAGCGCCTAACAGCACCTGCCCGCCAAGCTCGTAGTTGGAATGCAGCCCGGATATATGCTGGCCGCTAACATGTAGGTCTCTGAAAAACCGCTCCAAGCCGTTGGACTGGTGGATCGCGCCCGTTCCCGCCACGTAGAACAACATCTCCACCACTTTCACCGACTGCCGAATCGCATAAGCGATGGCCAGCCGGGCGTGGACCGCTTTGTCCATGAGGTCGGGCTTTCTTCCCACCTGTGACTCCCACATGGCACCGACTGCAGACAGCACGTAACTCTTGCCGGCGCCAATCATCGCTTCACACTCTCCGACCGTTGTTTGAACTGTGGACCGGTCACGCAAAAGCGTTGTGGAATTGGTCGAACCAGTAGTCGCCATCTTCATGAAGGCATCCATCGATCCCCTGGCCATACCCAGAGCGTTGGCGGCGGCGAGGGTCCAACTCATGAGGATCGCTGTTTGCGGGTTGTATAGGGGGTTATCGTGGAAACCCGGCTCCATACGCGAGTAGGTGTGACTGGTGGGAACGAACAGGTCTAGATACTCTGCATCGTTGCTGGCGGTGCCCCTCATCCCCATCGTGTCCCAATTCAGATGGACGATACCATCTTCCAGTGGGACGACCGCCACGCGGGTCAGTTGGCTTCCATCCTCGGACATCACCGGGCCATTGTCGTCTATGACATCGCAATTCAGGAACAGACATTTGGCGTGGTCTATCCCGCTCAGATAGTTCCAGCGGCCCTTTAGCAGATAACCGCCTGGCACCACTTTGGCGGTTCCCCCGGACCTCGCTGAGCCAGAGCCTCTAACATCGGGCGGGTCTCCGAACAACTCCTTGGCCGCTTCAATTGTTATCCGTGAAACCGCCGACGTAAGCGCGGTCCCGTTGAACGAACACCAGCCGGTGGAGCCGTCCACTTTTGAGATTTCCTCCACGACATGAAATGCAGTGATTGGGTCCGATTCCGGGCCTCCGAGGACCTTGGGCACATACAGACCGAACAATCCCTTTTGGGCCATTGCCGTGGCTAATTCTGGGGGAAGTTGGCATTCTGAATCTATTCGGTCCAGATTTGCCCTAATCATAGGCACTAAACTTTTTGCAGCGTCGAGAAGATTTTCCGCCATGCACATTTTCCTTTGAAGAAATGTTGTTGAGACTCGAGCGGAGACCGGTCCGAGACAAGCGACCCAGATCAACGCCTAGGCCAGCCATTATAGCCGAGCCTAAGTAGCAGCCCAACCGTTGTTTCCCATCCGGTGTTTATAGAATCATGCTCCAAATCCTTAAATTGGTGACTGAAATAGCGGTTCTGAAGTCTAAGTTCAGTGTGGCCCGCCGCATTGAAATGAAATTCGGAAATGAAATTCGCCTTGCGCTCAGATTCTATTCTGCACCGGTAGATGATATTCTTGCTTGAACGAATAAATTTCGAGATGTTACCATAGGCTCTAACTTTCGGTGAGCTAGACGCTAGGAGATTAATGGATGCCAGCTAACGATACCTCCCTGATGGCTCATCTGTTGCGCCGCGCTGGATTCGGCGCTCAATACGGCGAGGTGGAATCTCGGGCAGCGGTTGGGTACGAAGAAACGGTCGAGGAATTGCTGAATCCAGAAGACCATTCCCATGGGATGGACTTGGATCTGGCGGAACGTTACTTCATCGAATGGAATCATCACATCAGAGGGGTTCCCGAGTACCACGCTTGGCGAATGATAAATTCCAAGAGTCAATTGGAAGAGAAGATGATTCTCTTCTGGCATGGCATCTTGTGCATCTCCGACAGCAAGCTTCAAAGCTACCCCACAGAGAATGTCCAATTGGAGATGTTCCGCCGCTGCGGAATGGGCAGCTTCAGAGACCTTTTGGTCGAGATCTCCAAAGACCCTGCGATGATTTACTTCCTCGACAATTGTCTGAGCCACAATGGAGCGATCAACGAGAACTACGGACGGGAGCTGCTGGAGCTGTTCTCCTTGGGCGTTGGCATGGACGGGAAGTTCAACTACACCGAAGACGACGTGAAGGAATGCTCCCGGGCGTTCACCGGCTGGACGATTGCCAACTCGATACCCCAGCAACCCTATGGCCGGTACGCCGCGCAGTTCGTCTACGACCCTGCAGACCACGACGACGGAGAGAAGACTTTCCTTGGCGAGACCGGCCACTTCAACGGTGAAGACATCATCGATATCATCGTTAAGCAGCCGGCCACTGCCCGGTTCATCTCCCGCCATATGTACAACTTCTTCATCGCTGACGACGTCGAGGTTCCGTCCTGGATGGACACCCCACCAAGGGACCCCGAGACGATAAAGATGCTCGAAGAAGAGTATTTCAGGTCCGGTTACAACATTCGCTCCATGTTGCGGGTGTTGTTTAACTCCGACGCGTTCAAAGAGGCGCGCTTCTCGAAGATCAAGAGCCCGATCGAGACCATCATCGGAACTTTGCGCTTAGTCGGCGATTGGACCACGCCCAAGCCCGGCTTGGAATTCATCTTCGACGAGATGAAATATATGGGCCAGGAGATATTGAACCCCCCATCTGTGGAGGGTTGGCACACCGGCAGAGAATGGATCGACGGCGGGACTTTGGCCCACCGTATCAACTTCGTCGCAGACTCTGTGAGTGACGCCAGCTTCCCCGGCATACAAGAGATCGTCAAAAGTTTGGCTAGCGAAGGTCCCTCCCTTTCACCGGAGGGCTTGATAGATGGGTGCCTCCGCTTGCTTGGGCACTACGAGATGTCTGAAGAAAACCGCCGCATGTTAGTGGACCAGAATAGCAAGGGTGGTGCAGTTCGGACCGACTCGGATGAGTTCCCAGCGAGGGTCGGCGAAGCCCTGCGGATGATAGTTGCAACGAAAGAATATCTTTACGCTTAGTTAACTCTAGCGAACGGCCACACTTAGCAAAATATCTGGCAAAATACCTGGCAAAATACCTGGCAAATTATCTCGGAAAGAAGTCCTTATAAGCAGGAGCAGGATATGACCTCCAACAGGAAAGAACCGGTTCTGGTGGTACTTCAGTTGTCGGGCGCATACGACGCGCTCAACACCTTCATCCCATATAGCGATCCCCACTATAAGGACTACCGGCAGACGCTAAAGGTTGAGCCGGAAGAAGTCTTAGCCGTAAACAACAATGTCGGCTTTCACCCTTCGATGGCGCCGGTAAAAGACTTATACGACCAAGGCAAAGTAGCTGTGATTCAGGGAATCGGCTATCCGAATCCCATCCGGTCACATTTCCGCTCCATGGACATCTGGCACACTGCCGCTCCCGACAAGATGGGCATGGACGGTTGGCTGGGCCGGGCGATCCGAGACCTCGACCCAAACAAAGAGAACGTGTTGACCGGAGTGAACTTCGGGCGTGGCCTCCCCAGAGCCTTGGCTTCTTCTGGAGTGTCGGTGGCCTCGGTTGGCGGCCTGGATTCCCTGGGTGTTTTAACAGGGATCGAGAACCAAGACCAGAGAACCGAAGCATTGGATATATTCGCCAGGATGTATTCTCCGTTGATTGGCTCTGGCCCCGCCAATGACTACCTATCCCAGACCGGGTTGGACGCCCTGAAGGGCGCCGACATTCTGAGCACGGCCCCGGGCAAGTACGATTCCACCGTGGAATATGGCGGTAACCAATTTGCCCAATGGCTGAAGAACGTCGCCCAGGTTCATCTGGCCGGATTCGGATCACGGGTTCTCTACACCGGACTTAACCCCGGCGCTTTCGATACCCACGCTAACCAAACGACCGCCTTCCCGAAACTATGGTCCGAAGTTACCACCGCTGTCGGCGACTTTTACCAAGACCTGAAAGAACATGACGCCAGCGAAGAAGTGGTCATCTTGATGTTCACTGAGTTTGGCCGGCGCGTCCTCGAGAATGGCTCAGGGACCGACCATGGTTCCGGTAGCGTGGCATTCGTCATCGGCGACCAGGTTGAGGGCGGCCTGTACGGCGAATACCCCTCTTTGGAGCCGTCCAAACTGGACCAAGGCGACCTCCAGTGGAATACTGACTTCCGAAGCACCTATTCCACATTGCTGGAGCAATGGATGGGGCTAGATTCCAAGCCGATCCTGAGAGACTCCTACGAGCAGTTCGACTTTATCAAGCAATGATCCGGGCCTGATACGCTACAGCGTATGTTTGTGGTTTTCTGCCCAGGTTTTATGCCCAAGCTTTCTGGTCAGGGGATTAACTTCGTGAGGAAATAATGGTTGCTCAGATAACGCCTGTAACTTTTCGGTATAGCCACACTATTGGCCGTCAAGAAACCCGTGGCGGAGACGGATTCTTCGATCCGGTTGCCATCGCCCGCGGCGAAGGAGACCGGATGTATGTGGTCAGCCGGGGCACCGAGACCCCGGTATTCTTTCCGTGCAAACGGGTCACCATCTGCACCGTGGACGAGGAATATATCGGCCAATTCGGCTTCAAGATTCACCCAGAAGATGCGGTCAGGTCCGCTCCTGACGGCGCTTTGTTCTGGCCCACGGCCGTGGCCCTTGATTCCCAGGGCAACGCCTATGTGGCCGACGAATGGCTCAACCGGATATCCATGTTCACCAAAGACGGGGATTGGATCGGGCAATGGGGGACACCAGGCGACGGCGACGGTGAGATAAACCGCCCATCCGGTATGGCCTTTGCTGCCAACGACGACCTTTACTTGGTCGATAGCGTGAACCACCGGATCCAGGTCTTCAGCAAGGATGGGGTTTTCAAGTTCAAATTCGGCCAATTCGGAAGTGGCGACGGCGAGTTAGACCATCCCTGGGGCATCGACATTGACCGGAACGGGGACGTGTTCGTGGCCGACTGGCGAAACGACCGTATCCAAAAATTCACTCCGGACGGCCGGTTCCTGATGAAGTTTGGTTCCTCCGGACAAGGCGATGGAGAGTTCAACCGGCCCACTGGAGTCGCCGTCGATCGAGACGGGACCATCTACGTGGCCGACTACAAGAACGACCGCCTACAGGTATTCGACGCCGACGGCGGTTTCATCACCAAGTTAACTGGAGAAGCGACACTATCCAAGTGGGGCCGGGAAAGAGTTGAGATAGACCAGTTGTTCGTAAGAGCCAGGAACCGGGCCCAAGGACTGGAAGAACGCGAAAAGGCGTTCCAGGGGCCAATCGCAGTGGAAGTTGATGACGAAGGCAGGGTCTTCGTTGTGGAGGTCTCCCGTCACCGCGTTCAGGTGTTCCATAAACAGACCGCCGGTTTCCACGGTGGCCCTCTCTAGAACTCCTGTTCCGGCATCACGGTGAGTTTCCTCAGAAATTCCCTTCGGTGACCGATTGTTTTTATTGGGCCTGCATCTCGGAATTAACGCACGAATTCAGAGGCTAAGGTTGACGTCTACGTTCTCCACGTCTGGCCGCGATGCCCTCAGCTCCTGCATGGCGTCGGGATCGTAGCTCTCCCTTAGGTCTTTCAGCCTCGGATGCACCTCTTCGCTGAAGAGCTTCATCGACGACGGAGTCTCATCGAAGGATGTTGGCCGAACCGCAAAGCGGCTGTGATTGGGATTCGCGCTAGCCGGACAAGGGCACGCTGGCTACGATGCGGACGCCCACCGAACGCGTGGTGTGTCCCTGCCCGGTAAGGTCTTCCACCTGCAGGATGTCACCAGGGTCCAAGACTCGTTTTTCGCCGTCTCCGATGCCGATCTCCATCTGGCCGGAAAGGACGATGACGTACTGAAGCCGTGGAGCGTTGTGCCAATCGCTGAAATTCCCGTCCGGGAATCTGCGGAAGGTCATATCGGCGCCAGCCGTGAGGGCAATGGTCTCAGCATCCCCGGCTGGTACGTCTAGGTCTTCGAAGTGGGCTTGGCCATCGTCTCCGGTGTATAGGCGAATGATCATTGGTACTCCAATAGTTCAAGTTTTGAATAACCGTTGATGGGTGACGCTAACGGCGCAGAAGGCCTTTCACTCTGATATGGCGGGTTAGAAAGCCCGGGGCGGAAAGATGCGGCGGTAAACCCCGGGGGAACCATGGGCATGGCCGTAGCTGCCGCCGATGTATTCGTGCATCGTGTCCCGTCTGCGATGTTCTTCCCAAGGCAAGGACTCGGGAACCTTTTCATGTTCGAGTTCGTACATCGTCAGGTATTTGGGGTTACCCTCGACCACGTGGTAACGACGCACAAACAGGCATCCGGGCACGGTCAATTTGGCAGGGGTTCGAACGCTGTCGTAATAATGGTTGTACTTGTCCTCGATATCAGCCGGCACGTCCATTCGACCGATTTGCAACGCTGGAGCCATTCCCCTCCCCATCGTGTCGGGATCACTTGCTTCGGGTGAGATTTGAGTGCACACGCTGCGCACCGTGCCCCGGCCGATCTTCATGGGGGACATGCGCTTGATCCACTCAGTTGGATTCTGGCTCATGCGCTTGTATTCGTCGGATTGGAGCGCCGCTGCCGACTCTAGCTCGTAGACCGCCAGGTAGCGTGGGCCGCCCTTGATTGCTTGATACCGGGCGCCGTCCAAAAACCCGGGCGCGCTGAGTCGCTCAGGTAGATGCTCCTCGTTATGCCAGGCGTTGAATTCGGCGTCCTGTTCAATGTCTACGTCGGCGTATACAACCAATAAAGCTGTGCCTTTCTTTTTGACCATGCTTCGGTCTCCTATGTGGGTCGGTTTCCGCCAATCAAAAGCAAAGGTTCAACCAGCCAAAGACCCCATCGGGTCCCAGGCCGGCAAGACGATGGGTTCTAGGTCCAACGCGCTCTGCAATTCTGGGGTGAGGTATTCCTTTGGCACGGCGATCTCGAACATGTACTCAGCGAACCAGGAATCGTTCATCAGAAAAAATCCCTTGTTCCCGACCTTGTCGTCCCAACTGTTCTCCACGCGCCAACGCCGGGGCACACCGTCGACCACATCGACCCCTGTGAACATCATCGCGTGGGTCATGGCGGTTTGGTGGTATTCCAGCCTTGCGGCTTTGTCCAGCGAGAATTCGGCGCCGTAGACCGCTTCGTAATCGTACAATCCGGCGTCCCACAGTCCCAGGTCCCGGTGCATCTGCTTTCCTGTGTCGCAACCCATCCAGACCGGCTTGCCGTCCTGCAGCATCCGCAGAGCGATGTCCTTCATCAGTTGCATCTCTACATTGAGGTACTTGATCGGCGGCGCGTCGACCACATTGCCCAGGTACTCAACGGTGAAAGTAGCGCCCACCGGGCTGGTTTCCCGGGGATCGTGGACCAGGCTCACATATTCTTGGATGTCCGTCTGTAGATAATTGGCGGCGAACTGCAGGGGTGTCAATCTCCCCGACCGGGTGAACTTATCGTCTTTGTCCTTCCACTGCCAGTCAACTTCCGTAGGCGGCGTACCCAGGTGGATGCACAGGATGTCGTAGACGACTTTGACCACCTCGTCCTTGATCCGGCGCAGCTCAACCAGACCGGATTCGCTGGCGTAGGCATCGCGGACCCGCTTGGCTCCCTGCCGGATCTGATAGTTAAGGCTGGAGTTCATCCGCGCTGAATTACCCGAGCTCTCGGTCTCAGGCATGGCGGTCTTGGGGACGACGCCATGTTTTTCCACCAACGCGGTGAACATATCCCACTGCCCGCCGTCGGAGATCGGGTTCCGCAGGAGAAAGGCGACGGTGCGGTCATCGGAAGGCCGGTCGGCCGTCTCGATTATCGCTTCCAATACGAAATTGGCCCGTTCGAGCTTGTCCCAGAACATCAAGTAGTTCTGACTGAACTCGAACTCCTTCACGTTCAAGACATTTCTGGCGTCCACCCGGCACAGGTTTAACCCGGCAAACATCCAGCAGCGGCCCGACCTGGCTTGGTTGGTAACTGACCAATCATCCAGGGAGATGGAGAAAGAATGGGGAGACTCGGTAACGATGGAATGACTCAGCGCGACCTCGTTGACGTCGCGCTGAGTTACCACATTTTGCACCAATCGCTTGGACGCGTCGGCATCGAAGCTTTGGCGGAACCGATCCAGGCTATCTTGAGACAATGCCCCCGCAGACAACGCCCCCGGGCCTCCGGCGGCGGCGATAGGTTTGTCCATGTCCATATTTCACACCTAAGGTCTAAGCTCGGATTAGGCTGTCTGGTCCGCAGACGGAAGCCGCTAGACCTCGTTTAGTCTAACAAAGCTCTTTGTGCGATCTATTGATTGATGATCCAGTCTGCGACCCTTTCTCCAATCATGATAGTCGTATTATTTGTGTTGGCACGGATGACGTCAGGCATTATCGAAGCATCGGCCACCCTTAGACCCTGGATGCCGCGCACCCGGCAATATTGGTCAACCACCGCCATCGGGTCCGAATCCGGTCCCATCTTGCAGGTGCCTGAGAGGTGCTGGCCGATCCATACGTTCGCCAGCAACCATTGGTCGAGGGTGTCATCCGAAGCCAGGTCGGATTCGACCGGCGATATAAGTTCTTCCACTATGTCTTTGAATGACTCGTGTTCCATCAGATCGATGATGATCCGCACGCCTTCCCGCAATTTCTCCCGGTCCCTCGGCGCCTCCAGATAGCGGCAATCAATAAAGGGTTGCTCGTTGGGGTCATTGGAATTTAACAGCAATTCGCCAGCGCTCTCCGCCAATTCGATCATGCAGGTGAAGCGTATGCCTTCTTCCGCAAATGGGTCGCCGCCCAGGGGGGTCGAAAACGACGATGGAAATATCTGCATGTCGTTGCGGTGTTCGGACCCGCTGGCGGTATAACGGAGCACTGCCTGCATCCGTGGGGCGTTCGGGTCCAATGGGAATTCGTCTTTGGTCTTGACCCGCACCGGCACCAGGGGATGGTCGCGTAGGTTCTTGCCGACGCCAGGGACATCTTTCACGACTGTTATCCCCTTGTCCTCCAGGTGTTTGGCTGGACCAACGCCGGACAGCATCAGTATCTGGGGAGAGGCAATGGCTCCGGCCGAGAGTACGATCTCTTCGGCTTCCATGCGGAAGACCTCACCGCCGCTTTCCACCTCCACGCCGGTGGCCTTTCCGTCTTCGATCAGGATACGGCGTACCAGGACGTTGGGGCGTATGGTCAGATTGAGCCGATGGCGGTTGGGATTGATGTAAGAGAGCGCCGTGCTCATCCGAATGCCATTGGGATTGTTCATGGGAAACGGCCCAACCCCAGTGGAGTCGGGGTTGTTGTGATCATAGGTCTCAGCGAAACCCTGGTCGAGGCAAGATGCCTTGAACGCATTTTGCAGAGGCAGCCAGTCTTCAGGCTTATGCCGGCGCACGGGCACCGGCCCTTCCGACCCATGAAAATCATCTTGAATATCGGTGTCCGTCTCCAATTTCCGGAAGTAGGGTAGGAGATTGATATAGCTCCACTGGTCGTTGCCCCAGGCAGCCCATTGGTCGTAATCCTCGGGCACACCTCTCAGGAAAACCTGCCCGTTGATCGCGCTGCTTCCACCCATCACCTTGCCCCTCGGCACCGCGATCTCATTTTTCTGGCCCGTCGTCGCTGTTCCGACAAACGACCAGTTATGGGGAGCTCCCTGCTCGGATGCGGCAGGGACATAACCGTACTTGACGTCGTCGGGCAGATTCTCGAAATCCGGGTAATCAGGTCCTGCTTCCAATAACAGTACCGAGCGGCTGGGGTCCTCGGACAACCGAGTCGCTACAGTTGCTCCCGCTGAACCTGCGCCGATTACGATCACGTCATATTTCATGGTTCCTCCTAAAAATAATTTTGATCAGATTACCCGGCTGCCAAGACAATCCAACTAACGGTGCCAGCCCATGCCACGGAAGTATCCCCGTAGATAGGCCACTTGTCCACCGTGGACGATGTTGTCCCAGACAAGGATGCTCAGAGCGTCGGCCACGACCATCGTTCCCGCCGGTGCGGTCCACTCGACCTCCCGCGCGAGGTCGTCCTCCGACATTGAACTCAGATAAGCGGCGACAGAGGCGTTGGCCTTGTCGAAATAATCCATAAGAATGTCTTTTGAAGGCGCCTGCCAGGCTGCAACCCGCTCGTTAGTCCAACCCATGCCCATGTCGTTGGGCTCATCAGGCATGTTGAATTTTTCATACCAAGCTTCAACCGACCAGACCTGCGGTTTATCCGCTAGACGGAGATGTATGAATCTGTCCGCGACTCGGGCCATATGCCAAATCAGCCAACTCATGGAGTTGGATTCTTCGTTGGGACGGGTCGCCATCGTCGCTTCGTCCACGTCGGACACCGCCGAGATTACCATCTCCCAGTTGCGCTTCAGCGCTGCAATAGTCGTTTGATTAACGGACATGTAACTTCTCCTGAACTTGGATTTACCGGGACTCGGATTTAAATGAATATCGCCTAGTCTCTGACGTATTCTTCCTGGATCTGCCTGAATTCATCAGTCCGGTTTACCGCCCGGAGCAGTTCCGGCGACGCCTGACCCGTGGCTAGTTCCTCCATGGCCCCACCGTCCTTAAGATGCTTAAAGCTGTCGTAAATTGCCTTCACAGCCACGGCAAAGACCGGATTGCCCAACATCAGGATCCTCACGCCATTCGCCGCCAAGAATGCCGCGTCGTTTCTGGCTTCGGGAGGCGGATTCAAGATACAAATCGGCAATGGCGTCGCCCGATGGGCCGCTTCGATCTGCTCCCGGCTTTTCACTCCGGTCAGCATCACGGCCTCGGCGCCGGTCTGGGAGTACGTCGCCAGACGGTCAACCGCTTCATCCAACGAACACAAACCGAAGGCCGCAGACCTGGCGACGATGACGGTGGTGGGGTCGGTGCGTGCGCTCACTGCCGCTTGCAGCTTGCCCGCCTGCTCCTCTTTCGATATCAGGCCCGGGTCTTGAACGTTGAACTGTTTGGGTACGAAATTGTCCTCGATCTCGATAGCTGCCACGCCAACAGCTTCTAATTCCCGCACGGTCCGCACAACGTTGACCGCGTTGCCAAAGCCGTCTTCCGCATCCACCATCAGGCTTACGTCGGCGATGCGGGTTATGCGACGGCAGTGGTCCACCACATCTGACATATTGGAAAGGACGATATCCGGGACGCCCAGATTAGCTACTTTCCCCACCGAGCCAGAAAGTACACAAACCTCGTATTCCAACATATGCGCGATGCGCGCCGACAGCGGGTCGAATATGTTGGCCGCCAAAGTGCAGGTGTCACGAGATATCATCTGTCGGAATTTTTCGCGGGCCACGGACATGTGCACCACCTCATCGGTCTAGATTCTTGATCGCTCAGATACTTTGAGTCGAGAGTTGGGGAATAACCGGCCCCGGAACCGCCACTGGGCCGTAAGTCTATAAATAATACATCCAATTGGATTCAGGTTAAACTTTGATATAGGCGCGATAGGCGCGCGAATAAAACGCAAGTATGGGACGGCGACCCAGATCCACCGCCTGCGGTGGGTGCGGCCCCTCTCGGGGGGTTCTGGGGCGAGGAAGCAGTGGTGGAACGGGTGTAGCGAGACGCGAGCGGGCCAAATGCGCCACTGAAACGGGGGATGCGGCCCCTTCACAGGGTG
>JAQBXL010000172.1 GCA_027624135.1 Chloroflexota bacterium
CCAGTTCCAAAGGTGGAGTCAAGGCCAGACGACTGAGGGCCGGTTGGGATGAAGACTACCTTCTCAAGGTGTTATCCCTATGAGATGCGATTGCCCTGTGGTACACGCCCTAGGAGTTGCTGTTGGGAGATAGCTGTGTTCTTTCCCGCTATAATCCGCGCTATGCCTATCCTTCGGCCAAGTTCTAGGATGCTGGTTGTTGCGGCTCTTCTCATCTTGGGATGCGCCCAATCCGAGCCTGTTTCGGGTATTCCGACTCGTGAGGACACTACAGTCAATCCAACGATCAATCGAACGACCGCCTCTTCGGTTTCACCCGTAGGAGAGGTCTGGCAGCCGACGCTTCACACGAGTTGGCAGTGGCAGCTCACTGACCCGCCTATTGACCACTCGATTGAGGCTGAAATGTACGACATTGACCTGTTCGAAACCAGTGCAGAGACGGTTGCGGCGCTACATGCGGAGGGCCGAAAGGTGATCTGCTACGTTAATGCCGGGGGGTGGGAAAACTGGCGCCCCGACGCCGCCTTATTCCCTGACGGGGTCATCGGCGTTGATCTCGACGACTGGGAAGGTGAAAAGTGGTTGGACATCCGGCGAATCGACCTGTTGGGGCCAATAATGGAAGCTCGGATGGACTTGTGCAAGCTCAATGGTTTCGATGGAATCGAACCTGATAACGTGGATGGATTTCTCAACAACACCGGGTTTCCGTTGAATTACGGGGATCAGCTGAGCTACAATATCTGGCTGGCAGAGGCTGCCCACGAGCGAGGACTTTCGATTGGACTAAAGAACGACATGGATCAGATCGCGGATCTATTACCTTATTTCGATTGGGCTCTGAATGAGGAGTGCTTCGAGTACGAAGAATGCGAAACCCTACTGCCATTCATCGAAGTAGGCAAAGCAGTTTTCAACGTGGAGTATAGTCTTGATACCAAGCTGTTCTGTGACAAAGCAACGGCTTTAGGCTTCTCATCAATCAGAAAGAATTTGGACCTAGATGCCTGGCGAGAACCATGTGACTAGCCGGATCGGTTACGATGACCTTCGTCGAAGAATCTGGAAAGGACCTGAGTCTAGTCGAGACAACTGATAGAGAAAGAGCGCCAGCCTGGCCTGGGCTACCTCAATGACCTAGCCTCCTCCCACCTGACCGTCACCAACTCCTCGCTATCCAGCGTGATACGGTAGCCGTTAGGCTACTCGTCGGGTAGTCCGCGGTTCGGTAGTTCTCATCGTTCATATAAATGTCTTTATGCCGGGGTCCCGCCAACGCCGCGTGACCTCACACCTAATTGGTGTTAATTGTTCCTTCGATTCATGAGCGTCGCTATTGGCAGCAGTTAAACAGAGAAAGGTCATTCCCAGACCAGGTCGAAGGTTTGACTGCTACGATGTATGCATAATCTCCCCTTACATCCCCGTCCTGGGCACCACACAAATGGTTCTGGATATCTCCCTGCTTGAAAGCGTTGAATCACATCATTTGGCACATATTTCCCGCAGTGCGGGCAAGGACCTACTATCGGGTGTTTGCCATCGCCTTCTTTCGGACGCTGTACTTTCCCTGTGGACATTTGATTCCCTCCAATCCACGCTTAAGATATCAAGAATCATTCCACCAGTCACCGGCAAGTTCGCGATTCCCACGGGAACTTAGGACACCCCCCACTTACCACTAATATGCTTTGTCCTAATTGGAATGCCTACGGATCACTTGGGTCGCCCGGACGACGAACTTCCAGTCAACCAATTCACTAGGGGGCAGCCGAATGCCAACGTGCCTCCGAGCACTCGTCTGATTATTAAGGAGCGGTAAATCCAATCTCCTTGTGACTACCGTCGCATAATGGCATTTTGGAGGACGCGCCGCAGCGGCACAGTGTGACCCGGTTTCGGGTTTCTAGGGGTTGGCCATCGCTGCGTTCCACGGGGATGCCACCGGTTATCCAGATGGGACCGTCCCGAATTATTGCCACCTCTTTACGGAGGTCCCTCTCCACGATTTCTCCGCCTGGCTCGAGGATGTACGCCAGGGTTCCAGATGGGCATCGGTCAATCATCGCAGTTATCTCGGCCAAAACCTCACTGTCGTCGCCATCGGCCTGCATCTTCCAGATATTTGTAATCCGATTTCCACAAAATCCGGAGTGCATGCAGAGAGAATGGTCATCTTGGATAACGATCTCTGGGCTTGAAAAGGTCTTCCAGCGATCAGAGATAGGCCCGGTATCGGCGGCCTCAGTCCCCTCGAATCCAATTTCCTCATGGGTATCGTCGCAGAAAGGCTTTCTGTTGGATTTGCCACACCGGCAGAGAGCATAATTACCGCTGGAACGCAGCTCCTTTCCCGTAGCCCAGGACAAAGGCTCTCCGAACTCAGACATTTCTTCAGATTTTTCGACCAGTGGGATACTGCCACGCACAATATATAGCCCGTTTCGCTCCACGATGATTTTGGGCGAGTCTTCTGACGACATATATCCTTCCTCAATCGCGCGCCGAACCTTTAGCGCAATATGACATTGTACCCTCTGCCAGATGACGGTCAGAGCCAAGGCCAAATGTAAAGGCCCCGGTGATTAGCTAGGTCCTTATTTTGTGCCTTTTAGAACCGCGTGGCTGTCAAACGGGTAAAAGGCCATAAAACAAAGCCCCCGACCATAACAGTACGGAGGCTTTTTGTTAGCTGAAATCCAGTGATTTCACGCCTATATATTTTCTGGCGGGAGTGCGAGGGAGTCGAACCCACCTACCCCGCTTGTCACGAGGCATAACGGATTTGAAGTCCAGGCTTCACACTCAAATGAAGCTGATTTGTTAACACTCTTCCTGGACGACAGGCGTGGCAAAGGGCTGAGTGTTAACACCCTCTCGTTCTATCAGGGGTATCTAGCCAAGTTCTTTGGCCGCGTCGCCAAACCGATTGTTGCCGTCCGCAAGGAAGATGTCACCGGATTCCTCAACTCGTTGACCTGTAGCGCTGGCGGCAAACACGCCTACTTCCGAGCAATCCGCGCCTTCTACAAGTGGGCACTTGAGGAAGGTCACGTGTCCGAGGGCCTAAGAATCAGCCCGCCCAAGGTACCCAAGCCGCTGAGGTACGCCGTCAACGTGGCCGACATCGCTCGGCTCTTGGGCGCTGCCGAGGGCACGCGGGACAAGCTGATTGTCTTGTTGTTAGCCGACACCGGACTAAGGCGGGCCGAATTGTGCAGCATCGAGTGGGCCGACGTGGACGCCGAGCGGGACACGATACGGGTCTGGGGCAAGGGGGCGAAACAACGCGTAGTACGGTACGGTCCGCAGACGAAGGGGCTTATCGAACCGTGGCGGCAGGAATCAGGCGACACCGCAGGTGGCTCCCTTCTCGGATTGAAGCCCACGGGTCTGCAGGACGTGTTGAAGCGGCTAGAGGCCCGCACTGGCATCAAGTGCAACGCCCACGCCTTTCGCCGTACCTTCGCTTGCGAGTCGGTCCGCAACGGCCTTAACGTCTTCTACCTGCAGAGTTTGCTGGGGCACAGCAGTCTGACCATGACCCGCATCTACGCCGAGCAGGTGAACAGCGAGGACGCCATCAAGGCGTACAAGCCCATCGTCACCTGAGCTTTCTGGAACGGTCGGTTAGCGGGCAATCCCAGGTCAGGGAATGGCGAAACATCCTATTAGTATTATGTAGCGTTTTTCGTGAATCGGTTGACCGTCCCGCCCTTGCCCTTCGTACCGCTGTGGTACCAGGCTCCTGCGAGGACAGCAATCTCGTGGCCGTTGTTGGCGATGGTCTTTGCGGTCTTGCCGACCGCCTCGGCTACCTCAGCAGCCGGAAGCTCTTGCTTCACCGTCAACTGGCTTTTGACGTACTGCGCGGCCTGCCAACACCAGGTAGTTGTATCTACCTTGACTTCTTCCACTTGGACGCCTTTCACGGGCATGTTGGTGAAAAGGAAGATGTGCCGGTCATAGTCCTTGGGAATGTAAGGACGTAGCCGGTGGATGGCCTGGTAAAGCTCGGCCTGGCACTTCTGCCAGTAGTATTTCGACACCGGACCTTTCCAATATCCGTAAGGTGTCACTCCATATCGCCGCCCATCGGTCATGTCCAGGTAGAGGGTTTTGTTGTTGGGCTTGAATAAGAGCGGCTTCGGCTCGTCGTGAAGAAACGCCTGACATTCCTCTTGGAAGCCGCAGAGATTGGGAATTGGACAGCCCAGAACCACCAAAACCTGGCAGTCCTCGAAGTCGTTCGACCCGCGCAGGTTGTGGAAATACATTGACCCATCAGTCTCGAAACCCCACGACACCACACGCGCTTTCAGCTTCTCATGCAACGCCTTGTGGGTGATTACTCCGACTCTCAGCTTGCGGTCAAGAGGGTCCAGTGGGGAAGACCCAATCGTGGAGTTCCGAAAACGAGCTTACCGTGCGGTTCACCCCCACAGGCGTGGGGAAGACCTGGTAGATACGGCGGGTTACTGGTCTGGATGCCGGTTCACCCCCACAGGCGTGGGGAAGACGCATCGCCCTGGACTCTGTACGATTCTTGCTGCCGGTTCACCCCCACAGGCGTGGGGAAGAC
>JAQBXL010000024.1 GCA_027624135.1 Chloroflexota bacterium
AGTTGGCGCCATCCCAGAGGGGGCTATATCTAGGAAAGTCGGTTTGATCTGGGGAATCCCGGATAAGAACTGGAACCGCGAACTTCCGCAACATACTCATCGAGTTGCCTCCTCGGGAGATCTGGCCGCATGATAGCGGCCGAATTTTGATTCCATCTCGGCACTAGGATTGGAAGCCCCTTCGCTTCCCCTAGGTCCAGGCAATCTGATCCGTCAGTCATTCCAAGTAATGCGCCGTCCCGCGAATCCCCGGAATCAAACCGAATTCAGATTGGGCCGCCGTGGACCAAACTTGGGCCATTTCAAATCAATGCCGCTCTCGAGCATGTGGTCCCAGTCACCCGTACTTCAACAAGTGTTATACCCAGCCCATTTCCCCAGATGCGTACTTAGCCGGGCCTGGCCAATCTCTCTTCTTCCCACTGAAACGCCTTATACAATGACAAGCTAACGTCCAGCATCGAAGCAGATAAGAGAATATAGTTTATCTGCAAACTTGATGTCAACTGTTTGAAAAGTGATGATCCATCTATTAGTGCGCCGTCAGAGCGCCGTCATGAGGAAAAGTCGGAATTATTCGACAACTGGGTTTAGACCTGAACCATGTTGGCGGCTGATCTTCGGCGGCCGCTGAGACGATATAATCAGGCGCTGGCGTTGACTGCCAAACTCCTTGATAATCTCGTCAACCGTCTTGAACTGGGAGAAGACCATGCCAATGGATGACCTGATATCTCGAGCATTGGACCTGGCCGAAGTAAAAGGCGCGGCCTACTGCGATGTTAGGCTGGTTGAGGCCAACCAGGAACGATTCGTGGTGCGCACTGGCGTCGTAGACACCATCAGCAACGACGAGTCGCTGGGCATCGGCATCAGGGTGCTGGTGAACGGCTCCTGGGGATTCGCTTCGACCAACATCGTATCTCCGCCCGAAGTAGATCGAATCACCAGCCTGGCGGTGGAGATCGCCAAAGCCTCTGCCCGGTCCAGCAACGGCCCGGTGTCCCTGGGACCGCCGGTGACCAGCCGGGGCGTCTATACCACTCCCATCCAAACCGACCCGTTTTCAGTCTCATCGGCGGTCAAGCTGGAGATCTTGTTGGAAGCTGACCGGCGGATGGGGTCGGTAAAAGGCATCATGGCCCGGACCGGAAACCTCATCTTCATCAAAGAAAACAAGACCTTCGCCAACAGCGAGGGCGCGCACGTAGAGCAGACGATCTACGAATCCGGGGGCGGCATAATGGCCACTGCCAGGGGCAACGGCGAGGTCCAGAGGCGGTCCTATCCCCAATCGATGCGGCAACAGGGCTGCGCCGGGTGGGAATTCGTGGCGGCGATGGACCTGGCCGGTAACGCCGAGCGAACCGCCACCGAAGCGGTGGCTCTCTTGTCAGCGGACCAGTGCCCTTCCGGGGTCACAACGTTGATCGTCGGCGCGTCACAATTGGGACTTCAGATCCATGAGTCTTGCGGTCACGCCGTCGAGCTGGACCGGGTGCTTGGCTCCGAAGCTGCCTACGCTGGCACTTCTTTCCTGACCACGGACAAATTAAATAATTTCCAATACGGCTCAGAGCACATCAACATCACCGCTGATAGCATTCGCCTGCCTGGCCTAGGCTCTTACGGATGGGACGATGAGGGCGTGCCTTCCCAGTCGACGCCGGTCGTGCAAAACGGGCGTTTCGTAGGTTACCTAACGTCCAGGGAGACCGCCACCGGTCTCGGCCTGCCCTCCAACGGGTCAATGCGTGCGGCTTCCTGGAACCGCATACCGCTGATCCGGATGACGAATGTCAGTCTGGAACCGGGAGATTGGAGATTGGATGACCTGATCGCCGACACAGATGACGGCATCTATATGGAGATGAACCGGTCATGGTCGATCGACGACCGCCGTTTCAACTTCCAGTTCGGCACTGAAGTCGGCTATGAGATCAAGAATGGCAAGTTGGGGAAACTGCTACGGAACAGCACCTACACTGGCATCACTCCCGAATTCTGGAATTCCTGTGATGCGGTCTGCAACGGGGAGTCATGGACGATGTGGGGGATCCCCAACTGCGGCAAGGGCCAGCCGGGCCAGCTTGGCCACACCGGCCACGGCGCCTCGCCAGCCAGGTTCCGCAACGTGCAGGTGGGGGTGATGAAATGATGGGGCGGCAGGCCGCGTTAGCTCTTTTGGACAAAGCATTGAGCTATTCCAAGGCTCAGGAAACAGACATCTATCTCAGCGCCCAAAACCTGGGCCTATCGCGTTTTGCTGGCGGCGAGATCCATCAGAGTGTGGCCCACGGCGATGTCGTGCTGAACATCCGCTCGGTGGCCGGTAAGCGGCTGGGGCGGGCCACCACCAACGACCTCAGCGACGCCGGAGTACAACGGGCGATCGAGGCCGCGCACCAGAACGCACTGCTCATGCCGGAAGACATTGAATTCGTCGGGCTTCCAGCGCCTTCCGGAGCAGCGAACGTTGAGAGCTGGGACGAGGCCACCGCCCGGTGCAGTCCTGAAATCAGGGCCAAGATCGTCCAAGGAGTCTGCCTCCAGGGCAAGGAGCATGACCTGAATGTGTCTGGCGCTTGCCGCACCGGAGTGCAGGAGACTGCAGTGGTCAGCAGCCGCGGCGTGAGGGCCTATCATGCCGGGACCTTTGCCGGATTGATCCTCAACACCATGAGCGGAACCTCGGCGGGCTGGGCGAAGGGCGGTTCCTGGCGTCTTTCCGACTTGGACACCGAAGCCTTGGGGCGGGAGGCAGTGTCCAAAGCGGTGGCTGGCCGGGACCCGGTGGCCGTCGAGCCCGGCCGATACCCCGTGGTGCTCGACACCTATGCGGTGGATGACATCCTCGAAGCCCTGAGTCTTTACGGCATGGGCGCTCAAGCGGTGCAGGAAGGCCGCAGTTGGATGAACGACTTTATCGGCGCTGACGGCGCAACTGGAGTCCAGGCCATGAGTCCCAGTATCTCGGTCTGGGACGACGGATCGGCGTCCAACGGTTGGCCCGTCCCCTTCGATGCCGAGGGTGTGCCGCGCCAGCGAGTGAATATCATCACCGGGGGAGTGGTGAATGCTCCGGTCCACAACTCGTACACCGCCGGTAAAGAGGGAGCGGTTTCCACCGGGCACCAGGCCAATTTCACCGGCGGGCCAATCGCTAGCAACCTGTTTCTGCAAGAGGGAGGCTCTTCTCTCGAAGACCTGATCGGCTCCACCAAGCGAGGCCTGTACATCACCCGGTTCTTCTACACGCGTTTGGCCCACAACAAAGGCTGCGTGATGACTGGGATGACCCGCGACGGCACGTTCATGATTGAGAACGGCCAGATCACCCACCCGGTGAAGGACATGCGTTTCACCCAGTCTTACGTGGAGGCTCTGGCTGGGGTTGAGTATGTGGGTTCCGAGTCGAAGCTGGTTCTGAACGAGGTCGGATTCGCCACCAGGGTGCCAGCCCTGAAACTGAGCAGCTTCAACTTCACGGGCGTTACTGTCTAAGGGACTCGCCACCTGAGGGCAGACCAGCTATCATGTCGCACCAAACATCTACCAAGATATACCGAGATTCGCCGAAGTTCGTAGGAGTGGTGGACCATGAAAGCAGCAGTGTTGCATGAGGTAAACCAACTATTGCAGATGGAGGAGGTCGACGTCGCGCTGCCCGGCCCCAGGGAGGTCTTGGTCCGCACGAGAGCTTCGGGCGTTTGCCACAGTGACCTGCATTTCGTCGAAGGACTCTACGCCATCACCATGCCGGCGGTTCTGGGCCACGAAGCCGCTGGAACCGTGGAGGCCGTGGGCAGTCTGGTGGACTACGTGTCCCCCGGCGACCGGGTGATCTGCTGCCTGTCGGTCTTCTGCGGCCAGTGCGAGCGTTGCACCACCGGCCGGCCCGTGCTCTGCTCCCGAACGGGACTGGTACGAGGTCCGGACGAGACGCCGCGTCTCAGCCAGGGCGGCGGGCCTGTGACGCAGTTCGCCAACCTGAGCGCTTACGCAGAGATGATGCTGGTCCACGAGAATTCGTTGGTCAAGATCGAGCAGGAGATTGGCTTCGAGCAGATGGCCCTGATCGGCTGCGGCGCGACAACCGGGCTGGGGGCGGCCATGAACACCGCCAAGGTGGAGCCTGGCAGCACGGTGGCAGTCATCGGCTGCGGCGGCGTGGGGCTGAACGCCATTCAAGGCGCGCGGTTGGCCGGCGCGCTGCGCATCATAGCCATCGACGCTATCGAAGACAAACTGACCCTGGCGCGGGAGTTCGGGGCTACCGATGTCATTGACGCCTCAACCGGGGACACAGAGGAACGGGTCAAGGACCTGACCAACGGGGGTGTGGATTACTCCTTCGAGGCCATCGGCAAGAAGGAAACTGCCGAGTTGTCTTTCGGGATACTGCGAGCCGGGGGCACGGCCACCATCATCGGCATGATTCCTCAGGGCACCAAGATCGAGTTAGATGGTTCGGCTTTCCTGCGGGAGCGGCGCATCCAGGGCAGCAGCATGGGCTCCAACCATTTCCGGGTGGACATGCCCCGCTACATCGATTTCTACCTGCAAGGCCGGCTGAAGCTGGACGAGTTGGTGAGCCGCCGTCTCAAGCTGGACGACGTCAACGATGCGTTCAAGTACATGAAAGAGGGCTCGGTCGCCAGAAGCGTGATGATGTTTGACTAGACGGAGTCATCCCCGGCCTTCGCCGAAATCCAGAAATACTACTCTGGCTTGATTGTCTGAGACCGGTGTTTCGTTACTTCTCAGCAACATCTCCTGGATTCCGGCGTGCGCCGGAATGACGGGGGGGTTGGTGAAGCCAGCACAGCACCGGCCAATGACGGTCGAGGTAGTTCTAACTAGTCAGACCGGGGCGTTTGGGGGAGAACATCATGGTGGCTAGCATGGTGGCGACCAGTTTTTCCTCGCCGTCGTCATAGGCCAGCACGTCGCCTTTGCAGACGGTGACCGTTGCTCCGGGCCGGACCACTTCTCCCCGGGCCAACAACCGCTGCCCCTGGCCGGAGCTAGGAAGTTGTCCTTGTATTCCATAGTCAGCACCTCGATGCCTGGGGCGGTGAGACTGAAAGCGGCATACCCGCAGGCGCTGTCCAATATCGCGGTGACGATGCCCCCATGGATGAAGCCGTGCTGCTGCGCCAGGTCGGCCCGGTAGGGCATCTCGATCTCCACCTCCCCTGGCCCGACCTTTCCCATAACGGCGCCCAAGGTCTGCATGGCTGTCTGCAAGGCAAAACTGCTGCGGACTTTTGTCTCGTAGTCCGGGTCTCTCGGCTCGAATCTAGGCATCGGTCAGAGTCTTACCAGCCCTAGATATCGAAACCGATGGTTTCTTTGAGCCGACGCATGGCCTCGATGTGCTCAGCTGCGGTGGTCAAACCACCCTGCCGGTTCTCGATGGACAGATAGCTTGCGCCCAGCTCTTTCCAGGCTTTGGCCTCATCCATCCAGTCTTCAGGTTGCCGGCCACCGGTGCGAAGACGTCCATCCAGACCTAGGCCATTGGGGTCCCGGCCCATCTCTTTCATGAACCCGTGAACCCTCTCAACGATGGAGCGCCCCGTTTCGTCGGGATTGAAGTTCGGGCACCAGCCATCGGCCAACCGAGCCACCCGTTTGAGGACAGAGTCAGGGGGAGTTGGACTTTGGGAACTGCCCGCGCCCAACCAGATGGGGATCGGCCGCTGCACTGGCAACGGATTGAGACCGGCGTGGCTGATGTTATGCCACTTGCCGTGGAAATCCACAACGTCCCGGGTCCACAGCGCGCGCATCACCTCGATCTGTTCAGCGCTGCGGGCCCCACGATTGTGGAAGTCCTCGCCGAGGGCTTCATACTCGACTGTGTTCCAGCCCACACCGATGCCCAGACGCAGCCGTCCGCCGGACAGCACATCAATCTCGGCCGCCTGCTTGGCCACCAGCACCGTTTGTCGCTGGGGTAGTATCAGTATGCCGGTGGCCAGGCCGACCCGTTCTGTGATGGCCGAAAGATAGCCCATCAACGTCAACGTCTCATGGACCACCGACTTGTGGTTGTAGGTGCGCAACGCGCGAAAGTCGTGGTGGGCCGGGTCAGCGCCCAGCACATGGTCAGCGATGAAGATGTAGCCATAGCCCATCTCTTCAGCGGCCTGGGCGAAATCCTTGATGGCCAGAGGGTCAGGCTCTATCTCTGTCTGGGGGAATATAACTCCGACTTCCAATTGTTGCTCCTAGACTCTTCGATTTTAGGGGCCGCCGACTAACGTTGATAGTGTAACCCACGCACCCCGGTTCCGCGCCCCGAATAATAATCGCGCGCTCACGGAGAAGGACGTCTGGACATCCAGACGACTGCTGTGAACATGGCGAACACTGCCAAGACAAATAGCAATGGCCGCCAAATCTCTGGAAGTACGATCACCGCGATGAAAAGTACCGTCAAGATGGCGGCGGTGACCGCCAAAATGACCAGGGCCCCGGCCAGGAACGCGAGTTTGACCTGTTCCCAACGAGCAGCAAAACTCCCACTGGCTCGGACGTATTCCCGGACGCCCAGGGCCAGCACGCCAACTGCGAAAATCGCTATCCAGATGCCAGTTTCGCCCAAAACGTCCTTCTTTGCCTGTTGGCTGGGGCGTTCTTCTTTAACCGGCCGGGTTAAAGGCGGTGCATCTCTGGGATCAGTTCCCGACCCACCAAGTCTATGCGTTCTAACGCTTCACCCTGGGACATCTTGGGGTAGAACAACCGGATGACAACGTCCGTGAAACCCATCGTCTTGTATTCCGATATCTGCTCCAGGCATTCCTCCGGGCTGCCGATCACGAAGGTTTCTTCCATCAGAGTTTCCAGGTCTCCGGTCACTTTTCTGGCTAGTTCATCATCGGTGCCGTGGAGGCCCTGTTTGGCGTAGACCTCGTACTTGGTCTCGAATCCTGCGCGCGCCTTCCGGATGGCTTCCTCATGAGTCCTGGCGCAGAAAAACTCTCTTACGATCACCATCTCTTCCGGTGTTTCATGGCCGTTTTTTCCCAGAGTCGAATGATAGAGATCGATCTGCTTTCGGATGGAATCGTTCCCCTGGGCAGGTCCCACGAACAGGATATCGCCCGTGCGGCCCACCCGGCGAATCGCGGGGTCACTCATGGCCGCTTGCCACACTTTGGGATAGGGCTTTTGGTACGGCCGAGCCGTGGGCCTGGCGCCGGTGACATTGTAATACTTGCCGTGGTGGGTCACTTCGTCTTCGGTCCACAACCGCCGCATGAGCTGCAACGACTCGGTGATGCGGCCACCCCGCTCCGACATCTTGATTCCGAAGGCCTCGCATTCTTCAACCCGGTAGCCCAGTCCCACTCCCAACACGAACCGCCCCTCGGAGATGTGGTCCAAGGTCGCGGCCTGCTCCGCCACCTCCACAGGGTTCAGCAAGGGCAGCAGCAGGACCGAAGTCGCCAGGGTCATGTTGCTTGGCTCGGCGGCCATCCGGGCCAGCACTGTCCACGGCTGGAAGTGCTGAAAGGGATCGATCAAGAAATGGTTGCCGTAGCAGTATGAGTCAAATCCAGCGTCGTTGACGGCCCGAAATTGACCCAGGAGGTCTTGCCATTGCTGCTGATGATCGACCGTGCCCCGCAGCACGACATGCCCAACTTGAAATCCGGCCCGCATGGGCATACCTCCATCGTTTGTCTAAACCGTTTGTCTAAGCCGTTCGTCTAAGCGGGGTTCGGCGTTTGGTTCGCTACGGCTATTGGCGCAGGTACTTCACCAAACGGTGTCCTTCCACATTCTGGTTAACGTATATATCGCCGTGAGAATCCACCCAAACGGCATGCGCTCCGTTGCCCCAGCCGGCATCAAGAGGACTACCCCAAGTGGCGATCACATCCCCGTCGATGCTGAGAATAGTCATGAAGCCGTCCAACTCGGGAACGTACAGGACGTCGTCCTGGTCGATGTAGATGTCGCAGGGCCGGGCCAGGCCTCCCCACTCGTCTAGGTACTTGCCATCGGCGTCGAAGATCTGGATGCGGTTATTCTCACGGTCGGCAACGAACACCCGCCCATCGGTATGAACCCAAACTCCGTGGGGAACATGGAACTCGCCGGGGCCGGTCTTGCCCGGTTCACCCCAGGAGAATTGCAGCTTGCCGTCTGCGGAGAATTTGTGGACCCGTGAATTACCGTATCCGTCGGAGATGTACAGGTCGCCCTTTGCGTCCAGGGCTATATCGCTGGGCCGGTTGAAGGGGCCTGCAGCCCTGACGGCTGGGTCGCTGTAGTTTCCTGACCAGCCGGTATCCGAAGGCTTGTCCCACTCGCCCAAGGTCATCAGCAGGTTGCCATCTGGCTTGTATTTCAAGACGACGTGGCTGTTCTTGACAGGCATGTAGAGGTTGTCGTCGCCATCGATGAACATGCCGTGAGCATCGGGCAATTGTCCCTCGCCCCAGGAGTTCAAGAAATTGCCTTCGCGGTCCAAGACGATCAGCGGGTGGTCGCCCCGGTTGAACAGGTACACCCTGTCTTGGGAGTCGGTAACGATTGCTGTCTGACCCAGGACCCAACCCTCGGGAAGTTTCTCCCAACTTTCTAGCTGCTCGTATACTCGGGTGCTTGCGCCTACTCTGACCATGGTTAACTCCTAGCAGATGGGCGAAGCAGTATTGCTCCGCCGGGGTAAATTTTATTGCCCTGTGGTTAGGGCGTCGATTATCTGTTCCTGCAGTTCCGCCGCCCGCTGCGACACTGCCTCAGGGGTTATACCTCCCAGGGGGTGAGGGATACCCAACGGCTGAAACCCTTCGCGGCCAAAGACCTTTGCGTGCCGGTGGGCCGAGTTCAAGAACGGGTCGGTGCAGATGACTATTGTCGGGACTCCTCGGTTCTCCAGGGCCATGGCGTCGTGCATACAGCACGCGGTGCAGGACCCTCAATCGGCGATGGCGGTGACCACGAAATCGCAACGGGACGCCAAGTTATCGATGATGTCGTCGGCGGCGGGCCTGGAGTAGACGTACTTGTCGGTGGCGACGACTTCCCTCAACTCGAAGTCCTTTTCCATCAACTCCTTCACCCCCTGAAGCAGGAGGCTGGCGTTGGCCTTGCGGTTGCCGAGAAAGCCGCCCACCCGGCCGTGGATGGACTCCAGACGGGGGGCCGGTCTCCAACGGGAATAGGCGTCGGGGTCTATGGGTGAAAGCAGCCCCATCTGATCGAGGCGGTCCTTCAGGTTCGCTCCCGGTACGCTAACCATGTTTACTCCTTGTTTACCCCTTAAGCCTGCTCTATCTTTCGCGTGACCCGGCGGGAACCCCAACCGGAAAGATAGGCGGAATGAGGACCGCCTCGGCCCCCGGCCACCATGATGTGGATGCGGTCTGCGGACCGCACTACCGGGACCATCTGGTCGTCGTCATTGGCATCGACGAACCTGGGCCAGAAATGACCTCGATCGGCGTCTCCCTGGGGTGGGCCGCCGTGTTTCAACGCCCGGACGGGCTTCCGGGCATGCTCGAAAAGAAACTGACGGATGTCTTGCTTCCGCCAGCCGCCCTCGTGTAGGAAGCGGGCGTGCTCCGGACCGATGACCACAAAGGTGTCACCCATCACGTACATCTGCACGTTGCCCAGGGTACACATCGTGTCGGCCAACACCGTCAGAAAGTCCCGGGGGTTGTTGGCGTGATACATGACGTTGTGGGGCGCTTCCGCGGGGAAGACGGTCACGGCGCTGTCCGAAGGTTCCAGCCCAACGTCTACGTGCAGCGGTTCCCAAGGGTTGATGTCTTGGTCCTCCGCGACGCAGTAGGTATAGGCGCCGGGATGCCCGAAGGTAGCCTTGTTGGTCTCGCCGGGAATCGCCCCGCCCAGGTTGACCAGCGCCAGCTTGACGGCCCGGCCGATGGTGGCGTTGGCCCGCCATCCTGAGCCAAAACAGTTGTAGCCGCCGTTGATGTTCAATTCTTTGACTATCGGACCGCTGACGATGACCAACGGAGTGTGAATTCCAGTTGAGCACATGACCCCGCGAAGATTGAACCGCTCGTCCATCATCGCTTGGATAGCAGTGATGACCACCGGCATATACTCCGGCAGGCAACCCGCCATCACGGCGTTCACCGCGATGCGCTCCACCGTCGCTTTCCCGCCCAGAGGAGGAAGTTCAGCGATGATCTCGGTGGCGTCCCGGCCAGTAACGGCAACGAACTGATTGACCCGGCTTGCGGTGGGAGGGACCACGGGCAGGCCGTCGGTCCAGCCGGTCTCGAACATCAGCTCAATGGCATCGGCGAGGTTAACAGCATCGGAGGAGACCATTCTTTCTCTACACTCCCGGTCCGGAACCGGACGATTCACTCGTATCGCAGACTCAAAGGCAGGCATAAGTGCCCAACCGGCGAGTTCATGGGAGTGTAATGTGGGGGCCATTTGCTGTCAACGCGTCTGGGCCTGACACCCTTCTTGGCCCTGTAACCTTGGATGAAACGAAGGGCCCCTTCATCGTTGGACTGCGATAATTCAGCAGTGACAAGATTCTTCGGCTTACGCCTCAGAATGACATTATGGGGGAGTTGAATTCCCACATAAAAACCGCCGGTGGAGCGGGATACCACCAGCGGTTTGATTCCGCAAGTTATGAAAACGCGGCGAGCCGCCCTAGGTGGTGGAGGCTACTTTGCCTTTGAAGGCGGGCATGACCTCTTTACCGAACCATTCCAGTTGGTCGGTGATCACACTCTGGGGAGTGCCCATGGGATGGCTCATGCCGATCCGCTCCAACGCGGGATACTCCTCCTCCACAGCCTTGAGCTGCTCGATGATCCGGTCCGGCGGTCCAGCCAAGAAAGCCTTTGACTTGACCGCGTCTTCGATCGACGGAAGGCCACCATCCGGCGCACGGCGAGGATCGCTCATTATCTCGATCTGTTCATCGGTCATGCCTCGGTGCAATCGCAGCGGGCCAAACATTTTGAGGTTCTCTTCGTAGTAGCCCTTGGCTTCTTTCATGGCCTGTTCCACAGTAGGGGCCATGTGAAAGTGGAAGCCAACGCTCAGGCCCTCGCCTAGTTGGGCGTCCTTCTTTCCCGCGCGCACCAAAGCGTCGCGGTAGCCGGTCATGATGCTGTCCATGACGCCGCCCTCGGCGACGCCGCCACCCAAGATTCCCTTGATCCCGTGCTTGACCATGAAGTCTAGGGCCCTCGGTGTGCCACCCTGGATGGGTTGCCAGCACTCCACCGGGAGGGTCTTGGGGCGGGGGACCAGGGTCAGTTCCTTGAGCGTGTAGCCACGGTAGGGCACCTCAGGAGGCAGAGTGTAGTACTTACCCTTGTGAGAGAAGGACTCGTTGTTGAACGCCTTGAAGATGATGTCCACCGCTTCCTCGAACTTCTCGCGGTTGGCGTCCTGATTCGTGATGTCGGAACCGAACGTCTCAACCTCGCGAGTGTGGTACCCGCGCCCAACGCCGAAGATCACCCTCCCTTTGGTCAGGATATCGGCGGTGGCATAGTCCTCGGCCAGGCGGAGAGGGTGCCACATGGGGGCGATGTTGAAGCCGCAGCCGAACTTGATGTTCTTCGTCAGATGGGCCAGGTGAACGTTGAGCATGATCAGGTTGGGGATGCACTCGTAGCCTTCCGGCTGAAAGTGGTGCTCCGCCATCCACATGGTATCGAACCCGTTCGTGTCCAGAGTCTTGGCAATGGCTTCGGCCTTGCTGTAGACGGTCATCAAGTGCTCATTGTCAAATTTCCGGTCGTTGACTGCGGTGCCGCCGTAGCCGATGTCGGTCATGTCTACGTGACCGGCGTATAGGCTGTCGAACTTGGTAATCATTTTGACCTCACCTTCCCCATTTTTAGTCTTTCCGTTGGGCGTGTTTGGCAATAATTCCGGGCTGATTTAATTGCCATTATAGATAATGGGCTGTTGCTGTCAACCGAAACCGCTTGCCGTGCCGCGTCAACATTCGGTCCCGGCTTGGCTCCAGAAGATTTAGTCAGGGATACCCATTGAAACCGACGCATACGTGCCACCGATAGCCCTGGTGACGTGGCCTTGGCCGGTCATGTCCTCGGCCAGCAACACGTCTCCGGGATTGAACAGGAGCGCCGAGCCGTCAGCAACGGACACCTCCATCTGACCGTCAATGACGAACAGGTACTGACGCCGGCCCGGGTTGTGCCAATCACTGAAGCTGTTTTCAGTCGACCGTCGGAATATCAAATCTTCGCCTGCTTTGGTGCCGATGCGTTGGGTAGCGTCATTGGGAAAACCCAGTTCCTCGAAGTGAGACTGGCCGTCGTCGCCGGTATAGATACGCACTATCATGCCTAAACCTCAAAAATCAGCGTTAGTTTGGGGTGCATCCCCAAGCTCTGAATTACACAGAAGGCACAGTCGCCGCGCTCAGGAATCCTGCCGAAGTATACACGAACCTCGAAAGGGCCACGGGAGACCAGCGCTAGCTGCGGGAGACAATCTCTCCGTCAACCAGGTCCAGGCGCCTTGAGGCCATAGCAGCCAATTCCAAGTCATGGGTGGCTACGATGACTGTCGCTCGTCGGGACGAAGCAACCTCGCCCAGGGTATCGGCGATTGACCGGGCCGTGGCGGTGTCGAGTTCTCCGGTGGGTTCGTCGGCAAATACCACTTCGGGCGCGGTCACCAACGCCCTGGCGATTGACACCCGCTGCTGCTCGCCTCCGGAAAGTTCGTAGGGCCGGTGCCGGGCCCGGCTGCCCAGCCCCACCGCCGCCAAAGCCTCGTTGGCCCGCTGCCGTCGGTCTCGCCAGGACACGCCTCCGATGTGCAGGGGCAATTCCACATTCTCTTGGGCGGATAGCAAGGGCATGAGCCCGAAGGATTGGAAAACGAACCCAATCTTATGCCGGCGCATCTGCACCAACTCTGACTCTCGCAATCCGGCCAGATCATCTCCGTGAAAATGCACTGTTCCGGTGCTTGGGCGGTCCAGCCCTGAGAGCAGGTTGAGCAGAGTGGTCTTACCCGAACCGGAACGGCCGGTCACCGCGAGAAAATCCCCCTGCTCCACAGTGAGGTCTATGGCAGAAAGGGCGTTGACGGCGGTCGCGCCGGAGCCGAACACCCGGCTGACTCCCCGGGCTGATATGACCGGTCCGTTGGCCGTATTAGAAGAATGATCGTCGATTCCAACGTTGATTCCTTTATTGTCAGACAACGCTCAACTCCTATTCCTGGGCCGTCGAGGGTTAGAATCCGGAGGCTCAATGGTGATTCGTCCGCCTTCCAACTGTATCTTGGCCAGACCCTCGCGGCGGAAGCGTTCCAAGTATTCCAGTGGCAGTTGAAGCCGTCCTGCCTGGTCCACCACCACGAATTCGTCCTCCACTGTATCTCCATCGCGGCGGTAATCGGGCCGGGAAATGGTCTCTGAGCCGATACGTCCGTCCCGGATATGGACCACTCGGTCGACAAACCTGGAGACGCCAGGGTAGTGGGTCACCGTGACCACCGTAACCCCGTAGGAACGGTTCAGGCAGCGCATCATTTCAAAGATACTGTCGGCGTTCTCGGTGTCCAACTCTCCGGTTGGCTCGTCGGCCAAGAGCAGGCGCGGCTTGTTGGCGAGGCCCACGGCGATGGCGGCCCGTTGCTGTTCGCCGCCGGAAAGTTGGTAGGGAAACCGGCCGCGTTTATCAATGATGCCCAGGGCCTCCAGCAGTTCATCAGCCCAGGCCCGGCGCACCTTGGCCGGCTGACCGGCCAGGGCCATGGGCAGTTCGATGTTGTCGCCAACCGAAAGGTAAGGCACCAGGTTCCGCGCCGTGGCCTGCCAGACGAAGCCGACCTCCGACCGCCGGTACATCACCAGGTCGCTATCGGAAACGTCGAGCAGGTCTCTGGAACCAACCAGCACCTGGCCCGCTGAGGGCCGGTCCAGGCCAGCCAGAATGTTCAGAAGGGTGCTCTTGCCGCTGCCGCTGGCCCCGATCACGGCGATCAACTCACCGGAAGCGACCCTGAGGTCCAGTCCCCGCAGGGCAACCACCTCCAGGTCGGCTCGCTTGTATATCTTGAAAAGGTCGCGGCAATCGATATATGGGCCTTCATGTTGGGCTGTCACGCCGTATGCACTGAATCCGGTCATCCCGCGTCTCCCATTCTCAGAACTAGCTGCACCTGTATCTTGGTGCTCAACCAAGCCAGCCAGATCACTGTCACCGCGGTGACCGCCGCAAGCACCAGATACGAGATCATCAACGACGACCAATCGACCGTGAAGGCCATGGGCGGAGTGACACGCTCCCCTTCTTCAGCCACTTCCATCAGCGGCAGGATGCTTGCGCCAATCACCTGGCCGACCCACGTACCCATCGCCACCCCGCAAGCCACGATCAAGAATAGATTAAACCATACGATGCCGCGCAACTGTCCGCCGGTCGAGCCCAGGGTCCGTAGCAGCGCAAATTCGGTCTGGCGTTCTCTGGTGTTCAAGAACGAAAACAGCATAACCCCAGAAGCGCTGGCCAGGGTTACCGCCAAGAACAGCAGCACCAACAGCGCGCCCCAGCCCGCGTTCACCAGTGGCTGATCTACCCGCGTCGATACCATGACCTCGGCGTCATACACATCCCTAACTCGGAGGCCGGATTCCCGGACCGACTCGACGACTCGTAGTCCGGTATCCCCGATGCCGAATGACCCATTCGCGCTGGAGGACACGTCGATCCACAATTCATTGGCGCCGGCCAGAGTCACTCTGCTGTGGCGGTTGGACACCTCCTCAAAGCTCTCCAGGTCCACTACTATGAACGGTTTGTCTCCGGGGTTCAGGGTTGGGAAATAATTCGAAACTCCGGCGATGTTCACCTTTATCGAATAGGTAGACAGGCCCAAGATGATATCGTCGCCCAAGGACGCGTCGACTATCTTCAGAAAATCTTCGTTGACCACGGCTGGGATCGGGGACTCCACATTACCGCGCTGTATACCGCGCATTCCGATGCCACCAGTAGCCCAACTGAACCGGGTCGATATGGGGAATAGATCCCCGCCTGCCGATGTGCTGACCTCCAGCGCAGACAATCCGGGACGCGCAAAATCGTCTATGACCGACCAACCCTGTGGCGATGCAAAATCTGCCAAGGTTACCGACCCACGCGGAGTTACTGCATCGAGTCCTCCGATAAAAAACGCCCCCAAGCCATCCGATCCAATAGAGCCAGTACGGATGGTCACCTGGAATGATTGCAGCGAATACGGAGGCTGCAACGCACTTTGCCGTGTTTGATTGGCAACGCTGCGCCCGGAGAGTTCGTCGGGCGACAGGTCAGCATCTAATCTGGTCCACCCCCGACCGCTCAAGTTACCCAAGAAGATGTCGAAATACGATCCGTTGGCGTCGCGCAGCCTGGCCCACAGATTTGAGCCAGACTCGATTCCAGCGGGCTGCACCCAGACTGACAGCCCTGTTGAATCTTCGGGCAGCAGTAATCCCTCTGGAAACTCCGGACCACCCAGCAGCAGCAGGGCCAGGTGGTCGATCGACTCTCCACCGGCAAAATCGTCCCTGAACCAGGCAACGTCGGCGATGGCGGCGGCATCTACGGCCAGGAGGGATGCTGAAGTGCTGAACCCGGTTGTGGTGATCTGCCCGTTGGCCCGAAACACGTCGGCAGCATGGGCCACGTCTTCAATGCTTTCGGCGAATCCTGCGCCAGACTCGACGCCGGTGACGCCGCTGTGAACGATCCTAAGATCTGCCCCCGCCTCGTATTGGGCGCGCTCTTTCTGATTCCTTTCCAGCGAAGAACTGAAGGCGCTGCCGATCACTCCCAGAGCGGTAGACAAGGTCAAAAGCACGATCAGGATTCCTGGCACCATCGGGTCGCGGGCCACGTGGCGCAAGGAATGCACCAGCCACGACGGCGCGAACGGCCCCGCTAACCTTGACAGCAGCGACACGAACCACGGGAAGACCCGCATGATGACCAGCCCCACGGCCAGCAGCCCCAACACCGGGCCCAGCAGCAAGCTGTAATCTATCTCTAGCTGCCAGCTGCCCACCGATTGGACCAAGAATGTCCCCCGGCTCTGTATCTGCCACCACAACATTCCGATCAGCGCCAGGATCAAGAGATCCAAGTAATAGCGATGCAAGAAGGATGCCGTGGCTGGCCGGGCGCCGGTTTGCCTCGCCTCCACGATGCCGTATCTGGCTGCCGCCAGGGTTGCCAGGGTGAACACGGCCACCGCCAAAACTCCACCAGCCAGACCCAGTAACACTGCCCCCTGAGACACGGCCACCGGGACGCCGGACAGTTCCTCGGACCCACCACCCAGACTGAAGAAGATGCTGCCCAAGACTTTGACCACTCCCATGGCCAAGAACGGCCCGATGATTACCGCCGGGACCCCCAACAGTAGACCTTCCCCCAAGCCCAGCATCCCGACCTGCAGGGTGGTCGCGCCCCGGCTTTTCAGCATGGCAATCTCATTGGACCTTGAGCGAACGATCAACCCGGCCACCAACGCCAGGTAATAGAGCAATATCCCGACGATCAGAAATACCACCAGGAACAGAGGAACCCTGGCCAGCAACAACTGCTCATCGAAACTGCTGAGCAGATTGTCCAGCCGGATGAACTTGCTGGAGTTCTTCAGATTGAACTCAATATCGCTCTCGGCCCGGCGGATAGTGGACTGAAGACTGTCCACGTCTCCCGCCCGCAGCGCTTCGCGGTCCAGGTAGTAGTACCAGGTGACATCGGTGTACAACGTCGGGTACTCATCCAGCACCCGGTCGATGATGGCCTCTTCGGTGGTGAACAGCGGGACGATGGTCCAACGGTCATTCTTGAGACTGAAGTCCAATCCAACTCCATACCAGAACTCATCATCGGGGTCGTTCCGCTCAAACACACCAACGATCCTAACGGGCATCGCCGGAGGGTCGACAAAAGATGCCGCCGGGAAGACCTCGATCACCTGACCGACCTCCAGTCCCAGCAACTCGATGCCCAGTCCATCCACCGCTACATCCAGCACCGCATCCAGGGGAGCGCCCGGTGTCGCAGCGGCATTCTGGGCTCCTGGCCAACTCCCCTGGGTCAGAGTTACCCGGTCCGACGCCAAACCCGACATATAGACTATCGAGCCCCTGGGCCGAATCTCGTTGTCCAGCTCCAGTTGGGGGTGGCCCTGGAAGTAAAAGGTGGCGGTGTCCACCACCACCGCTTCGTCTTTCAAGTACGATTCGAAGGGTTGGGACACCCGGTCCCGGGCGAAATCCAGTCGTTCCTGGTAAACGGCTCGGCGTCCTTCAACGGTGCCTGGCTCGTCCTGGCTGCTGAAAGACCGCATCCAGAAGTTGGCTTCCTCGACCGGCGCTTGGCGCAGAGCGTGCCGCAGGGAGGCGTTGGCCAAAAGATCGGAGAAGATTACGCCGCTGGCCATCAATGCCACGGCCATCAAGATGCCACCGAACAGCACGGCCTCTAGACGCCAACCGGCTACGGCTCTTCGTACCGCCATCACATAGGCGAACCGGATCATGCCCATCATCGGACGGCACCCTGGAGGGCGGTCATCAGACGCCACCCCGCAGGACCTCAGCAGGGTTAAGACGCCGGGCTGCCACCACGGCAAATCCCACCGCGAGGACCGAAGCCGCCAGCAATCCGGCCAACACGCCGGTCATCAACCAACCCTTGATGGACGGCAGGAGCGGCGGCACCGGAGCGTCTCCCTGGGGTGTCAGGTCCACCAGTTCCAGTATTTCTAGTCCGGGCCAGTAGCCCAATGCAGCGCCGGCAGCGATGGCCAACACCGCCACTATCAACCGCTCCGCCGCCAACGACAGTACGAATTGCCCATGCGAAAAGCCCAGCACCCGGGCCACCGCCAGGTCCATGCGCCCCATCCGGATGGACACCAAGGCATGGACGGTCAGGGTCCATAAGACCGCAATCCCGATGGCCATCATGCTAAATATCGTGAGGCCGTCCCAACCGCCGCCAGCCAGGGGATTTCTGCCGGCCAATTCAGCTTCCCGCTCCCGGTCGCGGACTGCAGCAAATCCAGGTATCCGGTCGGATATCTGGAGGATGATCTCCTGGCGGTCTGCGGCAGGGTCCAAAGACAACCACATCTCGTCGGGCCGGTCCAGCGAACTGACTGGCAAACGCCGCACGTAATTCTGGTAGTCGATCAGGTCTACCAGAAGAAATGGGTCGCGATCGGGGTGCAAGGTCGGAAAGTGGCTGACCACGCCGTCGAACCGGACCGGCACGGCCAGGTCGCCCATCTTCACCCGAACCTGTTGCCCCACCTGGAAGCCCGGTCCGCCGATCGCTGGGATGGGGAATGGACCCGGCGGCAGGTGAATCCCTCTTTGACCAGCCGCGAATCCATCCTGCCAGGAGAATTGAAGCCCGGCGCTTCCACTCCTAGCGCTCCGAGCGGTGCGTTGGGCCACATCAGGGATCGCGACCTGATTGGCCAGGGGGGTCCAAGGGGTCAGACCCTCAAATCCCTCTACTACCACCCCTTCTCCACCCAAAGACGGGCCGAACACGGTTATGTCATCCAGATGCAAGATTCCATCGGACAACCGTGACGTAGGCCTGGTCGAGAAGACCAGGGAGACGAATTCAAGGGGCAACGCATCTGGCGCGGCGACCGCAGAGAGGTCTCCGGTGAATAATCTCCAAGGGCCATCCTCCGTCCCGGCTCCGGTGGAACCGAACGAATCTCTTTCCGAATCCCTCTCCGAACCCCTTTCCGAACCTCGTTCCGAACCTCGTTCAAAGACGTTGCCCATGGCGATGGTGCGGTAATTACCGGTGGCGGTCATGACCCGGCCCCACATGCTCAGATCAGCCAGCCCGTTCTGATCGTCCACATCGCTTGTATCGATCCACACTCCCAAGGAATCCGTATCCTCTGGCAATGGTATGCCAGCGCCGGTCAGGTCAGCAGCGCGGGGCCTGGGCCGCAGCAGCCGAGCCATCGCCTGCAGACCGCCCGGGAAGAAGTCTTCCCTGAACCAGGCTGCTTCCGCCAATGCCCTCGGTTCTACGGCCAGCAGTTGGACGCTCTCTCCGACCGGGCCGTCAAGCAAGGAAACCGATTCGTGGAGCACCGGACTGACCGCTGTAACTCCGGGGATCTCCGCCAGCCGGCCTTGAGTATCGGCACGAATCGCCGGGCCGGTCACCACTATGTCTCCGCCGACACCGTAATTGGCCTGGTCCCTCTGGCCCTGGGACAAGCTTGACTGGAAGGTGGCTCCAAAGACACCCAGGGCCGCCGCCAACATCAGGATCACAGCCAGGGCGCCATGGGGGATGGGGTCGCGGGCCAAACGGGAAAGTGCGAACTGGAACCAGGCAGGGCCGATTCGGTTTCCAACCCAGGCCAGGAAACGCACCACCAAGGGCAGGAGCCGCAGCAGCAGGACGGCTGCGGCTAGGAGTCCCATCACCGGGCCTAGAACCAGGGTCGGGTCGACGCTCAGCCCTTGGGACGCCAGTTCTTCGGCTACGAAGCCGTCCCGGCCCCGCACCTGATACCAGATCACCGCCACCGCCAGAACTGCCAAGATGTCCAAATAATAGCGGTGCAGAAAGGGCACTGTCGGCGGCCTGGCCCTGGATAGCAAGGATTCCAGCGTGCCCATCTTCGCCCGGCCTACGGCAGTGAACAGCAACACCAACAGGGCCATGATGCCGCCCAACGCTCCCATCCAGAACATGTCACCGGCCAAACCCAGGGGTATCGGAGTGTCAAACTCGCCCCTTGGGTTGATTGTGCCAAGCAACCAGGACTTGACGACGAACCAGGCCAAGAATGGCCCAACCACCATGGCCGCCAGAGCTACGGCGGCCTCCGCCATGGCCAGCACGCCGCTAACTTGGAGAACGCTGGCGCCACGGCTGCGCAACAGACCGGCCTCTTCCGCTTGGCTGCGGCCCAGAGTTCCGGTGATGAGCGCCAGGAAATATAGCACCACTGCCACGACCAGGGATAGGAACAGATACAGGGGAACCTTGGCCAGAGTAAGGGCACGGTTGAATTCGTCCACGGTTAGACCCAGGCGGCTCAACACCAGAGTGCGCGGATACTCCTTATTCAGGTCGGTCTCCAGGCCTTCGACCTGCCGTTTCACCTCGTTGGCGTTGCCTGCTGTCAGGTAGCCTGAATCCAAGAATAGGTAAAACCCGAAATCGCCAGCGAGAGTCGGATAGCGCGCGCCCACACCCTGGAAGAAGTCCTCTTCGGTGACAAATAGCGGCACCGCCACCGACTCGCCGACGGAGATGACTTCGAAATAGACCGGCGCACTCATCCAATATTCTTCTCGGGAGTCAATGGGCTCAGCCAAGCCCACAACCTTGAGTGCGATGCGCTCTGAGGACCCTCGGATGGGCACCAAAAATATCCGGTCGCCGACCTCGTAACCCAACTGCCTCGACGTGCCAGCGCCAATCACCGTCTCGATGTCGCCCTGCTCGTTCGGGTTGCTACTCACGGGCGAGCGTCCTTGGGCAGGCCAGCGGCCTTGGGTGAGTTTGGAATGTTCGGCGAACCCGGTGAGGAAGAAAGGACGGCCAGATGGGGAGCCCAGGATCGACGACGTGGGAGTGCTCAGGAGGGTGATGTTTGGCTGAGTCCGCCCAAAACGCTCGATGCTCTGTAGCATCGGCCCCAAGCGCTCTTCGGACGCCTCTTGGGCCAGACTCTGCAAGGGAAGGTAATCTGACCGACCCAGGGGCCGGTTCTGGGCGGTAACTTGAACGTCATGAACCACTGGCCGGAACGATGACACGGCATGGCGTAGGCCAGCCTCTCCCAGCGCTCGGGAGTATAGTGCCCCGGTTGACATGATGATTACCGAGGCCAGGATACCGAAGGACGTGACCGCCAGCAGCAGCCAGGAATGGCGCAGCCGCCTCCGCAACAACCAAACGATCAAGGAAAGAAGCTGCATGGGAACTAGCTGCCCTCCCGGTAACCGGTCGCGAGCCACACGCCTAGAATCTTGATAATCGACATCACAGCACCGGATTATACGACGTTGATGCCCGTTCCGGTTTATGGCCGGGTTATGGGGCTGGGCGCTTTTCTCTTGGCCGAACTGAGGCTGGAGAGTCGAAATCCCCCCAACCCCCCTTTACGAAAGGGGGAAGTAAAGCTCTCCTTTCGTAAAGGGGGACCGAGGGGGATTTTCCCGTGCTATAATCCCGCCCACTGGCCTAAGGCAGGACAAATCCGTGCCTGACACCACTGTAGTCAACACACTCTAACCAACACACTCTCCGAGGTCATGACATGAAGCGATTAGCAGGAAAGACAGCACTGGTCACCGGCTCGGGCCGCAATATCGGCCGGGCCATCATCTTGAAGCTGGCCGGTGAGGGCGCCAACGTCGTCATAAACGCGCGAAGCAACAAAGACGAAGTGGAATCAGTGGCCGCCGAGGCTCGCGAGTTGGGTATAGAAGCCCTGCCCTTCCTGGCCGACGTTGCCGACCGTCAACAGGTGACCAACATGTTCGCCGCCGCTGCCGAGAAATTCGGAGGCGTGGACATCTTGGTCAGCAACGCCGCCATCCGGCCCAGAAAGCCATTCACGGAGCTTTCGATGGAGGACTGGGAATGGGTGCGTGGTGTGGTGTTGGACGGGGCGTTCTACTGCGCCCAAGCGGCCCTCAAAACTATGGAACAGAATGAGTTTGGCCGGATAGTGTTTTTCACCGGTGACGGCGCTTTCGAAGGCACCGCAGAGCGCGCTCACGTGTCGGCGGCCAAGATGGGAGTTATCGGCTTGGCCAGGGGGTTGGCTTCGGAGTTCGCACCCAAGAACATCAGGGTCAACGTCATATCTCCGGGCCGAATCAACACGACCAGGGACATGAGTTGGTATCCTAAGGGCGGTATGACCGATACATCCAACATTCCACTTCGCCGCTTGGGCACCGTGGATGACATAGCGGCGGCGGCACTCTTCCTGGTCACCGACGACTGCGGCTTCATGACCGGCCAGACGCTCCACGTAAACGGAGGAACCGCCTTTTTCTAGGCCCTAGCCTCCACGCACCCTAGCTCCTGAAGCGGAACTGTTTCAGGTCGGGGGAGATGATGAGCGTAGCTTCGGTCTGTTCTTGAATCTCTTCGGGAGTCCAGCCTGGGGCGTTCTCGATCAGCTCGAATCCTTGTGGCGTGATCTCAAATAGACCCAGGTCGGTGACCAGCATCTTCACCACGCCAGGGGCGGTGATGGGCAGGGTGCATCTCTTCAGGAGCTTATGCCCTCCGTCCCGGGTGGTGTGCTCCATGGCAATGAACACCCTTTTGGCCCCTGCGGCCAGATCCATGGCGCCGCCGATGCCGCCACCTTTGCGGCTGGGAATCCGCCAATTGGCGAAATCGCCATTCTCTGCGACTTCGTAGGCTCCCATCACGGTGACGTCGATCATGCCGCCGCGAATCATCATGAATGAATCGGCGTGGTGCACACAGGCCATACCGGGCAAAGCGGTGACCTTCTGTCCCCCGGCATTTACCAGGTGCCGATCCTCCTCGCCCTCCTTGGCCAATGGTCCGTAACCGATGACCCCGTTCTCGGCGTGATTGATGATCTCTCTACTTGGATCGGAATAGTTCGAGCACAGGGTGGGCATTCCGACGCCCAGGTTGACGATCCAGCCGTCTTGAAATTCCATGGCCAGACGATCGCACATCGCCTGCCGTTCTAGTTTCACTTTTTCGGCCATTGTTTATCTCCGTGTAGCTGTCGGCTGATTGCTGAACGCTGATTCTTGGTTTAGATCCAGATGCCGTCGTCTGGTATGCGCACCATCCGGTCGACATAGATTCCCGGCACATGGATGGCGTCGGGGTCAAGTTCGCCTGCTTCGACGATCTCTTCCTCGACTTCAACTATCGTCACTGTAGCCGCCATGGCCATCAACGGATTGAAATTGCGTTGGGTCAGCCGGAAGATCAGGTTACCGACAGTGTCTGCTTTCCAGCACCGGATCAGCGCGTAATCGCCGGGCAACGGGAATTCCAACACGTGCATGCGGCCGTTGATCTCCCGGTGTTCTTTTCCCTCGGCCAACTCGGTTCCAACAGAAGTCGGCGTATAGAATCCGCCGATGCCGGCTGCGGCGCTGCGAAGCCTTTCGGCCAGAGTCCCCTGGGGGACCAGCTCAGCCTCGATCTCGTCGTTGTTGTACATGCGGGTGAAAGGAGTGACCTGCGACGGATGGGTGGATGCGGTGAAAGCGCAGATCATCTTCTTCATCTGGCCGGCTTCGACCAATGTCCCTATGTCCACGTTCTCATCGACCGTTCCGGCGTTGTTGGACACTCCCGTTAGACCCTTGGCGCCCTGACGATTCAAGGCGGCGAGCAGATTCCGGGGCACGCCTACCCCGCTGAATCCGGGGCTGAGGATCGTGACGCCGTCTGGAATGTCGGCTACGGCGTCGTCCATTGTTTTGTAGATCTTGTTCTTCATGATTAACCCTGTCTTGGATGCGCTCTGTTCTGGCGATTGCCGGCTGTCGGCAGCGAGGCATTGAGCCTGGCAATCTGAATACTACCGCAGACCGGTGCGCCGCGCCATAGCCCCGGATCTGGTGGAGTTGGGGTTCGACTTGACATACGGGTAAAATATGCCAAGAATTCGTGTATCTTAATCTTGAACATAGTTAAGCCTGGAGGAATGACATGGTAGCTTCAAACCATCGGACTTACGTATATATCGGCCTGGCCGGAGAAGGCGATTACATCGGGGAAGGCGGCCTGGTTCGCCGAGCCGATGGCGAAGAGGAATGGGCCGACGTATCCAAGGGCCTCCCGGCTAACCCGCAGGTTCGGGCCTTGGCCATTCGTCCCGACGATCCCAAGGTTGTCTTCGCGGGCACCGACAAGGGCGTCTACCGCTCCAGCGACCGCGGGGAGAACTGGGAGAAGCTGGACGACGCAAGCTCCGGCAGAGAGGTATGGTCGCTGGCCATCCATCCCGATAACCCTGATGTCATCTTGGCCGGGTTTGACCCCTGCTCCATCTCCCGTTCGCAAGACGGCGGGGCCACTTGGAAGATGATGGACACAAGCCAGGTGGTGTATCCGCATATCACCACCTACATGCAACCCACCGGCAAGCGGGTCATCGGCATGGCCTACGATCCGTCCAACACCAATGACATCTACGCCGCAATCGAGGTCGGCGGTCTGCTGGCCAGCCGTGACGGCGGAGAAAGCTGGGTCTCGATGATCGACGGCCCCTACATCAAGAACAACACTCTCGACCTCCATCAGGTGCAGGTCAGCGCCGCGGCTCCGGGCACGGTCCACATCGCCACCCAGACCGCCATGTTCCGCAGCCGGGACAAGGGCGTACGCTGGGAGCACGTCCAGGTTGAAGAGATGTTCCCCGGCGGTTCCTACTGCCGCGACCTGCTCGTGGCCCCCGACGACCCAAAGACTATCTACCTGGCAGCCGGGGCCGGCGGCGGAGCAGCCCCTACCGGCACTGTTCAGGAAGGCGCTCTTTTCCGAAGCCGCGACGTGGGCGAGACTTGGGACCGATTGGACCTGGGCGAAACGGTGCCCGGCCGCATGATGGCAATTGCCATTGACCAAGCCGCGCCCGAACACATCTACTGCGCGGCCTACAGCGGCGAGGTCTATAGCAGTTCAGATGGCGGCGGCAACTGGACGAAGAGCAATCTCCCAATGGAGTCCAACCGGTATCTGCACGTATATCCGATGGTCTGCGGCTAAGCCCTACCGGAATCGAACACTATTAGTTTTTAACCCGATCAGCAGGCGTCTGTTGTTCAGACGCCTGGACATTAGACGGCAACCCTGATAATTTCTGCCCCGTAGGCACGTTCATTAGGCACGTACATCAAACGGGAGACAGGCAGGAGACTGGATTGACAAGTTTCTCACTTGACCGGGCAACGTATAGCGTCAGCGAAAGCGCCCTGGACGAAATGTTATTGGGGAAGCTTGAGTTCCCAGAGCAGTTCCAAGGTCATCAGGTGATCCGGGAAGGGCCGCTCGATAACGATACCCTGGCCCAGAACGGGTTTGAGGGAACCACCTCTGAGCGTTTTAGACTCGCGGGAAGGGTTACTGGCGCGATGCGGGAACTAGGCCCTACTTCCAATATGGTCATGGCGGACGGGTTCGCTTTCATGGCTGCGTCAGTGGTGCACCTGTTCGACACCCCCGATTCGGTCCACGGGTGGATGCACGACATTTTTTTGAAAGACTTTGAAGACCGGGTTGGAGAGAGTGTGGGCCAGGGCCATCAATTGGTCTCCGCCACCCGTCTCGAGCCCCAGGGTTTCTTCGACGAGGCGGTGGGTCTCAAGGTGCTGCAAGGCGGCATCGACGGCCTGATCTCGTCCACGGTGGTGGACTTCCGGGTAGGCCGTCTGCTGGGGGTGGCCTTCATCGGCGTCGTCGGCGACCATGAACTTCTGGACCAAGTGGTTCAGCTAGGCCAGGTCCTGGAAAAACGCATGGTCGGCGTGGTGCTGGGATCGGGGTAGGGCTAGAGAGATTCCCACTCTTCACGATTTAGGGGCCTTGCCTTAAAAGCAGCCGCGCTGCAGCCAATATTGGGACCGAGAGGCACCACTAAAATGTCACCCTGATTCTTCCGCAGAAGGGGAAGGGTCTGGCAAGGTGCACTCACATTGACATTAAGCGCTGACCGTCGCTCCGATTGACTCCGGTAGCCAACCCAACCCCCCACCATCATAGAAGTGTCCGACGGTTTCGTATTGTGACTGCGATGATAGGTCTGGGCCACCGTTGCCTAGCCCAGACTGTATAATCCAGGCACAATCGCCTGGACGCGAACCCAACACCCGCTCTATCAACAGGCATTCAATCTTTAACACGATCAAGTCGTTTGATGGAGTAACTTCGATAAGACCCACAGCGTCCACGGACGGACTTTCGACAACGACACCAATCCATTGATCGGAAACTCCAGATATTGTTGGAAAACGGGACACGGTCATGCAGGCGAACGCTTGGTTCTTATGGATTCTGACATCAATTGCGTTGTTAACGCTGGCTTGTGGCGTAGACACTCCAAGTGTCAGCGGCAGAGAAGCCAAAGACTTCTATGAATCTGGAGTCCGCCTTTATCAAGAAGAGCTGTATCCCGCCGCTATCGCACAATTCGACGAGGCAATCGCAATAGACCCGCGCCACTATCTGGCGCAATTTACCCGCGGCCTTGCTCACCAAGCACTTGGAAATTATAACGAAGCCGTCCTAGCTTTTAACGAGACTGTCGTCCTTAGACCCGAGTTTGCGGCGGCCTACAGCAGCCGTGGGATGGTGTATCAAATCCTCGGCTATCCAGACCTCGCCATTGAAAGTTATGACGTAGCGATTAGCATTGACGATCAACGGGCTACCTATGTCAGCCGCGCCTCGGCCCACGCTCAGCTAGGGAACTACGAACAGGCAATTAACGACTATAACTTCGCAATCCAACGCGACGTAAATTTCGCGCCTCCTTATGTCGAGAGGGCCAAGGCTAATATGTGCCTTGGTAATGACCAAGAAGCCATACAAGACATGCAATTGGCAATCGATTTGGGGGATCCTAGGCTGATTTCCACTATCGATCAACAGATAAGCCTGGAGATTTCCAATCGAGATTGCACAACTCGATTAGCTGAGAATCCCTCTTCGACCTCGTTCCCGAGCCCTTTTCCTTCACTAGGACCAACGGCAACTGCTACACCTAGGCCGACTCCTATTCCTACCGCTACGCTATTGCCAACCCCAACTCCTACCCCTTCACCGGTTCCGACGGCAACTGCTACACCTAGGCCGACTCCTATTCCTACCGCTACGCCATTACCTGCACCAACCCCAACCCCGCTACCTGTCTCGTGTACTTCCGTCCAACGCTCGGCGGAATGGGTCGGTATGTGGCGTGAACGTAATCCCAACGGGACTACAGGACCTGAGTTGGGTAGCCAGACCCTACAAGGTAACTTCGGGGAACTCCATAAAGGATTTGGGGAGGTGTTCGCTGGCCGTCATGACAACATCATGTTAGAAGCGGACATGGACATCGTGGTGCAGAAACACGGGTATGTGAGATTCACGATGAATGGCGACGATGGATTTGATCTTCGGCTTGATGGACGTCTCATAATTGATGAATGGCACGGGGGTAGCCTGCGAGGAGCTGCTAGTTCCACGCTTGAATTGATTGAACCAGGACTGCACACCCTCCATATGCGTTACTTCGAAAGCATCGGTGAATCAATTTTGCGGTTCAAGACAGATGCTGATGTACTCCAGTGGGAAGAATTTTCTTGCGCAGGTGATCGGAACTTTCTACCACAGAGACGCTACTTCACCTTCGAGCCAACTGGTAGTACGACTGTTGATGCAATATCACATAGGTTCAACCTACCGATCCCAACTATCCTCGCTCTCAATCCCCAGGTCACGAGGACTGAGATAACTTCACATGTGATGCTTAGGGGTTCGGCTCAACCTTCAATAAATCGAAAACTGATTGTAATTCAAGGAATCGATAGTTCCGCAAATACAGTAATCTCCGCCGTACCCCCGAATTTCACATACATGAGGAATCTAATCCGGTTCTGTTGCAAGAACCGGCGTGGCATAGGAGAGGGCTTAGTTGAGGTCTAAGGTAAGGACGTGTTA
>JAQBXL010000025.1 GCA_027624135.1 Chloroflexota bacterium
CACCACTGCTTTCTCGCCCCAGAACCCCCCGAGAGGGGCCGCACCCACCGCAGGCGGTGGATCTGGGTGCGTATCCAGTCATGGGCTAGCGGCCTGGAGATTGGCTAATTATCGTCTTCGCAGATCTTTTAGCGATAGACCGGCGGGCTGGGCGAAACGGTCAGATTTAAGCGGAGTCTGTGTTAATATTCCTAGTTGTCATGGAACAAGCGGTACAAATTGAAAATCTGGTTAAGCGATTCGGCTCTTTCACTGCGGTGGATGGGGTTACTTTTGCTGTCAATCGGGGTGAAGTATTTGGGATTCTGGGTCCGAACGGAGCCGGCAAAACGACCACGCTCGAAATCATGGAGAGTCTCCAGAAGCCAACGGAAGGCCGGGTCAGTGTTTTAGGACTGGATGTCCAGTCCAATGCTGCCGAGGTAAAGGCCCGGATCGGAGTCCAATTACAGGCCTCCGCATATTATGACTACCTTGACCTCAAAGAGATATTGGCTCTGTTGGGCACATTTTACCCGAAACGGGTTTCTCCTCAAACGCTTCTTGGGCGGGTTGGTCTCGCGGATAAGGCAGCCAGCCGCCTGGGCGAACTCTCCGGGGGCCAGAAGCAGCGGTTCGCCGTTGCGGCCAGCCTGGTGAATGACCCGGAACTTGTGATCTTGGACGAACCCACTACCGGCCTCGACCCTCAGGCGCGCCGTAATCTCTGGGGCCTGATCCAAGAGATCAACCAGGATGGGGTCACGGTAGTCCTCACGACCCACTATATGGATGAAGCCGAGCAACTCTGCGGCCGTCTGGCCATCATGGACCATGGGCAGCTTTTGGCGTTGGATACCCCGAGAAACCTGATCAATCAACTGGAAGCCACCTACACCGTGAAGCTGACCATGGACAAACCGATGACTGTGGCCCAGGTGACGGCTTTGAATGGTGGCGTAGAGGTGCTCCGGTCTGGAGAGCAGGCAGGGGAGAAACCGGGCGATGAGAATACATACCTGCTACGGCTCAACAACAGTCCCGCCGCTTTGCAGACCATGCTAAACGAAATAACCAAGGCCAACCTGGGTCTGGAGAATCTGCAGATCACACCGGTCGCTTTGGAGGATGTATTCCTCGATCTGACCGGCAACGAACTGCGGGATTAGATTTGGTTGCATTGACCTTGGCAAACCTGAAGATGATGGCGCGCAATCGCCAGGCCATATTCTGGGCCTTGTTCTTCCCTCTGCTGCTGGTGGTCGTGTTCGGCCTGTTCGATTTCAATGGAGTGAGCGCGGCCAGCGTCGTGGTGATCGATCGATCGGAGAGTGAAAAATCAGCATTGCTTCGGGATCAGCTGAGCGAGATTGGATTCCTGGAACTGGAATCCAACGAATCTGGCCTGGACCAAGCCCGGGACAACGTGGCCGACGGCGATCTGGGGTACCTGATCGTCATCCACGAAGGGTTCGCAGGCCCGGCGGCTCCGGAACTAACTGATAGTCCGCCTTTGGTGACGCTGGTCTACAGCACACGGAATCCGGATCGGAATCAACTGGTGGACGGTGCGGTCCGCAACCTTGTGTCTGTGCTTCATTCCGACTCCGGCCCGGTTGTTCCATCTCAGTTACTTGCTTCTGAGGCAATAATCGTCGCCGAGGCTGATTATTTCGATAATGTGCTTCTGGGATTGCTGGGATTGGGAATCATGACCAACTCCATCATCTCGATCGCCGTTCGGATCAGCACCTACCGTAACCAGTCCATCTTGAAGCGGCTTCTGGTCACTCCTCTACCCATCTGGAAGTTTTTTGCTGCGGAGATTTCGGCCCACGTGCTTTTGGCTCTGGTGCAGGCCGCCATCATTCTGGCCGTGGGGGTTTTCGCATTTGGTGGGCACGTAAATGGCAACATACTCTGGGTATTGGCCATCACCGCGCTCGGCAGCATCGTGTTCTTGAACATCGGGTTCATCCTGTCCGCTTGGGCCAAGTCCCCAGCGGCTGCTTCCGGCATGGGCAACGCCGTAGCTCTGCCGATGATGTTCTTCGCGGGAACATTTTTCTCTACCGCAGCCCTGCCGTGGGTGTTGCCCGAATTTGCATTAGCGCTGCCCCTTACGCCCATGCTGGTGGCCTTGCGGGACGTTGCCATCGACAGCGCGCCCATCTGGGAGACGTGGCCTCAACTCGCGGTCATGGGCGGCTGGGTGGCGGCCACAGCGCTGGCAGCCGTCAAGGTGTTTAAGTTCGGTTGACGTGGAACTCTGGCCGACCAAAGATAGGCAAACTTGCGCTAGCAGCGTCAGTGGGTGCGGCCCTGATTCTTGTGGCGGTAGCCTGTGGTGGTGGTGAAAAGCAGGTGACAGGGTTGGTGCTAGCGGCGGTGGAACGCAGCATAACCGAGATAGAATCGCTACGGCTGCGAGACGACGAGGGCAGGATCTGGGAGTTTTCCACCCGAGGCCCCGTCGGCACCACTGCCGCGCATCTGCGGCAACACCAACTGGCTGGAGAAAAGGTGCTGGTCACCTACCGCAACGAGGACGGCCGTCTGGTAGCGTCTGACATCAGGGACGCCGATATTCCAGGCGGTTAGCGGCTAGAGGATTTCTTGTAGCGCCTCCTCCAATTGTTCGGCGGTGGTGAACTGCTCGAATTTATCGTAGATCAGGCCGTCTCGGTCAACAATGAATGTCCACGGCTCGGTGGGCAGACCCCACTCCTCCACTGCGGCCACGAGATCACCGGAAGGTCTTCCACCCTCCAATAGATGGGGGTTTTCGAATACTTCCACGTGGATGTAGTTAACCTGGTCTCCCAGCTTTTCTTTGACCTTGGTCAATTCCCCAACTTGAGGCCCGCACGTTGCGCTGACACAGAATGCCGGCGTGGCAAAAACAATCACCAGGGGCTTATCTTGCTGCAAGGCTTCATGGATGGAGATTTCATACAGGTCGGGGTCGGGTTCCGGAGAACTGGTGATATGGCTTAGGTCATCCACCTCGGCCCCAGTGTGGGTCACGCTGGCCGGGGCCGGTGCTCCGATGGCCGGAGTGGACGAAGTCTCTTTGAGGTTGAAGCTGGCCTGGGCAAAGATCGGAGTTCCGTCGCTGGAAGTGGAAACTACGTCAATCTCATAAAACCCGGCGACATCGAGGTCCACCTCTGCGCTGAAGACGCCCCTCACGGCGATCGGCCACGGTACGAATTCAGCCGTCGCCGAATCCTTGACCTCTCTGGTCTCTTCCCCGTCAACCAAGAGATGCACCTCTACTTCAGCGCTCTCCCCCGTCACCGGCATCCCTTCGCGGTCGATGATGCCGAATACGATGCGGTTCCTGCCCACGGCCAGGTCGCCGGTGACGATGATGGCGGAGAACTGGGGTCCACCTGGTTCTTGTTCATCGGAGATGATTGGATCTTCGGAACAGGCCGCCGCCAACAACAGCAGTACAGGCAGGATAATAAAAAATCGGGGGCTGAGTAACCGGGAGATTAGTCCAGGCGCGTTGGCCAGGTTAGGCATCAATATGGCTTCTTCCTCATTATTTTTAGTGCGCGTACTAGGTTACTCGGAACAGTCACTTAGATGTTCGTTTTTCCGTCCCATTTGGATGTCTATCGTAGTTAAATGATGCATGGTGTGTTGACGAGACTAGAAGTTCATTCCCCGTCCGGCGCCACCTTCTACCGCGATGGTCTGTCCGGTGATGGCCCCGGCAAGGTCTGAGGCCAAGAACACGAGCAGGTCGGCGACTTCCTTGGACTCCACCATACGCCCAATGGGTATATCTGCGACAGCACGGCGCTCTGCTTCTTCAATACTGATGTTGGCATGTTCTGCACGGGCTTTCAAACTTCGGTCCTGGCGTTCAGTCCGGGTTGTGCCGGGATGGATGCAGTTGACCAGTATGCCGTCGGAAGCGAACGCGTCAGATAGATTTTTCGCCATGTTGGAGACCGCAGAATTGGTTACGCCGTTGCTGTTGGCCAGGGTATTTGCTTGCCTAGCGGCCATCCCTCCGATGTTGATGATTCGGCCGCCGCCCCGTTTTTGCATGTGGGGGATCACCTCCCGGGAGCAGCGCACGTAGCCCATGACCTTGACGTTGATGTGGTTCATCCAGTCATCGTCGGCCAATTCCATGAAGGGCGCTGCGGTTGAATTGACCGCGTTGTTGATCAGGATGTCCACGCCACCCATCTCAGCTACGGTGGTGGCGACCAGATTCTTGATGTCATCGGGATTGCCCATGTCAGCCCTGACCACTAGAACCTTGCGTCCGGTCTTGGCCCGTATCTCGGCGGCGGCGTCTTCAAGGTCTTCCATGCCTCTGGCGCAGATCGCCACATCGACGCCCTCATAAGCCAATGCTAATGCTGTCGCCCGGCCGATACCCTTGCTGCCACCAGTGACGATGGCAATCTTTCCCTCCAATGACAGGTCCATGTAAGTTGGCCTCCCCAGCTTCTAAATGGTGATTGAGTTTCGGCTAGGCGGGCACGCAGGTTCCGATCAAGCCGGCGATGGATGGTTCCTGGTCCAACCGGGTGACGGTTGAGACGAGGCCGTCCAGTTGGGCGCGGGGCCAGGGTAGATCGCCGAAGAGAGCGCTGATGCGCTCGGTCTCAGTGGCCAGGTCCCATTTAAGTTCGTTGCCGGTGAACTCATCGTGGAACTCATCCCCGGATCGAGTGCGAATGGTGATCCGTGGAGCGAAGTTGGCCCGGTCCTTCTGCCCAATGACTTCCACGCGTTGCTGCAGGTCCGTAACGACCCGGTCGGTCTCGGTTTCGCCCAAGCCGGGGTCGATGCGTTGCCGCAGCGGAGGATAGCTTCCGTGCACCCAAGTGTAAGCGATGAAGTAGTGGGTGCTGCCCACACCCGGCATCGAGCGGTCCTGGTTGGGAAAGGCAGGCGAGGGATAAGTGGTCTCCAGCCAGTTCATTTCCATCGTGATGCTTTCGACGTCTTCCGGGGCGATATTGTGGCTGGTCCTCGCCCGCGTGGTCAACTCGATCACCGGGCAGTTGTAACCCGCTGTTGGGTATATCTTTGGGGTGATATGGAGCAACTCCCAGCGTGACCCCAGCCCCTCGACGGTCTTCGCCAGGTCGGTCGTGTCGGGGCCGCCATTAGCTTCGGCTCTGAAAGAGTAGGTCAATTCACCACGGTTGTTGCCGGTGAACGCGTTATAGAAACCGGCTTCGCCTTCAAGACACGATTCTGAACCCTTCAAATTCTCCCTGGCCAAGAGGGCGGCCGTTATACCGCTCCGGGTGGCCTGAGGCTCATGGTACATCATCTCTCGTCCGCTGACCCTAGGGCCTTCGGTGGTGCCTGCGGCGAAGGTGCAGGCCAGTGCCAGGGCGGTTACCAGTTGGTCCTCATTCAAACCCAGCAGCTTTCCGGTGGTGATAGCTGCGCCCAATGTCCCGTAGACCGGACTGCAGCGGAAGCCCCGGGCCTGGGTGGTGGGTATGAAGTCGCCAGCGATGCGGGATTCAACCTCGTAGCCCGCGGCCAATGCGGTGATGAATTCCTGTCCCGTGGCCCCGTTGAGTTCGGCGGTCGCCAGCGCCGCCGGAATGATGCAGGGACCTGGATGGATCAGCATCCGGTAGGAATCCGTTTGGTTGGTGGCATGCATCAGCTTGCTGTTGGCAAAGGCTGCGCCGCCTCGGGTTGCCTTGGTCCCGTCCACGAGGATGGTCGCTCCGTCGGCTTTGCCGTCCTCTTCTTTAGTCAGGGCGATGGCTGCCGCACCATGATGGGTCTGCGCGCCGATGATGGACACTGCCATGGCGTGGAGGACGGAGGCCTTGAGCTTATCCACCACCGGGCCTGGCAGTTGGCCGTATTCAAGCGAGGAGACAAAGCGAGCGTAGCTACGGCTAAGGGAATCGGGCATGTTCGTACTCCGAAGAAGGGGTTTTAGGCGATCAGGCCGGATTGTATTCCGGCAGGCATCCGTGGTCAACGGAGTCCCCTCTATCCGGGATTATCGCGCTGAGGGAAAGTGATCGGTTGAGACTCGGTATCGCACGGCAGCCTGGCTAGTAACCTTCTCTGGTGCCGTCGGTGTAAGCCTGAATGATGTCATGCCGCCGGACCGCGCCGATGAGATTACGCCGGTTCCCCCGTTCTACGACAGGAATATTGCCGCCGTCGCGTGAGATACTCCTATGCGACAAAGCTGCTAACCACCTTGGCAGCCGGACAACGATATCTATTCGGAGGACGCCCACGTGCAGGTGATATTGCTTGTGGGGCTCGGCGGGTTTGTTGGCGCAGTGATGCGCTATCTGGTCACTGGCTGGGTCCAAGATCTGTTCCGCAGCCTTTCGTTTCCCTACGGAATATTCGCGGTCAACATCATTGGTTGTTTGCTGATTGGGGTCGTGGCCGGCCTTTCCGAAAGCCGCAATTTCCTCACTCCGGAGGTACGGGGCCTGGTGGTCGTTGGCCTCCTGGGCGGATTCACCACTTTCTCCGCCTTTGGCTATGAGTCATTTGAGCTACTGAGAAGTGGACAGCCCATCACGGCCTTTGCCAACATTTTTTTGTCAGTTGCTGTGGGGTTGGTGGCGGTTTGGGTTGGATACTCCGCTGCTCAATTGGCCCACCCTTAAAGGGGCCGACCCTATGACGGCGGGCCGGACTCTTTAGCTAAGAATCTAGCTAAGACCCTGGGCGAAGTCGAGCCAGACCCTGGCGCAGGGCACCGGCAGTATATGCTGGACGAAGCCCTGCACACCGGGAAAGATGACTTTTCGGCCGTTGGGAAACAGGTCGGCTGCGCCTCTGAAGTTACCCAGTACCTCCTCACGCAGGCTGGCCGCCGCCAGCATCAGCATGGGGGTTTGGACGTTCTTCAAAGCCGGACCGATGTCCCCAGCGGCGTTCCTCTGGAAACCAGCCACCACGTGGGCCGGAGTCGCCTTCATCTGATCCGCGTACCAGCGGATGTAGGCCGGGTCAACTATCTGCGGGTCCAGCCGCCTCCCGATGGATTCTTCCACCCAGGCGTTTATCCCCTCCCGCTCGATCAGTTCCGCGCTCTCTTTGTGGTGGGAGTCGAAATTGGTCGGTGAGGTGCAGACCGTAAGAGATTTTAGCCGTTCCTGATTGTTGATGGAGAAGTTCATGGATATGGAACCGCCCACCGTTTCGCCGATCAGGTGGAACTTATCCAGTTCCATCTTGTCGACGAACTCCTTCAGGTCGCTGGTGAAGCTGTCCAGGGTCCAAGCGTGCTCTGGACCGGAGACGTCGGACAGGCCCATGCCCCGCATGTCGAAGCGGATGACCCGGTAATGGCGGGCGATTATGGGCACCCAGCCGAACCACATCTTGTGACTCTTGGCCATCCCGTGGTGCATCACCACCGTTTCCGGTTGGGTCCAGGGGTCGGTGAAATCGTCGATGGTATAGAAAAGCTCGATGCCGTCGTCCAGGCGCAGTTTCATTTTCTTACTCCGTGTCGGTCTGAGTTGGTCTCGTTTAGAGGGTCAGTTTTTGTTCCGTGAATACCGATCGGGCCACGCGCATGGCGGTGCGGGAGTTGATATACCCGCCGTAGAGAATCAAGTGGACAAACACCTCCATCACCTGTTGCGGGGTGACGCCCACCCGAAGCGCTCCTTCGATGCGGCGGCGGATCTGGCGGTCGTATTGCCCCATCACAGTCATGGCGGAGAGCGCGCAAATCGCACGGCTTTGTGGGTCGAGATCGGGCCGGGTGTAGATGGCGCCCCAGAGATATTCGTCGATCAGACGCGAGACTTCCATCTCAGCCAATTGGCCTTCTTCCACCGGATACAAGCTCGCCGGCCCGATGTGTTGTTCGAAGCTTTTCTTGCCAATCTCGAATAGTTCGTCTACCGACCTCTCGGTGTCGTAGACCTCGGTCGGTGTGAAATCGATGCCGCGCTCTTCGAATATCTCCTTGGTGGTGCGCATCGCGGTCTCCACCGCCGGCACACCGACATAGAATGTGAGTAGGACGAATATTTCCACCACTTGCTCAGGCGTTAAACCCAGGTTAAGACTACGCTCGATGTGGCGGCGCAGCAGGGGCAATTGCCCTAGAGCCGTCAGGGCTGAGATGGTGACCATACAGCGGTGTTTGGTGTCCAATCCGGGTCGGTTCCAGATCTGACCGAACAGGGCCTCGTCAATGATTCGTTTCAGGTCTGGGGCCAGTTGGTCAATGCCGGGCAGGGTGTAATGGCTGGGGTCGCCGTGGGCCATCAGCGAGCGCATCGCCTGGCCTTTTGCATATCGTTCGTTCAACGATTCCATGAGGTGTCTCCTGGTTTTGAAAGATGATCTGATCCGGGTGTTATCTAAGCTATGGCCATGACTTCCTCAGAGAACTGGGCCATCCGGTCCTCGGTCTGCCGTGGGTCGGCGGTGCGGAAATCGAAGATCAAGTGAGTGACGCCCACGTCGGCATAGGTCTGTACGTCTTGACGCACCTCGTCCGGTGATCCGGAAAATCTTCTGCGCGGACCACTTGAGCTGCTGGCGTCGTACAGGGGCGCCTTCACCGAGACTTGAATCTCCGCCGGATCGCGGCCAGCCTCTTCGGCGGTGCGGCGCAGTAGAACCAGGTTATCGGCCAGTTCTTCCGGCTCCAGGGGAGCAGCCGGGATTGCCCCAACTGGGTGCCAGCAGTTGCCGATGCGGGCGGCGCGCCTGATTGCCGGTTTGCTCTGCCCTCCGATCCAGATGGGCGGATAGGGCTTCTGGACCGGCTTGGGCAGGAAGGTGATGTTCGAGAAATTGACATACTTGCCGTCAAACACCGGGTCGTCTTTGGTCCAAAGTTCGATGAACGCTTGCAGGTACTCGTCGGTCACCGCTCCCCGCTCGGCGAAGGGGGGCGCGTCCAAAAGCTCGAACTCCTCTTCCATCCAGCCGACGCCCGCGCCCAGGATCAAACGCCCCTTGGAGAGCATGTCCAGGGTGGAGAGCATCTTGGCGGTGAGGATCGGGTTGCGGTAGGGAATAATCATCACGCTAGTCACTAGCTTGATCTGCTCGGTGATACCCGCGAGGTACGCAAGAGTCGTGACCTGTTCCAGCCGCTCGTCTGACGCGGTCTGGTGCGCCTTCTGAATGTTTCCGGTCACGCTGTATGGGTACTGGGACTCGACATGCCTGGGCTGCACGATGTGGTCGGGCATCACCATGCAGAAGAAGCCCAGCTTGTCGCCCTGCTGTGCGATGCTGGCTAGGGCATCGGGTTGGGCTGAAGGCCCTCCACTCGGAAGGTAGAACCCATACTCCATTGAATCGCTCCTTGGTAATCCGTTTGTTTAAGAAGTCGGCCTAAGTGACGGCCATTACTTCTTCAGAGAATTGGGCCATCCGGTCCTCGGTCTGCTGTGGCTCGGCGGTGCGGAAATCAAAGATCAGATGGGTGACGCCCACGTCGGCATAGGTCTGTACGTCTTGACGCACCTCGTCGGCAACGCCGATGAACCTGCGCCGAGGCCCGCTGGAATTCCCTGAGTCATACAAAGGCGCCTTCACCGAGACCTGGATCTCGGATGGGTCTCGACCAGCTTTCTCGGCATATTCTCGCAGCATGACAAGGTTCTCAGCCAGTTCTTCCGGCTCCAGGGGAGCGGCCGGGATTGCCCCCACGGGGTGCCAGCAGTTACCGATGCGGGCGGCGCGCCTGATGGCGGGCTTGCTCTGTCCTCCGATCCAGATGGGCGGATAGGGCTTCTGGACCGGCTTGGGCAGGAAGGTGATGTTCGAGAAATTGACGTACTTGCCGTCAAACACCGGGTCGTCTTTGGTCCAAAGTTCGATGAACGCTTGCAGGTACTCGTCGGTCACCGCTCCCCGCTCGGCAAAGGGGGGCGCGTCCAATAGCTCGAACTCCTCTTCCATCCAGCCGACGCCCGCGCCCAGGATCAAACGCCCCTTGGAGAGCATCTTGGCGGTGAGGATCGGGTTGCGGTAGGGAATAATCATCACGCTAGTCACTAGCTTGATCTGCTCGGTGATTCCTGCCAGGTAGGCCAGGCTCGTGATCTGTTCCGGCCACTCGCCGTCCCCGGACTGTCCGGCCTCCAGGATGTCGCCGGTCAGGCTGTAAGGGTAGGTGGAGTCGACTTTATTCGGCTGGAGGATATGGTCGGGCATCACCATGCAATAGAAGCCCAGCCGGTCTCCCTGTTTCGCTATGCTGGCCAGCGCGTCCGGCTCGGCGGAGGCGCCGCTGTTGGGAAGGTAAAAGCCGTACTCCATGGCATGTGCTCCATGGCATGTGCTCCATGATGATCTGATCTTGCGTTGAATCGCCCGGTGACGGTTCCTGATGGCAGATGCGTCTTGGGCGGGAAGACGTGCCTAGAAACCAGCCCTAAGGATTCTCCCAAACTATATATCGGCGTGGTTGGCGTGTCCAATATCGATCAGATTTCAATCAGAGACGGGGGGACTGCCCTGAAGCTGGATTTTCTTGACACCTCAGAGGGCGACTTGTAGACTTGCCGTGCACTGAAACAGGAGGGATTTCGTGACTACTCCCGCGGCTTTTTTGACCGAGGAAATGCGCCAACAAGCGATTGGCCAGAAGAGTGAACCCCGCACCATCGACGTTGAGAAAGGGGCCATCGTCAAGTTCGCCCAGGCTATCGAAGACGACAACCCGGTCTTCAACGATGATATGGCGGCCCGGGATAGCCGGTACGGCGGGCTTATCGCCCCCCCGACCTTCCTCCGTTCCGTGGGCGTTGACCGGCCTTCTTACCCGTTTGATCTGCCCTTCACTCGGTTGCTGGACGGCGGGAGCGATTGGGAATACTTCCACCCGGTCCGGGCCGGCGACCGCATCACGGCCATCTCTGAGATAACCGACATCAATGAGCGCACGGGCCGCATGGGCCTGATGATAATTACGACTATCGTGGTCACCTACCGCAATCAGTTTGATCAGGTTGCAGCCACCCAGACGAGCACCTCCATTAGATATTAAATCCGCAGATACTGACCCTTCAGATTTAGCCTCGCCGATGCGGCGATTGGAGCCTTGCTATGGCCGAACAGGTTTATTGGGATGACGTACAAGATGGGGCGGAATTGCCTCCAGTGGTGAAGAATCCCACAACCCAACAACTGGTGAAGTATGCCGGCGCTTCCGGCGACTACTACCAGATCCATTATGACAAAGACTTTGCCATGAACAACGATCTGGAGAACGTGATTCTCCACGGCGCACTGAAGAACGCCTTTCTTGGCCATCTGATGACCAAGTGGATGGGCGACCAGGGAGACCTGAAACGCTTGGCCTGCCAGTACCGGGGCATGGATATCCCGGGCACCCCGGTAACTGCCAAGGGCGTCGTCACCCGAAAGTATCAGGAGCAGGGCGCCAATCTGGTCGACTGTGAGATATGGTTAGAGAACGAGAAGGGTGAGAAGACCACTCCCGGTTCGGCAACCGTTGCCCTGCCGCTCCGTTAGGCTCTCGAATCTCAATCAATAACAAGGGCAGCATGGGCTGCCCGGAATAGATCAAACCCCACGAACCCCACGAACCCCACGAACCCCACGGATCTCAGGGATTTCAGGGAGGCAATAGGAGACAATAATGGCGGAAATGTTGAACGGAAAAGTGGCCATCATCACTGGCTCAGGCCGTGGCATCGGGCGCGGCATCGCCAAGTTGATGGCTGCGGAAGGCGCCAGTGTCGTCGTCGTTGATCCAGGTGTGAACGTTGACGGTAGCGGGGCTGACACATCGGTGGCCCAACTGGTGGTGGATGAGATCAAGGCCGCGGGCGGCAACGCCGTTGCCTGTATGGAGTCAGTGACCACCATGGAAGGCGGCGAGAAGATCGTTCAGACCGCCGTGGATAACTTCGGCAAGCTCGACATCGTCGTCACCTGCGCCGGTATCCTGCGGGACCGTATGATCTTCAATATGTCCGAACAGGAATGGGACGACGTGATTGCCGTTCACCTCAAGGGCACCTTCACCGTAGTCAAGAACGCCTGTATCTTGATGCGCCAGCAACGCTCCGGCCGCATAATCACATTCACATCCGAGTCTGGTCTCATCGGCAACTCGGGCCAGGCCAACTACGGCGCGGCCAAGTCTGGGATCGCAGGATTTACCAAGGTGGTGGCCAAGGATATGGGCCGCTACGGCGTGACCGTCAACTCCATCGCCCCTCGGGCCAGCACCCGCATGATCGCCGACATCCCAGGCAGCGCTTCTGAGATTCGGGCGCGGAGTGGAGTGGCGCCAATCTCCGGCGAGGAAGACCTAGCCAATCTGGACCCGGACCACATCGCGCCATTTGTGTGCTACTTGGCCACCGATTTCGCCGACAACATCAACGGCCAGACCTTCTTGGTCTACGGAGACACCATCTCGTTGGTGTCCCAGCCGAGGCCCCAAAATTCGATCTATGAGCCATCGGGCACCTGGGACCTGGAGAAATTGGCGCCCATGGCCCGGGACGTACTGACGAAGGACATCTATAACCCAGCCCCGGCCAGGGAATAATCTAGGTTTGCCCGTCGACAAGTTTGCTGGCACTTGGCGGCTGTTGGAGTGCTATGGCAAATGGACCGACGGCGGCGTCAGCTACCCCTATGGCAAAGAGCCCGAGGGTCAGTTGATCTACGACGGCCACGGTAATTTTTCAGGCCAGATCGCCGGCAGCGGACGACCCGCGTTCAAGTCGAACAATCTGCTCAAAGGGACGGAAGAGGAAGTAAGACAGGCGTTCGAAGGATACATCGCCTATTACGGGACCTACGAGGTGGACGAGGCTAGCGGTCGTTTCACTCATCATGTGAAAAACAGCCTGTTCCCCAACTGGATCGGCGATATTCAGACCAGGATTTTTGAGTTGGAAGGCGATCGATTGCGCCTGAGCACCGAGCCCATAAAAGGCGCCAAGGCAGATCTTACCGTGACCCTGCTCTGGGAGCGGGCCTAAATAATTAGTAACTAAGCGATTTCATAACTGATGGAGAGTCTCTAAATGGCCGACCTGCTTAAAGACAAGGTGGCGATAGTAACCGGTTCGGGCCGCGGCATTGGCCGGGGCGTAGCCAAGTTGATGGCCGCCCAAGGCGCGAAAGTCGTGGTTGTTGACCCCGGAGTCAACGTTGACGGGACCGGCGAAGATTCGTCTTTCGCCCAAACGGTGGTCGACGAGATCAAGGCCGACGGGGGAGAAGCAGTAGCTTCCCTGGAGTCGGTGGCCACCATGTCCGGCGGTGAAAAGATAATCCAGACTGCCCTGGACACCTTCGGCAAGTTGGACATCGTGGTCACGGTCGCCGGGATATTACGGGACCGCATGATCTTCAACATGTCCGAACAGGAATGGGACGACGTGATCGCCGTCCACCTGAAGGGGACCTTCTCCATAGTGAAAAACGCCAGCGTCATATTCCGTCAACAGCGGTCGGGCCGAATCATAACCTTCAGCTCAACAACCGGGTTGTACGGCAACTCGGGCCAGGCCAACTACGGCGCGGCCAAAGACGGTATCGCCGGGTTCACCCGCGTGGTAGCGAGGGACCTGGGCCGCTACGGTGTCACCGCCAATGCTATCTCGCCCAGCGCCGCCACCAGGATGATCGGCAGCATCCCCGACGACGCGCGCGCCCTTCGCGCTGCCCGTGGCATCAGCACCGGCGCGTCTCTGACATTGCGCGGCGGAGCCGATGACATCGCGCCGATGGTGGCTTGGCTGGCCTCTGACGAGGCAGCCCACGTCAACGGCCACGTATTCCACGTTACCGAGGGCCTAATCACCCTGCTAAATGAACCGGAGCCGGTGAAGACGATTCAGAAAGACGGAATCTGGTCCGTTGAAGAATTGGTCCGGGTCTTTCCGGTGACCATCGGCCTGGAACTGCTCAACCCTGCGCCCAGCCAAGTGCCGAAAGAATAATCGCCTGTCGCGCGCCCTAAGAAATTTACCGCTTGAGTTTATCTGGGGCCCCAGAAATGGGGTCTCAATATATTTACAGAATATTTACGGATAGAGGATTAACCAATGATTACCAACTTTTCGGCTTCTTACGCCGGTCACGTCGTGGACGAGAATATCGGGCTTGAAGGGATGCCCGCCAATGACCGTTGGTACACCAACGAGCAGTTGATTGAGAGTTACGACTGGGCCTTGGATATCTCCAAACACGTGGAGAAACTTGGGTTTAAAGAATTCTGGATGGCCGAGCATCATTTTCAACCAGAGGGGTATGAAGCCATCCCGAACCTTCCGATGCTGGCCCTGTACCTAGCGACACAGACTGAATCGCTGAGATTCGGCTGCGGGTTCAACATCGTTCCCATGTGGCACCCCCTGCGCCTGGCCGAAGACTTCGCCATGGCCGATATATTGAGCAAGGGCCGGGTCATCTTTGGTGTTGGCCGGGGCTACCACACCAGAGAGGTGGAGACCTTCGGCGCACCGATGTTGGACTCCGACGCCAACCGTGAGCTGTTTGAGGAGCAGGTTGAGGTCATCGTAAAGGCCTTCACCCAAGAGACATTCTCCCATCACGGAAGGCACTACCAGTTGCCTCCCGAAGTCCCCTACCGTGGCTATCAACTCAAGGAGCTGACCCTGGTGCCCCGTCCCTTGACCCAGCCGGTGGAGATCTGGCAGCCGTTGGTCAGCGCCAATCCCAGGGGTATCGATTTCATGGCGCGGATGGGCATCAAGCCGCTGATCGCCAATAACCCGGCCCTGGCCCTGGAAGAGAAGTTGCAGATGCTTCAATCGGCCCGCGCCAAGTATGGGAAAGAGACGGAACTGGGCGAAGACATGGCTTTAGGCTTCCGCATCATCATCGCCGAGACCAAAGAGAAGGCGATCAAGTTGGGCCGCCCCTATTTCGAAGAAGCCATGAAGTTCGCCGGACCGCTGGGAGTGATGCCCCTGACTCCCGAGCAGAATGCCTCAGTCGTGAACAAGGGCCAGACTCCCGGAGTAGCCCTCCCCACGTTGGACGAAGCGGTCGAAGCCGGGTCGTGGCTCTGCGGAACGTCCGAAGACATCGTGGAGCACTTCAAAGGGATCGAGGAGAAGTACCCAGGCGTGGAGCGGGTCAACATCGGCGCGGTAATGGGGATGCCCCTGGAGTTCTTCAAAGACCAGCTCTGCATCATCTCCGAAGAGGTGATGCCCGCGTTCAAGGGTTAGGCCCTTATTAGCCAATAGCTACTCAAGCGGAACGTTGTGGAAGGCTCCCTGGGTGATGCCGGGGTGTAGCTTCTCTGCTTGGCGGATGGCGAAATGGTCGGTCATCCCTGAAACGTAGTCCACCGAAGCTCTTTCTGGGTCGGTACCGGGGCCGAAGTAAGGTGGGGGTATCTCCTCTGCGTTCTCCGCGAAATAGCGGTAGAGGAGCTTCACGACCTCTCGTCCCACTTCTGACTGCCTTGTCTCGCCCAGCGGCAGATAGATGTTTTGAAACATGTATTCCCGAATCTCCATCATGGCATCACGGGTATCGGCGTCCATCCCGATCACCGGTTTCTCGGCCTCCGGCTGGTATTCCGACAATCCAGAGGCTGGCCAGGAGGCCATGACGATGCCGGTGATCATGGAATTTACCCTTTCCGCGTGGGTCGCCCCCAGCACCTGGTTGGCCAATCGTGGCAGGTCCGCCACTTTTAGCATCCCGGCCCGGATGGCGTCGGCGATGTCGTGGTTCAGGTAGGCCACCGAGTCTGCTAGCCGCAGTATCTGGGCCTCTAAGGTCAGCGACTCTTCCAGCTTGATGTCCAGAAAGTCGCCTCTGGGCTTGGAGTGGGATATTATCCCCTGCCGCACCTCTGCGGTGAGGTTCAGCCCCTCGCCGTCTTTGGCCAGCAACTCGACGATGCGCAGGCTTTGGGCGCTGTGGGTGAATCCCGGCGAATAGATCTGGTCTAGGACTTCCTCGCCGAGATGGCCGAAGGGTGTATGGCCAAGATCGTGGCCGTAGGACATGGCCTCGACCAAGTCCTCGTTCAGGTTCAATGCCCTCGCGATGGTCCGGCCAACCTGGGCCACTTCCAACGTATGGGTTAACCGGGTGACGTAGTGGTCGCCTGAGGGGGCCAGGAAGACCTGGGTCTTGTGTTTCAGCCGGCGGAAGGCGTTGGTGTGGATGATCCGGTCCCGGTCGCGCTGGAACGCGGTGCGCAACGGAGAAGGGGGTTCGGGCTGCTGACGGCCCAGCGAACGGCTGGATCGGCTAGCATACGGAGATAGGTTATCTTCCAGGGCCTCCAGTCGCTGCCTTATCTGTAACTCTTCCACCGACCCCGTTTTCATCTGTCTCCCTGACCCCCTGATCCCCGCTGCTGCGTTCGCCCCTGATCCTCTAGTCTTTGAGAGGGATGGTGCCCCAGGTGATGGAACCAGAGTCCTCGGAGAGGTTCTTATCTTGGGCCATCTGCCGGATATTCAGTAGGGTCGAGTTTACTTCGGGGGTCAGAAAAACCCAGTCAGGCTCCTCGGGGATCCAGTAAGGCGAGTTGATGCGCACCACCTGATTATCGGTGGCGTTTAGGTAGATTCCGAATTTGGATGCTTGCTGCATAGAGTTCTCCGATGCCCGGTTTCAATTAATTCTTTGGTGATTCTTTGGTGTTTGTTTGGACTGACCCGCGAACTAGATCGCTTTTTCCGCCATTTTTTTCTTCTTATTCTCGCCGTAAACGCCACGGTATTCCGGCGGCAACTGGTCGGCGATGCGTCCCATCACCATGTCCAACAAGCCGGACATAACCTCTTTGCTGGGGTTGCCTTCAATCACTGGCAGAGAGAAGGGTTGCCCGATGCTGGCCTTCATGCGGCGGAACGGGAATGCGATGCGCCATGTCGGAAATGTGTGAGTGCCCGTGACCGCCACTGGCAAGATAGGCGCCTGGGATTTTAGCGCCAGATAAACCACCCCGAGCATCCCCTTTTGCAAAGTGTGGTCCGGGCTGCGATGCCCCTCTGGGAATATCACCACCGCCCTGTCGCGTTCCAGATTTTGCATCAGGACTCGAACGGCGTCAATCCCGGGAGTTGACCGGTTGAAGGGCGAGACGTGGAATGCCCGCATCCAGAAGCGGGATATTGGGTTGCCGAACAGTTCCCTTTTTCCAATGAAGTACAGCGGCCTGGGTATGGCGGCAACCAGAAGGGGAGGGTCATTAAGTGACACGTGGTTGCAGATCACGATCAGTGGGCCGTTAGGGGAGACGCATTCTGCGCCGGAAACCTCCATGCGTCCGAACACCTGGAAGCAGAATCGGGTCAGGCGACGCCCCATCCTGTAAAGCGTGTTGGCGTCGTCGGAGCCGGTCAATTGCCAGTTGCCCTGGCTATTATCTTTTGCACCACCTGCTCGATGCTGAGGCAGTCGGTGTTGATCTGCCAGGCATCATTGGCGGGTCGAAGGGGAGAATCGTCTCGGCTGCTATCAATCTTGTCTCGGGCTAAGGTCTCGCTTAATACCGTCGATAATTCCACGGTCTGTCCCCGCTTCAGCATCTCCTGCCAGCGTCTCTGAGCTCTGTTCTCGGGCGACGCAGTCAGGTAAATCTTGAGGTCCGCATCCGGCAGCACTACCGTGCCGATATCGCGGCCGATCATGACAATCTTTCCCTTGGCGGCAAGCTTCCGCTGTTGTTTCACCAGTTCCTTGCGCACGGTGGAGACCTTGGAAACCAACGACACATTTCCTTCTACGGGGGATTCTCTCAGTTCCGTTCCGAGGGAGTGGCCAGCCACCGACACCCTTCCGCCTGTATCTCCTTCCAAGCTGACTGGGTTGTCACGGGCCAGTTCGCCCAGAGATGTTTCATCCTCTAGCGAGATTCCGTCATGCAGGGCCAGCCAGGTCACGGCGCGGTACATGACGCCGGTATCGAGGGATGCGAACCCCAAGCTCTGGGCCAATTCCCTGCCGACCACTGTCTTGCCGGCGGCAACGGGTCCGTCGATTGCAATCACACTGATTCCGTCTGCCAATTTCTCCCTCTGATGCGGTGTTTTGCGAGTGCGAATGCTACGCACCGGCATTATACACTGCAGCTTAAGCTCGCCAGGCTAAGCTCGATACCCATTGCAGGTTCGGCCCTTGAAGTTATCCGGAGTGGGGCGTTAAATTGGACATTAGGGAATAACCGGCTAGCGTGGACCAAGATTACACGATCACCTGACACGAACCGCACCTTAAGTGGCTCTTTTGGAAAGACCTATCTGTTGGCCGCCTGCGTAGTGGGCACTGTGGCCCTGTTTCTCTTGGCATGGGCCAATGCCACCTTCCCAGGTGACGAATGGGCCTTGTTGAGATTCCAGTCCCTTCGGGCCGATTGGCTGGACAGCGCAGCGTTGGCATTCGCCAAGATGGGATTGATCTGGGTGTTTCTGCCGTTCTTCGCTTTCTTGATCGGCTTCCTTTTGCTCGTCCGCCGCTATGCCGATGCTGCCATGGTTGTTGGCGGCATGGCCATGATCGGGATCGGCTACGCGCTGAAGCCGTTGGTGGACCGGCCACGGCCAGACCATCAACTGTTTGACGCAGTGCAATCCAGCTTCAGTTTCCCCAGTGGTCATTCGCTCTTGGCGGTCATGATGCTTGGAATATTGGTCTACTTGGTAGAACAGCTGGTGAAGCCCCTGGCAGTTCGCCGTGCGATTCAGATTGGACTTGTCTTGACGGTGCTGGCCATGGGCGCGTCCAGGGTTTATTTGGGCGTCCATTGGCCCAGTGACGTGATTGGTTCGTATGTGTTCGGTTTGTTGGCGCTGGTTGCATTGATCGGACTTCGAAACGCGGCCGCATCTGCCAGGTAGTCCCCTTGGCGACCTGGATTTGCCCCATGTTACACTCGGCTTAGCCGGTATCTCATGCCGGAAATGGGGGTTCATGAACTGGATCGATCTCGTCATCTTGGTCGTCTGGGGTATCACCGCATATTGGGGTTACGCCGACGGGTTCCTAAAAGTGGTTGTGCCGTTTATCTTCATGGCGGTTGGCCTTGCTCTGGCGAGCCGCATCGGCGACACAGTGGGCAACGTCTTCTCCGTCTTCACCGACAATGAGAACGCCCAAGCGATAGGCGGAGTCATCCTGATCTTCGCGGTGGCGTTCGTCCTGGGGGGGATGGTCAGTGGGATCTCTCGAAAAGTACTGGGTGTGATCCCGTTCTTTGGGTTGGCCGACAAGCTTGGGGGGATGGTCGTCGGGTTGATGGTGGGGTTCTTACTCCTCTCTGGAATCTTGACCGGCATTCAGAAGTTTCCTTTTCGGGACCTTGATAAGACCGTCGATGATTCGGCCCTAGGCGCCTTTTTAGCCGATCAATTCGATACGGTGATTCGTGGAGTGGGGCTGATTCCAGGTGATTGGGACGAAGAGTTCAACAAGCTGAAGAACTGACCGGGCAAGCGCTCGGTCGGTCGGCGGTTGCTTTCGCGGGAAACCATTCCGGGCCTATGTGCTACTATGGTTTCCAAAAGGCCTTGGGCACATCTAAGATTCATAGCGGACCTAGGTGAAAGTGTGGTGGCCCCTGGAGAACATCCAGGTGGCATATTCCCCGAACGTTTTCAAGAGTGCTTCTAGATGCGGTGCGGGAGGACCAACAGCCGGCCGACATGGTAAAGCAGGCGGATAAAGAACAAACGACGGCGAGTGGCGTTTCCGAAAATGGCTTCTCGGAGGCGGTGGACGTTGGCGTGCTGATTCGTGCTCCGGTTTTGGTGTTGAACCTCAACTACGTTCCGGTGAACGTGTGCACGGTGCGCCGAGCCATCGTCTTGGTCACCAAGGGCAAAGCCGAGCTTCTCGAGAACCACCGAGGCGAACTCCACAGCGTCAACGACATCTTCGAAGCCCCATCGATCATCCGTCTCGCCTATATGGTGAAACGCCCATTTCTGCCTCGCAAGCTTTCCAAGAAGGAATTGTTTTTGCGAGACCGTTTCACCTGCCAGTATTGCGGAAAAAAGGCCCCGGATCTAACCCTGGACCATGTGATTCCGCGGCGCCAGAACGGCGCTCATACTTGGGAAAACGTGGTGGCGGCCTGCAGCCGGTGCAACCTTCACAAAGCGGGGCGTACCCCAATCGAGGCGAAGATGCGTCTGAACACAGTACCCCGTGTGCCTGATCCCAACCCGTATCTGATACTTCAGAACCGGGTGATTCTGGAAGAGTGGAAGCTCTATATACCCTGGTCGATACGAGAGTAACCGAGTGGCGGGGAAAACCGGTTAATTGCGGGAAGGATCGCTCCTGGCGATGTCGGCCAATGCCAACTCCAAGACTTGGTTGTCATCGTAGCGGACCGAAACTGTTTCCTTCAACCGGTGTCCCACGATTACCGTAGCCTCGCCGTTGGGCGTGCCCACCAATTCTCCGATCTTGGGCAGCGCCCGGTTTACCTGCCGGTATTGCTCGTATTCAAACCGCAAACAGCAGCGCAGTCTGCCGCAAGCGCCGGCCAGTCCTTCAGCGCTGATGGGCAGGGCCTGTTCTTTGGCCATCTTCACGGAGATGGATTCAAACTTGTCGATCCATCTGACACAACATAAAGTGTTGCCGCACCGGCCCAGGCCCCCGGCCAATTTTGCAACGTCCCGGTCGCCCACCTGACGCAATTCGACCCGACACCCGAAGGATGAGCTTAACGCGTGGATCAAAGGCCGAAAGTCAACGCGTCCTTCGGCCCCGAATGTCACGACCATGCGTGAGCGGTCAAAGGTGTAGTGTGCGTCCACAATCTTCATGGGGATATTAAGCTCCCGCGCCTTGGTGCGGGCGGTCTTGAATGCCTGCTGCTCGGATTCCCGGTTCTGCTGTAGACGGCCGAGGTCGCCGGCGGTCGCTCTGCGCACCACGTACATGGACGGATCTTCGCCCGGCGCAATCTACGGTCTCGGTGGCTTCACGGCAGACCGACGCCAACTCCTGAAATTTTTCCAACTGCACCACAACGTAGCTGTTGATTGGCAGGGAGAAATCGCCTGCTTTGGCGTAGCCGACCGGATCAGCGCTCCGCCAGCGGATACCTACTACGCGGGTCATACTTGGCCTGCTTCGACCAGAACGGTCGTGGTCTCAGAGGCGCCCACTGCGCCGGTCATACCTGGCCTGCTTCGATCGGTAGATTTAGCATTAACACTTCCATCGCCAGCCTGGGGCTGACGTTACTATCTAGGCTAGATAAGGTTTGCATCAGGTGATTGATGAACCGGACAATCTCCGGTGTACTCAGGCCCGATGCTTGGACACGCAGAGAATCGGCGTGGTCCATATTGTGGAGAAATTCTTCCGCCCCTTCCTTTATCAGGAGGAGATCCCGCCACCAACGGAGCCAAAGGGCCAGTAGGTCTTTGGCTCCGTCACGGTCGCTTCCGAAGAGAGATGCGACTTCATTGGCGTATGTGAACCTCGTTTCCAACCCTGCGTCCAGGGTTTCCCGGAGTTTTTCCAGGTCCGCTTGCCGTTGCTCCAATACTTGAGAGTCGTTCAGTGCACTGATTGCAAAGCCAAGGCAACCTCGAGAGAGCCGATACAATTGTTCCGCTTGCTCATCTGTCGCACCGTGAGCGGTTGTCAGCTGTTCCACCATCTGGTCCTTCGAAAGGGGGAGCAGACTCAAAGTTTGGCAGCGCGAGAGGACGGTGGGCAACACTGCGCTTTCATTGGCGGTGAGTAACAGAAACAGCACCTGCGGAGGCGGCTCTTCCAAAGTTTTTAATAATGCGTTAGCAGCGTCGTCAGTCATGGATTCCGCGCCGTCAAAGATTACGACGCTGCAAAACCCTTCGTAGGGGTTCATGCTGACCCGGCGCAGCGCTTCTTTGACGTCGCTTATCCCGATCCTGGTTCGAGCCGACCGGGCATCTTCACCCTGACCCGGAGCGACGACCCTAACGTCCGAGTGGATCCCTTGGGCGATCCTGGTGCACTGAGTGCATGAACCGCAGGGAACTCCAGACGCTTCTAGGCAATTTACTGCCTGAGATAGATTAACGGCAAGGGCCATCTTGCCCACGTGAGTAGGGCCACTCAGCAAGTAGGCGTGGGATTGCCTTCGCTGCCGCAGGGTGTGCTCAAGGCGCTTGAGCAGATGGTCTTGACCGTAGATAGTCCACATAACATTTATCTGGCAGAAAATCGGGTGGTGTCTGGTGAGTTTGAAAGGGAGACGGGCCTAGACCACGTCGCAATGCATCAGGTCCTGGTAGCTCTCCCGCCTGCGGATCAGGCGGCTTTTGCCGTCTTTCACCAGGACCATGGGAGGCCGGGGGTTCATATTGTAGTTGCTGGCCATGGAGGGGCAATAGGCTCCCGCCGCAGGGATCGCGAGCAGGTCGCCAGACTCCAACTTGGGCAGCATCACATCCGTGGCGAGCAGGTCACCGGATTCGCAGTATTTGCCGGCGATCGTAACCTTTTCTTCGGGTTCCCAGTTGGCCTTGCCGGCGGCGACGACCTCATATTGAGCTTGGTAGAGGGCGGGCCGGATGTTGTCTCCCATTCCACCATCGACGCTGACGAATTTGCGCACGCCGGGCACATCTTTGATGGCTCCGATCCTGTAGATGGCCACCCCGGCGGGTCCGATGATGGCTCTGCCTGGTTCGATCACCAAAGATGGCAGATCCATTTTCAAGTCTTGGCAGGTTGCAGTCATGGTGGACACGATGGCTTCCGCGTAGGCGGATACGGGAGGAGGCTCTTGATCGCGGGTATAGCCGATGGCGAATCCGCCGCCAGGGCTGAAACGCTGCAGTTCCAAACCCTCTTCCCGGAACTCGGCGGCAAATCGCAGCACCAAGTCTACTGCGGCGCGGTACGGTTCCAACTCGAATATAGGCGAGCCCAGGTGGAAATGGAGTCCACGCAGGTTCAGGTTCTTGGCAGCCAGCCCCATGCGAACAGCGTTGGCCGCATCGCCGGTCTGGATCGAGAAGCCGAATTTGGAATCCAGTATCCCGGTGGTCGTGTAGACATGGGTGTGAGGGTCAATGCCCGGCGAAACCCGGATTAGTATGTCCTGTGTCTTGCCCGCCTCGCCGGCCAGCCGGTCCAGAAGGTCCATCTCGTAGAAGCTGTCAACGACGACCCAGCCGATGTTGTTCTCCAACGCCTCAGATAATTCCTGGGGTGTCTTATTGTTGCCGTGAAAATAGACCTCGTCCAAAGAGACCTGAGAGTTGATGGCGAGGGCCAACTCGCCACCCGATACTACGTCGAACCCCATGCCCTCTTCTTCGAACAACCGGGCCAGCGCGGGATTGATATAGGCCTTGCAGGCGTAGCTGACGTGGGTTGCCGGGTGTAGCTTGCGAAACTCGTCTATGAAGCTGCGGCAGCGGGCGCGCAGAGTTTCTTCGTCCAGCACGTACACCGGTGTGCCGTACTCGTCGGCCAAGTCGGAGGCTCGGCATCCGCCCAAGACTAATTCTCCCTGCGAGTCAACTTTAGCAGTATCAGGGAATACGCTCTGAGGGAACATGGATATCCTCGTAAATGACTTACGGGGTCATTGGTCGATAGGTGGACCAGACGCCATTGAGTTAATAGGGAAATGATAGGGCCAGCCTCAAGATAGCGCAACCGCCACGATGCGGCCAGCCCGGCTGCTAGGCCGTTTGCAGCCGTTTGCGTTCGTTTGCGTTCGTTTGACTGACTATCTAGCCAAGCATATACTCGGGGCACTTCGGGGCACTTCGGGGCATTGAGCTTGATCCACGCCTGGGAACCCCTATTAAAAAACCAGGCAAAACCACTGGCCTAAACGCAAGTCGCCACGCAGGGGAGCTATCGTGAACATTCAGGTAACTGTGAACGGAAAAACCCATGAAAAAGATGTGGAGCCGCGCCAATTGTTGGTCCATTTCCTGAGGGATGATTTGGGACTAACCGGGACCAAGATCGGATGCGACACCAGTCAGTGTGGGGCCTGTGTGGTCAATATGGACGGTGTAACCGTGAAATCTTGCACCTGCCTGGCGGTCCAGGCCGACGGCAGTGAGATCACGACGATCGAGGGCGTGTCCCCGAAGGGTGAACTGGACCCGGTCCAACAGGCTTTCTGGAATAACCATGGCCTCCAGTGCGGCTATTGCACCGCAGGCATGATCATAACCACAGTGGAATTGTTGAAAAACAATCCCAGCCCTTCGGCGGAAGAGGTGCGGGACGGCCTTAAAGGCAACATGTGCCGTTGCACCGGCTATCACAATATCGTTAAGGCGGTTTTGGCGGCCGCTGAAGCCAAGAGGAGTTAAGTCATGACGACAAGGATATTTGGCTCAGGCATCCGCCGCCGTGAGGACCCACGATTAATCACCGGCGCCGCTACCTATACAGATGACGTGAAATTGCCTGGCATGGCTTACGCCGCCATGCTGCGCAGCCCCCACGCCCACGCCAAGATCACGAGTATTGACACCAGCGCAGCCGCAGTTGCTCCCGGAGTGGTGGCGGTTTACACCGGCGCTGATACTGACGGCGTTCTAAGCCCGATTCCATGCGCCTGGATACCGCCCGATTCTGACGTCAAAGCGGTGGCACACCCGGCATTGGCCAAGGACGTGGTCCGCTACCAGGGTGATGCAGTTGCAGTGGTGGTGGCCGAGAACCGCTACCAGGCTGAAGACGCCCTGGAATTGATCAACGTGAACTACGAGATTCTTAAGGCGGTGATCAGTCCCGAAGCGGCGATGCAGCCAGGCGCACCCCAATTGCACGAAGACGCTCCCAACAACCAGGCATTCCATTGGGTGGCCGAAGGTGGCGACACCGATGCGGCCTTTGCCAGCGCTGACGTGATTGTGAAAGACACCATTATCCACCAGAGATTGATTCCCAACGCCATCGAACCCCGTTCGGCGGTGGCCAACTACACCCCCGCGATGCAGGAGTTGACCCTGTGGAGCACTAGCCAGAACCCTCATATCGTCCGGTTTCTGGCGTCGTTGGTAACTGGTATTGCTGAACACAAGATAAGGGTCATCGCCACCGAAGTTGGCGGAGGGTTCGGTAGCAAGATTGCCATGTATGCGGACGAGATGATTGCCTCATTCTGTTCGATGCAACTGGGCCGTCCTGTAAAGTGGACCGCCACCCGGTCCGAGGGGTATCAGGCAACTATCCATGGCCGTGACCACGTCGAATACGTGGAGATGGCCGCCACCAAAGATGGAAAGATCACCGCGGTTAGGACTAAGGTCTACGCCGGAATGGGCGCCTATCTCTCCACGGCAGGCCCCGGAATCCCAACGATCCTTCACGGCCTGATGTACTGCGGCCCCTACGACATAGGAGCAACCAAGGCCGACATCTACGGAGTGTTCAATAACGCGACCCCGGTGGACGCCTATCGCGGCGCAGGCCGTCCGGAGGCCACCTTCCTAGTGGAGAGGCTGGTCGATCTTCTCGCAGTCGAACTAGGCACGGACCCAGCGGAACTGCGGCGGAAGAATCTGATTCCCAAGTTCGAAGACGGCCACGACGTCGCCAGCGGCCTCACCTACGACAGCGGCGACTACGAACCGGTCTTGGACATGGTATTGAACCATGTCGACTACCAGGCCCTTCGGCAAGAGCAGGCTCATTCGCGGGAACACGGCCACTACATGGGCATCGGAGTTACCTGCTATACCGAGATCTGTGGCCTGGGTCCCTCACAGGTGGCCGGCGCCGTGGGATTTGGCGGTGGATTGTGGGAGAGCGCGATCGTGCGGTTTCATCCCACCGGAAAAGTGCATGTGTTTGTCGGCGTATCGCCCCACGGGCAGGGAGAAGAGACCACATTCGCCCAGGTCATCTCCGACGAATTAGGAGTGGATGTGGACGATGTGGCGGTCATTCACGGCGACACCAGCAACACTCCCATGGGCTGGGGAACTTACGGCAGCCGGACCACTGTCGTTGGCGCGGGAGCGATGGCGTTGGCCGCCCGAAAGGTAAAAGAGAAGGCTCGCCTCTTAGCGGCCCACCTGCTCGAAGCGGCCGAAGCAGATGTTGAATACGAAGACGGCAAGTTCTTCGTCAAGGGCTCGCCGGACCAAAGCAAGTCCATCCAGGAAATAGCCACCATGGCCAACGTGGCTTGGAACATGCCGGAAGGAATGGAGCCTGGCTTGGAAGCTTCGGCATTCTATGATCCGCCCAATTTCGTGTTCCCCTTTGGCGCCCACGTGGCCGTGGTTGACGTGGACCCAGACAACGGGCATATCGAGATCCGGCGCTACGTGGCCGTTGACGACTGTGGTCCCCAGATCAACCCGATGATCGTCGAGGGTCAGGTTCATGGAGGGGTCGTGCAAGGCGCAGGGCAGGTTCTATGGGAAGGTGTGATCTACGACGAAAACGGGCAGCTATTGACCGGCTCGATGACCGACTACGCAGTGCCCAGAGCCCACATGGTCCCGAATATCGAGACCCTCAGCACTGAGACACGGTCGCCCCACAATCCCTTGGGAGTCAAGGGGGTCGGTGAAACGGGCACCATCGGCTCAACGGCCACGATCTACAACGCGGTGATGGACGCGCTTCGGCCTTTGGGCATCACTGGGATCGACATGCCGCTCACGCCGGAAAAGGTCTGGCGGGCCATTCGCCAGCAGCAGGGAAGTTAGGGAGACAATCGATGTTTGCAACTGAATTCGAATATCAAAAGGCAAGCTCAGTCTCGGAAGCCCTCCAGCTCCTGAGCGGCAACGGCGAAGCAAAGATACTGGCCGGGGGCCACAGTCTTATCCCGATAATGAAGCTGCGTCTGGCCCGCCCCGGCAAGGTGATCGACATCGGCGGCATCAGTGAATTAAAAGGCATCTCAGTTGAGAACGGGACCCTCCGTATCGGGGCGCTGACGACCCACGCGGAGATTGTCGCGTCGGAGCAGGTTCGGACCGCCTCCGGGATACTGTGGGAGACTGCCTATGGCATCGGCGACCCCCAGGTTAGGAACCGGGGTACGATCGGCGGCAACGTGGCTCATGCCGACCCCGCGTCCGACCTGCCAACGGTGTTGAAAGTGATGAACGCCACGTTCAATATCCAAGGGCAGAGTGGGTCAAGAAGCGTCTCCGCTGACGATTTCTTCATCGGTGCGTTCACCACTGCCCTGGGAGACGACGAGATTCTCACGGGCGTCTCGATGCCGGTTCTGGCGGAGAATCAGCATGCCGAGTACGCCAAGATGGCCCACCCGGCCACGTCCTTCGCCGTGGTTGGTGCCGCTTGTGTGGTGACCATGGACCACCACAACTGCACTGCCGCCAGAGTTGCTGTGGGCGGCCTCACTCCCACCCCGATGCGTGGTCCGTCGGTGGAGCAGGCATTGGCCGGACAAGAGTTGACCGCAGAAAACATCACCGCCGCAACGGGCCTGATCGTCAAAGATGTTGGTTCGGATCTCATCGGGGACATCTTCGCCTCGGCCGAGTACCGTACCGCCATGGCGGCCATCGAGCTGAAACACGCAGTATTTCATGCCACGGGGCTGGCCCACCACTAACCTTAAATTGGTTTTCGCGACATGAGTCATCCCGGAGTTTGGTAAAGAGCTAAAACTCGTATAAATATTGCTTGCAAGAAAAGACCCCTTCAGGTGAATTGGTAGTGTCAGCACCAAACACCAGGAGGGGTCTTCTCAA
>JAQBXL010000026.1 GCA_027624135.1 Chloroflexota bacterium
AGGCCGCTAAGTCCTCCCTCAACAGTTCCCAAGCAACGGTTTTCTTCCAAAAGTCTTGGGCGCTATTCTGGAGGATTGGATTTGTCAAAGAGTCGACACATACCCGAACGCAGTTGTGTAGCCTGTGGCGTAAAGATGGCTAAAGGGCAACTGACTCGGATTGTTCGATCTGCACAGGGTTCAGTAATGGTAGATACCACCTCCCATGCCCCAGGAAGGGGGGCATACCTTTGCCGTTCACCAGAATGCTGGGACCGCGCAGTCGGCAAAGGGGCGCTGAACCGTAGCCTAGGCCACGAAATCGCTTCTAACGACTTAACCCAGTTGCGGACCTATTACCAAGAGAAAATCGCCCAATAGGCGGCGACGCACCTATCTTTAAATTCTTAATGGACGTGTAAATGACTTCCGACGGACGAACAACGGCAGTGGATGACGGCGGCAGCGAGACTAAACCTCGCCGGACTACCGAAAAACGGGCACAGACTCGTGCCATAGTTTTGCCAGAGACGATGACAGTCCAGTATCTGGCGGAAGTCTTGAGCCAGAATCCCATAGACGTGATTAAGCAATTGATGCGAAATGGGATCATGGCGTCCATGAACCAGGTAGTCGATTATCAAGTTGCCACACTGGTCTCCACTGCCCTGGGAATCCGCACCACCATGGCTGAACAAGCCACCGCCGCCAAAGACCCTTCTATGGCAGCGGCAGGGACGGGCTACAATTCCTCCCTGATTCCCCGTCCACCAGTGATCACGGTTCTTGGCCACGTAGACCACGGCAAGACCTCTTTGTTGGACTCCATAAAGAATTCTAAAGTCGCCGCCGGGGAAGTCGGTGGCATTACCCAGCATATCGGAGCCTATCAGATAGAATCTAACGGCAGCCCTATAACTTTCCTGGACACGCCCGGACACGCCGCCTTCACAGCCATCCGGGCCCGGGGAGCGCGGGTCACTGACATAGCCGTGTTGGTCGTCGCCGCCGATGACGGCCTCATGCCCCAGACCCTGGAGGCGATCAACCACGCCAAAGCGGCCAAAGTTCCCATAGTCGTCGCCATCAACAAGATGGACCTTCCGGGCGCCGACCCCGAAAGGGTGAAGAGGCAGTTGAGCGAACAGAACCTTCTCGTTGAAGACTGGGGCGGCGATGTCATATCCGTAGATGTCTCGGCCAAAACGGGCACCGGTATCGATACCCTGTTGGAGAGCCTGCTCTTAGTGGCGGAGATTTCAGAACTCAAGGCCAACCCCGACCAGCCAGCTCGGGGGACTGTGATTGAAGCCAAATTGGACCGAAAACGAGGTCCGAGCACCACGGTCTTAGTGCAGGACGGCACCCTGAACATTGGCGATTTCATCGTCGCAGGCAATGCCTATGGGCGGGTTAAAGCGATGACCGACGACAAGGGAAGGCCATTGCAACACGTTTTGCCCAGCACTCCGGTCGAGATTCTGGGTTTCGGATCTGTGCCAGAGGCCGGGGACCAACTTAGCACTGCCACCAGCGAGCGCGAGGCCCGCACCATGGCGGGAGAAGCCGCCAAGGCCTACAGCACGGCAGGTCATACCCGGGCGCTAACCCTGGAAGAAGTCGTAAACCAGGTGGACACCGATGCCGTCAAAGAGCTTAACCTGGTAGTCAAAGCCGACGTCCAAGGTAGCGTGGAAGCGGTTCGCGGTGCGTTGGGAAAATTGGTTGATGAAGACGCCAAGGTCAGGATTTTGCACTCCGGCAGTGGCGCAGTAACCGAGTCAGATATCCTTTTGGCCAGCGCGTCCGAAGCCATTGTGATTAGCTTCTCCATTGGGTCCGAGCCTAGCGCTGAACGGCTGGCTGACCGGATGGGGGTGGAGATTCGCCACTACAACATCATCTACCAGTTGATTGATGATGTCGAAAAGGCGCTCCACGGGATGTTGGACCCCGTCTACACCGATATTATTGTCGGTCGGGCAGAGGTCAGGGAAATTTTCGAAGGCCGCCGTGGCACCCAGATTGCAGGTTGCCGCGTCACTGAAGGCCGGATGATCAGAAACGGCGGCGTTCGAATTGTTCGCAAAGGCGCCGTCGTTGAAGAAAATGTGATTACCAGCTTGCGTCACTTCCGCGAGGAAGTGAACGAGATGAACTCAGGCACTGAATGTGGAGTCGTTATCCAAGGCTTCAATACTTTCGAAGAAGGCGACATCCTAGAAGTTCACCGTCAGGAGCGGGGCCGGCGTTAAGGCCTCTCCTTCCGGCAAGGCCTCAGCACCTCGCATCATCAACCTCCTGCAAGGAACCCTCACAAGGTATATGCGCTATGTCCCGACGCACCGATCGTATCAACGAACAGTTGCGCGAAGAGATTAGCACGCTCCTCGCCCGTGAGATCAACGACCCGCGACTGAATGGCCTGATCAGCATCACCCGCGTAGTCTCCAGCAGCGACCTTCGCAGCGCCAAGGTCTACATCAGCGTAATGGGCAAGCAGGAGGCCAAAAAGGAAGCACTGGCCGGTATCCAATCTGCCGCTACCTTCCTGCGCCGCGGCCTGCGCGACCGCATCAACATGAGACATACCCCGTTTTTGACCTATGAACTGGATGAATCCCTGGAAGAAGCAGCTCAGATCCTTAGGGTAATGAACCAGATCAAATCGGACGACCCCAGCCTTGAACCGGACAACGTCGAAGCCATCAACAGACCGGACTGCTAGCATGGCCAAAAGCAGCAACAATAGCGGGCCGCCGATGGCCAACGGCTTCATCAACCTCTTTAAGCCTCCTGGCATAACCTCCATGGACGCGCTGCGTCAGATCAAGCGGATCACCAGCCAGCGCCAGAAGGTCGGCCACGGTGGCACCATGGACCCGCTGGCCAGGGGCGTGCTTCCAGTTTGTTTTGGCCAGGCAACCCGGCTGATGGACTACATAGTGGGCGGCGTCAAAGTGTACCGCATGGACATCACTCTCGGAGTCGCCACCACGACCTACGACGCAGAAGGCGATGTAGTAAAAACCGGCGATTATCATGGCGTAACCCTAGATATGGTTGAAGAAAACCTAAAGCCATGGATCGGCGTTGTGAACCAAATGCCCCCCATGTACAGCGCCATCAAGGTAGACGGCAAGCGCCTCTACAAACTCGCCCGAGCCGGGATCGAGGTCGAGCGGGAGGCCCGTCCGGTGGAGATACACAGCATCAAGATCGTGGAGTTCAATCCACCGAATCTGACTCTGGAAGTCGAGTGCGGACGCGGCACCTATATGCGCTCTCTCGCCCACGACGTCGGAGAGGCGCTGGGTTGCGGAGGCCACGTCGCCGACCTAGTGCGTTTGTTGTGCGGCGGTTTTCCGAGCGATGAATCCGTTACCCTTGAACAACTTGAGGCCGCAGGCGACGGTCCGCAGGGCTGGCGGCAATATCTCTTTCCCGTGGACTGGGTGCTGAGAGGACTCAAGAGTATCACTCTGAACCAACAAGCCGAGGATCACCTGCGCAACGGCCAGGCAGTCACGCTAGCTAGGCCAGAGATGGAAGCGGGTTATCTAGAGCAATACCGCGCCTACAATGCCGATGGGGTCTTCTTGGCTCTCGTGCGCTATGACCGCCCGACCAACTCTTGGCAGCCCGAAAAGGTCTTCCAAGCGAGTTCCCCTTCCCCCTACGCTCCGGCATCCGTGTAAAGCAGATCTTTCCGGAATTCTCTGCCTCCGCTTCGGCTACGCGCTTCAAAATATCTTACTTATCTAACTTTTTGCCCGTAATTGTCAATATTACGGTTATATAGTTATCAATTCGACATGATTTAACCCAAATTTCTTGACAATCCCTATCTAAATTGTATAGTGACAGACATTACGTTAATCGGATTGTTGACTATGTTGCGTAATAGCGCACGTTAACACATAGGCGGCGCCGAAACGTTTGGGGGTAAAGACAATGGAAGCCTATTGCTTTAAGTGCCGAAATAAACGGGAGATATCGAATCCGAAGCAGGTCACTCTAAAAAATGGCCGTCCTGCCACACAGGGAGTTTGCCCTGAATGTGGGACCAAGGTATTCCGTATCGGGAAATCCTAGTTTCAGGCCGCGAGAGCGGCTGGAAACCCCAGTTTGGCCAGAAGTTTCAGCGGGCTCGTCTCCAGCAATGTGTGAATCTCATCATCGCTGAGGCCTGCCCCTTTGGCTACCTTGTGCCTGATATCCGGAGTAAGCAAGTCGTCCGGTTCGTGGGCGTCCGAATCCAAGACCGTATCCGCCCCGGCTGCTCTGGCCGTCTTTACCACGTGTCCGTTGGCCAAACTGTGTCCTTTACGGGCCGACACCTCTAGATAAATTCCTTTCTCCGCAGCCAACCGGGCTTCCTCGTATGTGATGAGCCCCGGATGGGCAAGCACGTCCACGAAATCAGAACGCAATGCCGCCTCGTTAGTGCCCGGCTCCACGGGTTCCACTGGCGTTTCCCCGTGGACCGCCACCAGCTTGGCACCCATCTCTTTGGCGGTCCGCGCCACCAGGTCTATGTCATCCTTGGGGACATGGGTGATCTCTACCCCCGGCAAAGCCAGGATAGCCCAGCGTTTAGTCGCCATCTCGCAGTCGATCACCAGCGTTTTCACTACGTATTCCAGGTTCCCCAAACCCACATGGTCCGTGATAGCCATGGCCCGGTAACCGCGCACCATGGCCCGCCGTATCAGTTCCACGGGCGACAAAACACCATCGCTGAGAAACGTGTGGGTATGGAAATCGTACATCCAATTGCTCCTGGTCACTGGGATTCACCGATCTGTGATCCGTAACGATCAGCAGTAAGTATAGAATTCGGCCGGTGCATTAACAAGAATCGCCGTCCGACCCAGGAGAAGGGGCATCTCCAGATCTCGTTGACAGTGATTTTAGCCCCACCTACAATTGCTTCTGGTAGCGACACGATTTGAGATTCAGACCGGCGCGTCAACCTAAGCAAATGATTCCCGGTCAATCGGACCCTGGAGAATAGATTATGGCGGAAGCGATAGAAACCCATCTCACCGAGGCCGCCCCGTCTGCGACCTGTGAGCAATGCGGCCGCCATGCCGGAAAGGGTTGGGCCTTCGCTTTCAAGAAGCCGGTCCCCGCAGGCGCCCCGGACGGAGACGCCGCGGACAAGGGAGCCGTCACCAAATGCTCCAGGTGCGCCTTTCGTCACCGTCCCATGTTGCGGCGCTCACTGATCGTAGCCGTGGTGGTAGGCACAATTCTAACGGCGCTGAACCAGGGCGATATCATATTCGCTGGGAGTTGGGAAAGCCCTTTGTACTGGAAGGTGCCCCTTACGTTCTGTGTGCCGTTCTGCGTTGCCACCTACGGCGCGCTGTCCAACGTCCGCCGATAACACCTTTAATATAAATGAAAAAGCGCCGATGCCCGGTTTTGATTCAGCTGGGCGTCGGGGCTTTTATTCTTATCAATCTCGCTACTGGTCAGCCCAGGTTTCTGATTACGGACACCACCTTGCCATGGACCTCCACGTTGTCTGCTGAGCAGTAGATGGGCTCCATGGTACTGTTGGCCGGTTGCAAGCGGACCCGGTCGCCCTCAGCATAGAACTTCTTCAGCGTGGTCTCTTCCTCGCTCTTGAGCCAGGCTACCACCATCTCGCCATTGTCGGCCCGTCTGGCGGGAGCAATAATCACAACGTCGCCGTCGTCGATCAAGGCATCGATCATCGACGTTCCGCTCACCCTCAGTCCGAACAATTGGCCATGACGCCGTTGCAGATCCGGTGAGATCTCCACGGTGTCGAACTCTTCGCTGGCCGCTGAGCCTTCGGTGCTCCATGCTGGGATGGGAATACCGGCCGCAATAGCGCCAAGGATCTGGACCCTAGGGGCATTGGATACCGGTTGACCTGCTTGGTCCAGTATCTCGATACCACGGGCAACGTCAGGCCTGCGGTTGATGTACCCCGCCTCGCGCAGCTTCCCCAAGTTATAATCCACAACTGAAGTAGAACTGATCTCGCAGGCATTCTGGATATCCCGGACCGTAGGGGGGATACCGTTCTCCGAGTAGAACCCTTGGACAAACTCCCATATTCTCTGGCGCCGGGGGGGCATCTTCTTCTTGCTTACCATCTATTCCCTTCCCATCATATTAGGGCGCGGCCCAAACCAGCGACCCTTGACATAAAAACTTATGTTCGCATATAGGCTAGCAATGCCCGTACCAACTGTCAATATTCCTGTGTCACGAGGCCAGGCGGTTCGGCTCTGAGCCACAAAAGAAAACCCGCCCCTGTTTTTCAAAAAGGGCGGGCCTAGCGGGCTTAATCGAATAGCCGGAAGATTTGGGTTAGGCGGAGGCAGCCTTCATCTTGTTCAGGCGGGCGGCGATACGGGACTTGCGGCGGTTGACGTTGTTCTTGTGCAGGATGCCTTTCTGAACAGATCGATCCATGATACTCAACGCGTCGCGAACGTCAGTCTCAGCCTCGGCCACGTCCCCCGCTTCCACGGAACGCAACGCCTTGGCGATTGCGGACCTGGTTTCGGTGCGGTCTCCTCTGGTCCGTACGGACCTTTTTATCTGCTGACGGCCTGTCTTCTTTGCGGGCAAATCACTTCTCCTGAGTTCATCCGTGCCAGCAGGTTGACTGCCGGCACAAGGTTTTATATTCCCTGGTAGTTATCAATTTGTTAATTAGAACTAGTTCCCGGTGGCCGGGGCACGGCAATCAGCCGAATCTCCGGAACCACCAAACCATCCACGATATTATAGACCAATATTGGTCCGATTCCAAAGGACAGCCATCGAAGGACTGCCGAAGGGATCAGACGCCGGGATTGACGTCGGGGTTAAACGTCGAGGTTTTGAACGCTACGGGCGTGGGCTTGAATGAAGCTCTTACGTGGCGCAACCAACTCACCCATCAGAGTGGTGAACACATCTTCCACCTCAACGGTGTTTTCGATGGTTACCTCCAGCATCTGTCGGGTCTCCGGGTTCATGGTGGTCTCCCACAGCTGATCGGGGTTCATCTCGCCGAGACCCTTGTAGCGCTGGATCTGGGGGTTACGACTTCCACCCAAGTTGGCCAGGTACTTGTCCTTCTCTTCCTCAGTGTACGTGTAATCCACTTTTCTGCCGGTCTGTATGCGGTACAAGGGGGGCTGGGCGATGTACAGATATCCCTGCTCGATAAGCGGCAGCATCCGGCGGTACAGGAAAGTCAGGATCAACGTCCGAATATGAGAACCGTCCACATCGGCGTCGGTCATGATTATGATCTTGTGGTAGCGAATCTTCGATGCGTCGAATTCATCGCCCTCTCCGGCGCCCAGGGCGGCCACCATGGCCCGGATCTCCTCGTGGCCCAGTATCTTGTCGGGCTGTTGCAGGACCCGCTCGACATTCAGTATCTTGCCCTTGAGGGGGAGGATGGCTTGGAAGTGGCGGTCCCGGCCCATCTTGGCCGAGCCTCCTGCCGACTCACCCTCAACGATGTATAGCTCAGATTTGGCTGGATCTCGCTCGGCACAGTCGGCCAATTTTCCGGGCAGCGATGACCCGTCCAGAGCGTTCTTGCGAATCACCAGGTCGCGGGCGCGCTTGGCCGCTTCCCTAGCCTTCTGGGAGGTCAGGCATTTTTCCACCACTCGCTTGCTATCAATGGGGTTTTCTTCCAGGTACCGGTTCAGGCCTTCGCTGACCACCGAGTCCACTATCCCGCGAACCTCGGCGTTGCCCAATTTTGTCTTGGTCTGCCCTTCGAATTGTGGGTTAGTCAGCTTGACGCTGATCACAGCGGCAAGCCCTTCCCGGACATCTTCCCCGGTCAGGTTGGGTTGGTCGTCTTTGATGTAGCTCTTTTTCCGGGCGAAATCGTTGATCACCCGGGTCAAGGCGGTGCGGAAGCCCGTCATGTGGGTCCCGCCCTCCGCGGTGTTGATGCAGTTGGCAAAGGAGAACACCGTCTCCGAAAAGGTGTCGTTATATTGGATAGCCACTTCAACGGCTGTATCATCCAACGTTTTCTCGAAGTAAAAGGGAGATGATTGCACTGTTCGGCGGTTACGATTGACGTTCCGGACCAGGTTCGCGATCCCGCCGTCAAAGAAATAGGTGCGCTCGATATCACCGTTACGGGTGTCGTCATGCCAGGGACTGATGAACGCAATCTCCAGCCTCTTGTTCAGATAAGCGATCTCTTTGAAGTGGGCAGTCATCAGTTCAAAATCATATTCAATTTCCGGAAATATCTGTGAATCTGGCCGGAATGTGATGGTTGTGCCGTGCATCGGCGACTTTTCGCCTTTAACCAGATTAGAGGTGGGTTTCCCCCGGCTGTACTCCTGAGAGTAGCTCCAGCCATCTCGCCGGACCTCCGCGATCAATTCTTCGGACAGCGCGTTCACCACCGAGGCGCCTACGCCGTGAAGACCGCCAGTGACCTTATAGGCGCCGCCGCCGAATTTGCCGCCGGCGTGCAGCGTCGTCATCACTGTCTCCAGCGCGCTCTTGCCGGTCTTAGGGTGTTTATCGATTGGGATGCCGCGGCCGTTGTCGACCACTGAGATCCGACCGTCTTCCATCAAGGCGATCTCAACTCGGGTGCAAAAGCCGGCCATGGCTTCATCCACTGCGTTATCCAGTATCTCGTAGACCAGATGGTGCAGACCGCGTTGGTCGGTGCTGCCGATGTACATTCCAGGGCGGACACGCACCGCTTCCATACCCTCCAGGACCTGGATGTCCTTAGCGGTATATTCGCTTACATTTGCTTGGGTCATGTTGTTATTTCACCATAGGTATTCGTTGGGCTGGCAATGAAAAAATCTAAAACGGAAACTGAGGTCCAGAACGGGAGGTTCTGAAGTCAATCAAACTACTGATATTATAGCAGATTTGAGGCTAAATAGCCTTATAAATAAGGCTTTTTAGTCCATATTTTATGTCCTGTTTGGACCTAAATCAGGCCGCATCGGCAAACCGCTGCCTGAATGCACAGATCGACACGAGGTTTTTTAGTGCGCTAATCTCAACAATGTACGTAAATCATCGAAATCAGTGTTAAGAATCACCGCATTTCGATCAATATTTGGCCATCTATGAAATAATACGGGCGTAGCCCATCAATTGACGGACCACGCCCATTAAAATTGCCTAATACCGATCCTAAGCTGCGGTTATTTTGGGAATACCCGGCGGAATATCCCCGGCGAACCCTCTTCGTGGACCATGTGGGGGCGAATCTCAGTGTTCCACACCGGCGTTACCATTGGGCTCCAAGCCTTCCAACCATCTCCGTTGACCACATCCATGGACTCCATCTCGTGGACGGTAGTGTATTTGGGCGCGCCCATGACCGCCTCGAACCGGCGTGCCCGGATGTAGCCTGGAATCTTCAGCGCCTCGGGCAACCGCTCGGTGTTGTAGGCCTTGTTGAACTTTTCGTCCAGTCCTTGAGGCACCGACATGCGGCCCACTAGAATTATCGGCGCCATATCGGCCTGCGCAGTGTCCTCAGAGACGTGGTCCGGATAGATGCGCGTGTAGAGGTTCCTGATGTAGGCCGTCCCAATCACGCTAGGAGACATCCGCTTGGACCATTCGGTTGGCTCCTTGAGCCATTTCTGCCATGCGTCGGAGTGCCACGTGTCGGCTGATTCAAGCTCGTAGCAGGCCAGATACCGGGGGCCGCCCTGAACCGCCTCGTAACGGGCCGCATTGAGCACGCCAGGGATAGAAAGTCGCTCGGGGATATGCTCCTCGTTGTACCACCGGTTGTACTCGTCGTCGTTTTCGGCTGCGACGTCGCTGTAGACCATCAGCAAACCGTTTCCTTTCTTCGCTGCCATCTAAGCCTCCATGTTCAATCTGGTATTTTGTTCTGCTAGGGGCGGATCAGGTCAATCGCCAGGAAAATAGTGCTGACCTGAACCGTAGCTTTCAAGCGCATATCTCACGGCTACGAACAGAGGGTCTGGAGGGTCATCCAAGGGGAACCAGCCGCTATCGTAGAAGGCTTCCGGTTCCATCAAGCGTGGTTCTTGGCCTTCAATGTCACCGATAAACTCCACATCCACGTAATGCTTTCCGTAGGCGATGATGTTGCTCACGCATAGATAGCGCATCTCTCCGACGGTCACGCCCAGTTCTTCCATGGCCTCGCGGCGGGCGCATTCTTCCAGGGACTCGCCGTTCTCCAGATGACCGCCTGCCGAGGCCCAGGTGTCCTCGCCGTGGGCCCCATGGCGTTTGGCCAGGAATACCTTCCCCCCACGAACGAAGATCACGCCTACGCCAACCTGAGGTCTTAATGCCTGTTCCGCCATAGCGCCGAGTATAGCACGAGGGATTTTAGACGCAGTCAGGTTAATCCTCGCCCAGGCGTGTTGCTTACCCTATAATCGACCAGTATCTCGATTCGAACCGGCCCAGCACCAGTACGGCGTAGCCAGTACGGCGTAGCCAGCACGGCGTAAGCATAAGGAGCATCGATGGCGGGATCAGACCGGACAGTTATTACCAGCAGCCAAGCGCCCCAGCCCCTGGGAGCATATTCCTTGGGCATGAGCGTACGTCCTGGAAAGCTGATCTACATCGCCGGCCAAGTGGGGATCGATTCCAACGGCACACTGGTGGGCAGGGGCGACGCCGCAGCCCAGACGCGCCAGGCCTTGGAGAAAATCTGACACGTACTGGCGGGTGCAGGCGCAGATTTCGGCAACGTGGTCGAATTCACGACCTACGTGGTGGGCCGCCCTTCGGTCGAGGGATATCTCCGGGGCCGGAGCGAGGTCTATCCGAATATCTATCCCAACGGCGACTTCCCGCCCAATACCCTATTGGTGGTGGCTGGTTTGGTGCACGAAGACTACCTGGTTGAGATCAAAGCCGTGGCGGCTCTGCCCTAGGCTTTCGGCGATAACCGGGCCAGGCAAATCTGGGATTCGCCGCGATTCGGAGGAAGCATTTGGCAGATCAAGAACGGCTGGTTAAGACCCTGATAGACCTGATCAAGATTGACAGTCCCAGTGGCGAAGAAGACGCCATGGACCTGGAGGTCAGCACCCGCCTGGAGGCCTTGGGTTTAAAGGTGTCGCACGACTCCTACAACAATGTGATTGCCAAACTTGACGGTCAGGGCCAACCGGTGATGCTGTCCGCCCATCTGGACACAGTGGAACCGGGCCGGGGCATCAAGCCCATCGTCGACGGAGGAGTACTGCGGTCTGACGGCAGCACGATCCTGGGCGGCGATTGCAAAGCGGGAGTGGCGATCGTTTTAGAAGCCCTAACGGCAGCCACGCAGTCGGGTGGCGGCAACCGAGCCATCGAAGTGGTGTTCACACGGCACGAAGAGGGCGGCCTAGTCGGCGCACACAATCTAGACTTCAGCATGATCTCGGCCAAGACTGGCATTGTCTTCGACGGCGAGGGGCCTCCTAACCGTATCTGCGTCTCCGCGCCTTCCCAGAATGTAGTCACGGCACGGATAACGGGCCGGGCCGCCCACGCCGGTCTTGAGCCTGAGAAGGGCATCTCGGCTCTGATCATCGCAGCCGAGATTTTAGGGCGGTTGCCCCTGGGCCGCATCGACGAAGAGACCACGGCCAACATTGGCCGCATGGAGGGAGGGCTGAAACGCAACATAGTCCCCGAACAAGCCTTTCTCGATGGTGAATTCCGGAGCCGGGACAACGAGAAGCTGGCCGACCTGGAGCGCAAGTTCCGGGGCGTGTTCGACGAAGTGGCGTCCAGATACCCCGAAGCCAAGATCGCCTTGGACATCGTCAACACTTACCAGGCCTACCACGTTGACGCTGGCAGCGAGGCGGTATCGGTTATCGGTCGGGCTCTGACGGTAATGGGTCTGGAGCCTATCTTGGAGTCCACCGGCGGCGGTTCCGACGCCAACGTATTCGTCGAGCGCGGCATCACGGCCATCCCTGTGGGAATCGGCGTGCGGGACTTCCACACCACCTGGGAAACAGCGGTGATATCTGAAGTGCTCTTGGGGGCACAGATGTGCGAACGGATTATTAGAGGAGCTTAGCGTGAGATAGAAACCTGGTTGACTGACCGATAGTAAGGCCCAGATAATGTCCCGAGGCTATGCTATGTCTACTAATGATAGGACTATGTCCCAGGTACTTGGGCGAGCATCCGATTCGAATATCCAATTCAATCGCCTACGCCAATTGTTGTTGAGCTTAGGTTTCGATTAGCGGGTTAGAGGTAGCCACCATATTTTTCGAAAAGACGGTGTAGAAGAACGAATCAACTTACAACGTGACGGCAGCAAAGCGAAGGTCTACCAAGACCGTCAGATTAGGGCCACAATCTTGCGGTACGGGCACGAGAACGAGGACTGATGCACAAATATGAGATAACCCTCTACTGGTCTGAAGAAGACACATCTTTCGTGGCGGAGGTGCCAGAACTACCAGGTTGTATTGCCCACGGTAAGTCGCAAGAAGAGGCGTTGGCCAGTGCGCAAGATGCCGTGCAACTGTGGATAGACACCGCCATTGAGTTTGGTGACTCTGTTCCCGAGCCCAAGGGTCGGCGTCTCATGTTGGCATGAGTCTGCCATTCTCAGATTAGAGTCCGAATACGATGACATCCAATCGGTTCACCGCGCCCCAAAATTTAGTAACGGCGCACCTGCCGATAGTATGCAAAAATGCCTGAACGGCCCAGTGAGAAATCGATCCAAAGGATGCGGGTATTCGTCGAGAAATATTGCGAAAAATCCGAGACCACAGTCTCCCCAATCGAAGGAATAACAGAGCAGGTCATCCTCGGTCTAGCCCAGAATATAGATGAGATCGGGCGGCCCCTATGTCCCTGCCGTTTCTATCCGGACAAGAAGGAAGAGAGCAACCACCGCACCTGGATGTGCGCCTGCGACGACATGCAGGTATACAAATATTGCCACTGCCTATTGTTCGTTAATAAGGACGGGTACCCGATCACCGAATATCTTCCTGAAGGCCACGAAGCGTTGGCGTCTTACGGAGTGATCAAGGACCCGGAACCGGATAAAGGACGGCCTCTAAGGGATAAGGCAGAGGAACGAGAGCAAGAGCGGATCAACCGCCCTTCCTAACTGAGCCCGGTCTCTGGCCAGGGACCTCGTCCTGTTTGCCTGCTCCAATAGACCGTCGTAATCAGGCTAAATCAGGTAAACTTGGACTGCAATGTCGGTCGACATTTTTCACAAACATTCGCCAATCGGAAACCAATCGGAGATTTCAGATGACCACGGTTAACAAGAAGCGTCAGTTGGCCCGCCAGGTATCCATCGTGGGCGCCGGGCTGTCTCAGTTCGGAGCCTTCCCCGAGAAGGACAGCCGGGATCTGTTCGTGGAGGCCTTCAAAGATATGGTCCAGAGTATGGACCAAGGTTTTGACATCGAGGACATCGAGGGCGCCTATATAGGCAACTACTCGTCTGATCTCTTTGAGCATCAAGGCCACACCGCGCCCATCGTGGCCGATTGGCTGGGCATCACTCCGATCCCCATCACCCGCATTGAGAACGCCTGCGCCAGCAGTGGCAGCGCCCTTCGCGAGGGTGTTCTGGCCATCGCCAGCGGGATGTACGACGTTGTCCTGGTGGGCGGAATGGAGAAGATGACCAATCTGCCTACGGACGGCGTCACCGACGTACTGGCGTCAGCGGCCGACGGCCTGTATGAAGTGCCTGCCGGGCTAACCTTCCCGGGAATCTTCGGCGCCATCGCCAAGGCCCACATGGACCGCTACGAGACCAACCTTGACCACCTGCTGAAGGTTGGCATCAAGAACCATGAGAACGGGGCTCTCAACCCCAAGGCCCAGTTCCAACAGACCATCACCGCCATGATGGAACGCCGGATGGCCCGAGCCCAAGAACGGGGCCATACGGTGCCCGATTATAAGACCGACCTGGATTTCCTCAACGACCCGCAGGCCAATCCTTGGATCGCCTGGCCCCTGCGGCTGTACGACTGTGCCCCGATCACTGACGGCGCGGCTTGCGTGCTCCTGGTTGCGGACGAGATCGCCCATAACTTCACCGACAAGCCAATCAGTATCGCCGGTATCGGTCAGGCCACTGGAAAGCCACTCCATGACTCAGACGAATTGACTTCGCTTTCCGCTGCCAAGGCCGCAGCCCAGCAGGCCTACGACATGGCCGGCGTCACCGTCGCGGACATCGACCTGGCTGAGGTCCACGACTGCTTCACCATCGCCGAGATCGTGGCCACCGAGGACTTGGGCTTCTTCGCCCCTGGCGAGGGTCCAAGGGCCGTGGATGAAGGCCGGACCGCCCTCGGCGGCGACCATCCCATCAACACATCCGGCGGTCTGAAATCCAAAGGACATCCGGTGGGCGCGTCGGGCGTCGGTCAGGTGATTGAGATCTATCACCAGCTGCGCGGCGAAGCCGGGGCGCGTCAGGTGAAGAAGGCCAACCCGACAGTCGGCCTGACTCACAACGTGGGCGGAACCGGTGGAACCTGCGTGGTCAACGTGCTGCGGAGGGAATCATAGCCATGGCCGACAATTTCACCGCCACCGCCTTCTACCGAGCGCTAAAGGAAGAAGGGCAGATCGTAGGCGTGAAGTGCCAGGCCTGCGGACATCTGTCCCCCGAACCACGGCCCATGTGCCCCATATGCCACGGGTTCGACATGGTGTCGCACCGGTTCAGCGGGAAGGCCAAATTGGACACCTTCACCTGCATATCGATAGTCCCGGTATCGATGGCCGCCAAAGGATACGGACGCGACAAGCCGTATTGCAGCGGGATCGTCACCCTCGAAGAAGGCCCCCGCATCAGCGCTAGGATCAGCGGGGTTGACGGCGCCAATCCCCAAAACATCAAGAATGGTATGGACGTGGTGTTGGACGTTGCAGACCTGGACGAAGAATCACCTTCTGTGGCCTTCAAACCCGCTTAGTCACTGCTGCCAAGTAGCAAAAGAAAAGCCCGGCCCTTCTGTTCGGAAGGGCCGGGCTTTTTGTGTCCTGGTTGTTGGTCTTGGACTAGTCGAAACCGCGTGTGCCGACCCAACCGTGCTGGGAAACGTCAATCATCTCGCCGTTGGGGCCGGTGTATTTGATCTCGACGTTGGCGTGGCGGGGGTTGTCACCCATGCCCACGCCCAAGGCCTTGTTGACCTCATCCATGGGAGCGGAGTTGTGAGCCGCCAACTTCGCCTCAACGTCTTCCAGGTCCTCGACCTCGAAGCCGATGTGGTGGATTCCACTGTAGTCCTTGCCGCGCTCACCGGCGACCGCGTCGTTCTGGAAATCCAGGATGGCCATGTTCACGTTGCCGTCGCTGAGGAAAAATCCGTTGGCGTTGGCGCTCTCCAGTTGGGCGATCTCGCGCAGGCCGAACACTTCCTTGTAAAAGCTAGCGGTCTTGGCCGCATCCTGAGTGGCAATGGCGATGTGCTTAATCTTGGGCATCTCGCAACCTCTCCTGTCGATATGACTTGAATAGGCTCAAACAGAGAGCCTCAGTGAAGCAAAGATACCACGTTTACTCTGCCTGTGTCACTTTGACCGCCATGATTCTCCACCTGCGTTCCCTTCCATGAAAAGGGCAGCCTACAAAGAAGCTTACGAAGGGGAGCGCAGGCTCCAGGTTTACACCTAGGCCCGCTGATCCTACAATGTATCCTTTCAATATTTGATTACCATTATCGCCAGCCCGATTCAGCGAACCGGACGAAGGCGAAATACAGACTTAGTCACCAACATGAAAACCGTGAATTGTATCATCGAAAGCATGGAAGATGACGACTGGGAAGCCGTCCGGGATATCTACGAACAGGGTATCGCCACCGGAAACGCCACGGTCGAAACCCAGGCCCCGGCTTGGGACCGCTGGAACAGGGTTCACCGAGCCGACTGCCGCTTGATTGCGAAAGACGGTGACAAGGTGGTTGGTTGGGCCGCCTTGAGTCACGTTTCCGACCGCGATGCCTACGCCGGAGTTGCCGAGGTGAGCGTCTACGTCTCGGACGGTTATCGAAGGACGGGAGTGGGAAAACTCCTCCTGCAATCCCTGGTCTCAACATCGGAATCGGCTGGGGTCTGGACCCTCCAAGCCAGCATCTTGGTCGAGAATGACGCCAGCATCGCCCTCCACTCCGCTTGTGGGTTTCGAAGGGTGGGCACCCGCGAGCGCATCGGCTGTCTGCACGGTCGCTGGCGCGACACTCTTCTCATGGAACGTCGCAGCGATGTTGCCGGCGTCTAAAAACCACTGCATCTCATCCACCAATAACGGCGCCGATAACGGCTGACCATTCTCCCTTTTGGCCACGTGTTAGAATAGCTGCGGCCGCCAGCCTGTCCCTGCGCTGGGAGGCGAATGGGCGCAGCAGCTTCGCGGACCTCAATGTTGCCGATGTACTTCCTGCCAGAACGACGCATCGGAATTCTTACGGAGGATGTATAGATGACTGTCCCTAAGCGCATGAAATTTGGCGTCTTCATGGCTCCCTTCCACCGAGTAGGCGAAAATCCTACCTTGGCTCTGGAAAGGGACTTGGAGCTTCTTCAATGGCTGGATACGCTGGGCTTCGATGAAGCCTATATCGGTGAGCACCACAGCGCGGGTTGGGAGACGATAGCGTCACCGGAACTGTTCATGGCCACCGCAGCCGAGCGCACTCGTCACATCAGGCTGGGCACCGGCGTGACTAGCCTTCCGTACCACCATCCTTTCATGGTTGCCAACCGCATGGTCCTACTCGACCATCTGACCAGAGGCCGGGTAATTTTGGGTTGCGGTCCTGGGGCATTGGCCTCCGACGCGTTGATGCTGGGAATCAAACCAGAAAGACAGCGCGCGATGATGGAAGAGTCGTTGGACGCCATCGTTCGGCTCATGTCCGATCCTGATCCGTACACCGTCAAGACCGACTGGTTCGAGATGAACGACGCTACCCTTCAATTGCGGCCCTATCAGGACCCGATAGTCCCGGTGGCCGTGGCCTCGGTGGAATCCCCGGCTGGAGTGACGTTAGCCGGGAAACACGGCGCATCTGTGCTGTCGCTGAGCGTGCCGAGGGACACGATCAGGAAGACATCCCTGGCCGAGCTTTGGACCATCGCCGAGGAGACCGCAGCAGAGCACAACAAAACTATGCACCGGGAAGACTGGGGCGTAGTCATGGGCATGCACCTGGCAGATTCCAAAGAACAGGCAATCAAGGACATCAAAGAAGGCGCAGCAAATGTGGTCACCGAGTACTTCGGCCGGACGCTCGGTAACCCGGTGCCCGATGTGCCCCGCGACCAGATCGTGGACTACATGGTGGACCACAACCAATGGATCGTCGGCACCCCCGACGACTGCATCGCCGGCATCGAGCGGCTACACGAACTCACCGGTGGGTTCGGCAAGTTCATGATGCGGGTTGAAGACTGGGCGCCCCGGGACAAGATCCACCGCAGCTATGAACTTCTGGCTCGCTACGTGATGCCCCATTTCCAAGACAGCTTGGCAGGCATCCGTATCTCCAACGACTGGGCCAGCGAGCGGCGTGAGGCTCTCCAGGAGAACCGCTACGTAGGCATCAAGGCCGCCACCGACCGGTTTGACGCCAGCAGGGCCAACGGGAGATAGCCGTCAGATAATCGCCTTCACGCGACCAAACGGTACTATCGAATCGGCTCCCAAAGCGGCTCCGCCATTGAACATCGGCAGAGCCGCTTTCATCATTGCCGTAACTCCAGATAAGACGCAATCCGCCGCGCGCTATCAAAGACCGATGTAATTGCCGTGAATCTCTGTAACATCGCGGTTCGTAGAATGAGTGCCTGTCTGTTATATTTTTCTTAAGCTAGTTGAAGATATATCGAAAGCATCCGAAAGTTGAGGCCAACCAGCGTCCCCCGGCTGGCTTAGCTAAAGCTCGATTAAGGTAGACCCAATGCGCAAGACAAAGATAATGGTCACCATCGGCCCATCCTCCAGCAACCCAGAGATATTGGACCAGCTCATCGCCCAAGGGATCGACTGCGCCCGGTTGAATTTCTCCCATGGGACGTTGGCTGAACACGGCGAAGTCATCGCCAACATCCGCCGGTTGTCTAAAAAACATGGGCGGCCAGTCGCAATCCTGCAGGATCTCGGCGGCATCAAACTCCGCCTTGGCCGGATAAAAGAGCCGATCTTACTTAATCCGGGCGATGTGATAAGCCTGGTTCCAGAATCAGAGACCCAAGAACCAGGAAGCTTGCCTTTCCCTCAACCTGGGGCATTCAGGAACATCGCCCCCGGCCACAACATCTTCATCGCCGACGGCACGGTCCGGCTGGCGGTCACGGCGGCCAGCCCATCCAGAGTAACCGCCACCGTCCAATCCGCGGGAGTTGTTTCCTCGTACAAGGGGGTTAACCTCCCGGGTGTACCCATCGATGACCCGGTCTTGACCGAACAGGACAAGATTGCTCTCAAATTCGGCGTTGAACAGGGGGTCGATTGGGTCGCGCTGTCATTCGTTCGCACCTCCGACGACATCCTTTACGCCAGGGAACACCTGAACGCTGCCGGCAGCGAAGCCCTGGTGATGGCCAAACTGGAACGGGGAGAGGGTGTTGCTAACATCGACGCGATCCTTCCCGAGGTCGACGGCATCATGGTAGCCAGGGGAGACATGGGAGTCGAGATACCCATGGAGCGGGTGCCCATAGTGCAGAAGCAGTTGGTCGCCAAATCCAACGAAGCCGGTAAAGTATCTGTCATCGCCACTCAGATGCTCTGGTCCATGGTGGTTGCGCCGGCGCCAACCAGAGCTGAAATCTCCGACGTGACCAACGCCGTTCTAGACGGTTGCGACGTTATCATGCTCTCCGATGAGACAGCCATGGGTCAACACCCTCTAGAGGCTTTCCATATGGCCGATGTCACCGTCAAAGAAACCGAGACCATCTACCCATTTTTCAGCGACCTTAGCACCAGGGACCGGACGCAGGCCATCACCTCTGCTGCGGCGCGGTTGGTTCGTTCCCTGGGCGCAAAGCCGGTGGTAGTGACCAGCACCGGACGGGCCGCATTCGAGTTGGCCCGCTATCGTCCCAACTCCGATATTCTGGCTTTTTCCCACGATTCTGCCGTGCTTCAAAAGCTGTGCATGGGCTGGGGGATCCGCCCGGGAGGCGTTATCTCTCCTCAACAAGACATGGCGGAATTGGTGGCTTCGGTGATACGAACCGGGTTAGAAGGTGGAACGATCGAGGAAACCGACGTGATAACTATCGTCCACGGTTTCTCGCCAGGGGTGTCGGGCACCACCAACTCAGTGCAGGTGCTGGACATGCGGGAATATCTCGATCATGCCAAAGAGGTGCAGGCCGCCGCCGCTCAGAGCTAGGCCCTAGCAGCTAGCCGTGGTTGGGCAACGAGTGGGGGAGTGAAGTTTTTCCCATCAGATGGAGGTCAATGGCACGGGCGGTTTCCCGGCCTTCGGCGATGGCCCAGACCACTAGGGATTGCCCTCTGGCGGCATCACCGGCGGCGAACACGCCGGGCACGCTGCTCATCCGGTTTTCGTCTAAGGCGATGTTTCCCCGGCCGTCCAGATCGACACCGATCTGTGCCAGCATGCCGTCTTGCTCTGGGTGCAAGAACCCCATGGCCAGCAGGGTCAATTCGGTTTCGATCTCAAACTCACTGGCGGGTATCTCTACCATCGAAGGCCGGGTACCGGGTTCACCTTCCTGCCATTCGACCCGGACCGCGTGCAGTTTCTCCAGCTTGCCGTTACTTCCCGAGAATGACTTGGTCAGGATGGAGTAATCACGGATCCCACCTTCCTCGTGAGCCGGGGAAGAACGCAGGACCATGGGCCACTGAGGCCAGGGATTGCTGGCGGGCCGCTGGTCCGGAGGCTCAGCCAGAAGTTCTAGTTGATGCACTACTTCAGCGCCTTGGCGGAGGGCCGTGCCGAGGCAGTCGGCGCCGGTGTCTCCTCCGCCCAGGATAACCACTACTTTGCCCTCAGCTTCGATCCGTTCTTCATCGGAGACCTGTTCTCCCGACAATACCCGGTTCTGCTGGGAGAGATATTCCATGGCTAGGTGGACTCCATCAAGGTCTCGCCCCGGAACGTCCAATTCCCGCGCTTGAGTGGAGCCGCAGGCCAAGCAGACCGCGTCGAATTCAGAGAGCAGCCGGTCCACCGGGTAGTCGACGCCGACATTGATGTTGGTCAGGAAGGTGATGCCTTCTTCAGCCATCAGGTCGACGCGGCGTTGAACAATGTTTTTCTCAAGCTTGAATTCGGGGATACCTAGGGCCAACAGACCGCCGATGTATCCAGCGCGTTCGATGACCGTAACCAAGTGCCCGGCTCGATTCAATTGTTGGGCGGCCGCCAAACCAGCGGGTCCAGACCCGACGACAGCCACCTTTTTGCCGGTCCGCTCGGCCGGTGGTTCAGCCTTGATCCAACCGTTCTCGTAACCCCGTTCGACGATCTCTTTTTCGATGTATTCGATGGTTACGGGATCCGAATTTATGCTCAGTACGCAACTTGCCTCGCAGGGAGCGGGGCAAACGCGGCCGGTGAACTCCGGAAAATTGTTGGTGGCCAGTAAGGTAGCCAGCGCCCCTTTCCAATCGCCTTTATAAACCTGGTGATTGAAATCGGGAATGACGTTGCCCAGAGGACAGCCCATATGACAGAAGGGCACCGCGCAGTCCATGCATCGGGAACCCTGCTCCTGAGCCTGCGCTTCACCCCAAGGCAGATAAAACTCTCGGTAGTCGCCCCTTCTCTCCGTTACCGGACGCCGCTCGGGGGGCTCCCGGCCGGAGTCGATAAATCCGGTCGGTTTACCCATTGCCGACCGCTTCTAGCTCCCTCTCCGTGCCCTCCCCGTCCCTGCGCTTCCGCTCTTCCAAGACCCGCCGGTAATCTCGGGGCATGATTTTCTTGAACCGCTTCAAAGCAGCGTCCCAATCGGCCAAGATGCCAGCCGCTACGGTGCTGCCCGTGAATTTTTTGTGGTCTTCAATCAGCCCTTTAAGCGCGTCGATGTCTTCTGGTTCTACCACCGGCTCCAGATCGGCCATGCCGTCATTGAACCGGATGTGGAAATCATCGTCTTTGTCGTAAACGAAGGCGATTCCACCGCTCATACCCGCACCGAAGTTACGGCCAGTGGCGCCTAATATCACTGCCACGCCGCCCGTCATGTACTCGCAGCCATGGTCTCCCACGGCTTCGACGACGGTCTTCACGCCGCTGTTGCGAACACAGAAGCGCTCTCCGGCGATGCCACGAATGAACACATGGCCGCCGGTGGCCCCGTACATCGCAACGTTGCCAATAATGATGTTCTCTTCCGGAACGAACGTGGATTCGGGATGAGGACGGACCACGATGCGGCCGCCAGACATCCCCTTGCCCATGTAGTCGTTCGCGTCTCCCATCAGATCAATGCTGATCCCCCGGGCCAGGAAAGCTCCGAAGCTCTGCCCTGCGGAACCGGTCAGATTGATTTTTATGGTGTCGTCGGGAAGGCCGTCTTCACCGAAGATCTTGGCGACCTTGCCGCTGAGCATGGCGCCAACGGTCCGGTTTGAGTTGTGGATCGGCAGGTCGATCTGCACCGGCTCCCTGGCTTCCAATGACGGTTGGGCCTGGGCGATCAACTGATGGTCCAAAGCTTTTTCCAGGCCGTGGTCTTGTGCCCGATCGCAGTAAACCGGCTCATTGGGGTCCTGAGACTCCTCTCTGTGCAGCAGCCGGGCCAGGTCCGTCCCTTGGGCTTTCCAGTGATCTACCGCTGCCTTGGAGTCCAGGACATCGGACCGGCCAATCATCTCTGCGACAGTCCGGAACCCCAGTTCAGCCATGATCTCCCGCATCTCCTCCGCGATGAAGGTGAAGTAGGAAACCAGGTGCTCGGGTTTGCCGGCAAACTTCTTGCGCAGCTCCGGGTCCTGGGTGGCGATCCCCACCGAGCAGGTGTTCAAGTGACACTTGCGCAGCATGATGCAGCCGCTGACGATCAACGCCGAAGTGGCGAATCCGAACTCTTCCGCACCCAGCATAGCGGCGATCGCGACGTCCCGGCCGGTCTTGAGTTGACCGTCGGCCTGAACCACGATCCGGCTCCTCAAGCCATTGGCTACCAACACCTGCTGAGTTTCTGCGATGCCCAATTCCCAGGGCAGGCCCGCATGTTTGATGGACGACTCAGGCGAAGCGCCCGTGCCTCCGTCATGGCCGCTGATCAAGACTACGTCTGCATGGCCTTTGGCTACACCGGCGGCGACGGTGCCAACGCCGACCTCCGCCACCAGTTTCACGTGGATCCTGGCATCGGGGTTGACGTTCTTTAGGTCGTGAATCAATTGCGCCAGATCTTCAATTGAATAGATGTCATGGTGGGGGGGCGGGGAGATTAGTTCCACGCCGGGGGTGGTCTTCCGCACCCAGCCAATGTACTCGTCAATCTTGTGGCCCGGCAGTTGTCCGCCCTCTCCGGGTTTGGACCCCTGTGCCATCTTGATCTGCAAGTCAGTTGCGTTGATCAAGTAGTTGGCGGTGACCCCGAACCGACCCGACGCCACCTGTTTGATGGCGCTGCTGCGGGAATCACCGTTCTCATCCATCCAATAACGGCGGTAGTCCTCTCCGCCTTCGCCCGTATTGCTGCGTGCGCCTATCCGGTTCATGGCAATTGCCATGGTCTCGTGGGCTTCCCGGCTGATGGATCCTAAAGACGCCGCTCCGGTGGCGAATCGTTTCACTATCTCCGAAGCCGGTTCAACCTGTTCGATCGGGACCGAAATCCGGTCTTGTTTGAAGTCCAGCAGGCCGCGTAATGTGGCCCACCTCCGCGACTGGTCGTCGGATATGTTGCTGAACTCTTTGTAGGCTTTCCAGTCGTTCGTGCGGGCGGCATGCTGCAACTTGGCAATCGACTCGGGGTTCCATTGGTGGTGTTCTTCGCCCCGACGCCACTGGTAAGCCCCGCCCATAGGCAGGTGCTGGTTTGCCGCGATCTCTTGCGACCCGAAGGCCCGGTCATGACGCTCTGAGGCCTCGCGCTCGACACCGTCCAGCCCGATTCCTCCAACCCTGGACGCGGTCCAGGTGAAATACTCGTCGACCAACTCTTTGTTCAAGCCTACAGCCTCGAAGATCTGCGCGCCACGATAGCTCTGCACCGTTGAGATGCCCATCTTGGACATCACTTTGAGCACGCCCTTCTCGTTGGCCTTGATGAAATTCTTCTGGGCGTATTCCGGTTCGGTCCCGTTGATCTGGCCGGTCACTGAAAGATCCCGCACCGTGGCCAGAGCCAGATAAGGGTTGATGGCGCTGGCCCCGTAGCCGATGAGCAACGAAAAATGGTGGACTTCCCTGGCGTCTCCAGATTCCAATACCAAAGCGGCCTTGGTCCGGGTGCCCTGCCGAATCAGGTGATGGTGCACCGCTGAAACTGCCAGCAGACTGGGTATGGGCGCCCATCGTTCGTCCACGCCGCGGTCCGACATCACGATGATCGTGCGGCCGCTCTCGATGGCCTGAGATGCCTGGTCGCGAAGTCCGTCCAATGCTTTCTTGAGAGCGTCGGCGCCCGCCTGGCGGTCATACAACGCCGATAGTGTGCTGGAGCGCAGGCCTTCTAAGTCCAGCTCTTGTATCTTCGCCAACTCCTGGTCCGAGATGATCGGCGAATTCAGCTTCAACTGTCGGCAGTGCTCGGGCGTCTCATCGAACAGGTTCTGCTCTCGCCCGATGAAAGCTCCGATAGAGGTAACTAGCTCCTCTCGGATGGCGTCCAAAGGCGGGTTGCTCACCTGGGCGAATAGTTGCTTAAAGTAGTTATAAAGCAGCTGGTTCTGGTCCGAGAGCACGGCCAGGGGAGCGTCGTTGCCCATCGACCCGGTTGCTTCGATCCCATCTGCGGCCATCGCGGTGGTCAGCATACGAATCTCTTCGTAGTTGTAGCCAAAGGCCTGCTGCAGACGCACCAAGTCGACCGTCACCATGTAAGGAGCCTGGGAAGAGGCTTCCGCCGGCTCCGGCAGGTCTTCCAAGGTGATCTTGTTGTCCTTGAGCCACTGGCCGTAGGGCTTTCTGGTTGCCAGGCGATGCTTCAGTTCTTCATCGCCGATGATCCGGCCCTCTTCCAGGTTCACAGAGAACATGCGGCCCGGCTGTAGTCTTCCCTTGAGCTTGACCTCGGCGGGAGGCACATCCAAGACGCCAGTTTCGGAAGCCATCACCAGTTTGTCGTCGTTGGTGACCAGATACCGGAATGGGCGCAGACCGTTTCGGTCCAATAAGGCGCAGATGCTGCTGCCGTCGGAAGACACGATCATGGCCGGTCCGTCCCACGGTTCCATCAGAGAAGAGTGATACTCGTAGAAGTCTTTCTTCTCCTGGGACATGGTTTCATGCTGCTCCCAAGCCTCTGGTATGAGCATCAGCATGGCATGGTCTAGGTCGCGGCCCGTCATCTGGAGCAATTCCAGCGCATTATCCAGGCTGGCGGTGTCGCTGTCTCCGGGGTTCATCACCGGGGCGATCTTGGCCATATCGTCTCCAAACAATGGAGACTCGAACTGGGCCTCGCGGGCGTGCATCCAGTTAAGGTTGCCCCGGAGGGTATTGATCTCGCCGTTGTGAGCCAGATAGCGGTAAGGGTGGGCCAGACGCCAACTGCCAAGGGTGTTGGTGCTGAAACGGGAGTGAACCAGTGCAAAGGCGCTGATCAGGTCCGGGTCTTTAAGGTCTTGATAGAACTCGGCAATCTGGTGGGCCAGCAGCAGGCCCTTATACACGATAGTTTTGGACGACATGCTACAGATATAGAAGCGATCGGCTTCTTCTTCAGTCAGTCCCGACTTTTCTCTGGCATCTCCGAGTATCGAATGCTCGATGACCTTGCGGGCCACAAAGAGTTTCCGCTCCAGATGGGCGGCGTCTTTAATCGATGGCCCTCTGCCGATGAACACTTGGCAGATGTGTGGACAGACAGACCGCGCGTCCACTCCGATCTTGGAGTGGTCCAAAGGCACGTCACGCCAGCCCAGAACCACCAAACCTTCGGCTTCGATGACTTTGGTAATCATATTTTGGCAGTTTTTCTGGGACCCTGGAGGCAAGAAAACCATGCCAACGCCGTACTCGCCGGGGGCGGGGAGATTGATACCCAAGGCCGCAGCTTCCCGTCGGAAAAGCTTCTCCGGAGTCTGGATCAGCATGCCGGCGCCATCGCCGGTCTCCGGGTCGCGCCCGGCGGCGCCCCTGTGGCCCAGGTTGATTAGGACCTGCACGCCTTCGTCGATTATCTGGTGTGTCTTCTGGCCCTTTATGTTGGCGACAACGCCTACACCGCAAGCATCGTGTTCCTGCTCCGGTGAGTAGAGACCTTTCTTAGCCAGTTTTCTTAATGGGTGCATCAGGAGATAACCTATATACCAGCGTCAGCGCGGCTGTCACTGGAATCATTGATGAAATCACGGACGGAAATCCAGCTTGGAACCCGGGCTAGAACACCGAGCCACCGCTTAGGCGCGGCGTAAGCACAATCCTCCCTGCAAAACAGGGCCGCAAAATGATTTTGTTAAATATATCACAATATACGGAGTACACAAGGTCCACGCACGGATTTCCGATATTCACCACGATTTTCGGGGATTGTTTCGCGCCTGAGAAAACCAAAAGGGCATCCCGATCTGCAGGGACGCCATTAAATGGTTTGTCGTCTAATGAAAGCTAACCGGAGATTAGATCAGCAGGGGACGCGCTCCGGCCCCAACTGCCCAGCGAATTCCTCAAAGAACATCTCAATCTGTTCGGCCTCAACGCCCTCAAATGTGATTAGACGGCCCCAGGCGGAAAGAGATACTTGCCCTTCTGGGATACCGTTGTACGAGCGAGCCACACCCCAATCCTGAAACTCGTCGATGCTATCAAGAGCGGCACGCAACGCTGAAACTTCGGCCCGGTCGGTCAAATTGTAACTGACCACGATGTTGCCGTGCTCCAGATTGTGGGTGGTCCTCTCATCCGGCAATCCGTCCGGATACCAGCCACAATCCGCCCATTGGGGCCAGTGCGGTCCCGACGTCGGAGGGAGGGTGCTATAAGATACGGTCTGGCCTTCCGGGACGTGGTCGGCGCTGGGCATTATTGCAACTTCTTGCGCAATCACCGGCTCAATCAGTCTGTACTCAGGTGTCGCTACCGAGAAACTTCCGGAGCCAGATTGGGTAGAGCTATCGATCGAGGTCAGGTCGTCGAACATGCTGGATATCTCTGACTCGGGAATTCCAATCGTGATCGTCAGCCGGGTACCATCCCGATTGATCTCCAGCCCGGAAAGCAGTTCCGTGGTTCGCGGATCAGGCGAGAAACCGGAAGCCAGGGTTACAAACCCATCGATGAACCCTTCCAACGTCTCCGCAGCCTCTGCGTCCGTGAAGTACAAGGTTACCGCCAGGTCTAAGATGTCACCGTTCAGTTCGCCTCCCAACCCGATGATATCGAGGGAAGAGAGGAAATCCAATGAGATTGGTAGGTCGCCCAACCCCGGAACCGAACCCAAATCTTCTCCGTCGAAGGCGTCCTGGGGCACGCTGGCGGCTAAGGCGAAGATACCATCACTGAGGTCTTGGAACACGTCGATCATGGCGCCGGATGCCGATTCCGCGTCTCCCTCAGTAAGATTGATATAGTCCTTAACGCCCTCGACCGACCCAATCGCAAATAACGCTGATTCGAGCACGGCTAACGCGAATTCGTCACCGTCCTCGTCCAGCGTATAAACGATGCTTCCTTTATAACTTTCCCGCTGGAGGGCGCGGCCCGAGATTGCCTCAAGTTCAGCAATCACCGAAGTATCGTCAAAGCTGCCGTGCAGCACCACCACGAAGTATTCCGATTCTCCGTCAACATCGGCTTCGGCGAAAATGTCCACCCAACTCACGCTACTGAACAGCCCGGCAACCCCATCCAGGTCAGAGCTGAATAACTCGGAGAAATCCTCGCTTCCACTCAGGGAACCTGAACCCAAGGAACCGAATAACTCCTCCAGGTCTGCGCCCATCAGGTCTAGAAGCTTATCAACGTCCACGCTGCCGACCACGTTGGCCCGCTGGGGGATCAAGTGGGTGAAGCTGCTGCTGCTACTGCTGCTGGTGGTTCCACCACATGCGGCGACGGCCAAGCCAAGCAACAGGACGGTTGTGGCCAAGGCCATCGTCTTCAATATGTGGGTGATTCCCATCTGTTCCTCTCAAATTACGATTCAAATAACGATCCGAATAGTTCAGAGATCCTTGACTGTGCCTTTTAGCTGGATCGTAGCCAATCGTCCATCTGGTTAACTGTATATGATCATCTTATTCTAGAATATGACCTCGGGTAGTTAACACAACCCGAGGTCATATTCTAGGCTTTCTGGCGTCTAGCGCCCGATATTTTACAGTGACTCTGCAAGGTTTCCAACCGAGCATGGTCACCCCAGATCCACCGCCTAAATTAGGCTAGATAAGGAAAGACCTCGTTGGCACCCTTCAGCAGAAGGGT
>JAQBXL010000173.1 GCA_027624135.1 Chloroflexota bacterium
TTGAAAGGGTTGTCTGATGTCATGGCCTTGGCATCCTTGAGGAGAGATGATCCCAGACCTTATCCGACCAGCTAATTATTTGCAACGGAGCCTTCCGAGCACATAGGTACGGCCCGGACCACCCGGCCTTCGCTTGCAAGGATTTGGATCCGGAGAGACACGCTAACGTGAACCGCTTGTATCGTTAGACGATTAGGATAGCCGCCGGGCTCACTTCTCCTTGTGGCCCATCAGCCAGGACATCGGGGCGCTCCTATATGTTGAATCAATCTGTGTCCACCGGTTATTTGATGCGCCGGTTCGGATAGGATGATTGAGTCTGGCGGCGGGATATCGTTGTGACCGGACCTGCTACGAATTGGTCTCCTGCACGCCGGCCCAATAGCCGGTCCACTCTTCCCGCATCTCCGCTTCCGTTTTGCCAGGAGTGTATCCCGGCGAAACTAAAGGCGCGGTCTTGGTCACCGTCATCAGCACGTAGCGCTTAGCGGGCAACCCGGTCCTTCGTATCCCATGGGTACCCTCAATAAAGGCCTTATTTATCTCGTCGAAAAGGTCCCCGTTGCTCACGACTTGAGCGGTTCCCTTGAACCGATAGCCCTTGCGAAGAAATACATCGAGAACGTTGATCTCGCAGGCTGGGTTGTGCTCTAGGTTCTGGATGGTGACGGGCGAACCCAGGTCGGCGAAGACGAGGTGGTCGTCGTCCCAGACTGTCGCGGTGCCCTTGGGTGAGAGGTTGGGCGAGCCGTCGGGGCACACTGTGGCCATGAACCCCATTCGTTGTTGCCGAACCACTTGTTTCATGTCGTCGGTCAGTATGCCCATGCTATTTTCTCCGTACCGCTCTAGCTCGATCAGACGCCGCCCGGGTGGGAATTGGACGCAAGTATACCCAGGAGCAAGAAGAGAGGCAACGTATATCGAATGGCAAGACACCACGGCTTGAAGCCAGGGAGGGCTGATGCTAACCTTCCCCGATACCGAACCTTTATTTCATCGATGTCATCAAATAGTAAGAGCCGGCCAATAGCCTGCAATAGCCTGGAGGTGAAGATGCCCTACGTGAAGACGATCCCTTATGAGGATTCCCATGGTGAATTGAGAGAAGCCTACGACATGATGATCAAGTTGCGAGGCCGAATCCCCAATGTTCAGGCTGTTAGCAGTCTCAAGCCCAACATCATGAAAACTCTTATGCGGCACGTGGCCTCTGTGATGTTCGGCGAGTCCGGTGTGTCGCGGGCGGAACGGGAGATGGTAGCTGCAGTGGTCTCGGCAACCAACAAGTGCCAGTATTGAACACTTGCTCATGCACAGGCCCTCCGTGGTGAGGACCCTGAATCGCAACTAGCCGAGCAACTGGGCGAGAATTATCATGACGCTGGCCTCTCCCCCAAACAAACAGCCATGCTGGAATTCTCAGAATTCCTGACCACCACTCCCTCGGGAGTCACCCAGGATTGGGTCGATGAACTCCGTAGTGTCGGGTGGGAAGATGCCGATGTCATCGATATCGTTCACGTGGTGGCGCTGTTCAATTACATGTGCCGTGTGGCCGACGGTCTGGGCGTTGACCTGGACGTGGACCGGGGCTGGGAAGACCAAGCGCCCAAACTGTCCTTCCAGAGCGAGACCGCGCCCAAGGTATTTGGGAAGATCTCTCCCATGCCCAAATCGCCCGTCACCTAGGCAAACGCATCTTGGCAGAAGTCTCGAAAGGGCCGCTAGCTGATCCAGCCGGCGGCCCTTTCTGCTATCACGATGGCTGTGGCGTTGGTGTTGGCCCGGACCACGTTGGGGCAGATAGACAGGTCTACCACCCGCAGGTTTTGCAGCCCCCTGACCTGGCAATATTGGTCCACCACCGCCATTGGGTCTGACTCCGGCCCCATCTTGCAGGTCCCCGAGGTGTGTTGGGTGGTGGCCGTGTTTTGCCGCAGCCAGGTGTCGAGGGCGTCGTCGGTGGCCACGTCGTCATCAGTGGGTGAGATTCTCCGCTCCACCAACGGGCCGAAGGATGGGTGCTCCAACATCTTTAAAGAGAGATGTATGGCCTCCCGCATGCGTTGCCGGTCCCAATCGCTCTCGAAGTAACGGTACTCAAGATGGGGCGGTTCATTTGGGTCGGCAGAGGTGAGGGTCAACTCCCCAGCGCTGTCGGCCAGCTTGAGGATGCAGGTGATCCTCAGTCCTCTGGGGCGGTCCGGGCTCCGGCCTTGTAGTGGGTCGCCGATCCGCAACCCAGTGAATGACGACGGGAACAACTGCATGTCATTTCGAGAGTTGGAACCTTGGGCGGTGTAGCGCACCCCTGTCTGGATACGAGGCTCATCGGCGGCCAGCCTGACACCTTCTCTGGGTTCGAGTTCGATGCTGACCAGGGGATGGTCTCTCAGGTTACGGCCCACTCCGGGCAGGTCCTTCACGACGGAAATTCCAAGAGTATTCAGGTCCCCGGCAGGCCCAACACCGGATAACAGCAACAACTGAGGAGAAGCGATGCCGCCGGCGCAGAGGATGATCTCGGAACCTTCCACGGTGAACTTCTCGCCGCCGCTCTCCACCTGCACTCCCACAGCGCGGTTATCCTCGAACACCACTCGGTGGGCCAAGACGTTGGCTTTCACCGTCAGGTTGAGCCGGTGCCGGTTTGGGTTCAGGTAGGCCAGGGCTGCGCTCATGCGGATGCCGCCCGGATTGTTCATGGGTACTGCCCCGGTCCCGGTGGAATCAGGGTTGTTCATGTCGGGGTCTTCGGGGAATCCCTCGGCTACCGTGGCTTGGTGGAAAGCCTCGTTCACGGGCATCCATTCTTCCCGGCCCAGCCGCCATACTGGGATGGGCCCGTCTGTCCCGTGAAAGTCGTCCCTCACGTTCAGGTCGGTCTCCAATTTGCGGAAGAAGGGTAGCAGCTTTACAAAGCTCCACTCGTCATTGCCCTCGGCGGCCCAGTCGTCGTAGTCCTCGGGAACTCCCCGGAGAAACACCTGGCCGTTGACCGAGCCCGACCCGCCGATGACTTTTCCCCGGGCCACCTGCATAGGCACAATTTGCTCGGTGGTGCCCTGGCCCTTGTAGGCCCAGTTGAATGGCGAGTCGATGTCGCTGGCTTCTTGGCGGTGGCCGAACTTTAGTTCATCTGGCAGATGCTCCAGGTCGGTGTAATCCGGTCCAGCTTCCAGGAGGATCACCGAACGGGTGGGGTCTTCGCTAAGGCGAGTGGCAAGGGTGCATCCCGCCGAACCCCCGCCGATGATGACAACGTCGTATTTCATAGATCCCCTCGCTTACTTGACCGCCGCGGCCGCTTGGCCCAGCAGCTTGGTCGTGCGCTCCAACGATGCGGCCCGGTCGGCCCCGGCTGTGATTGGCGAGGCCAGAACCTCTGTTGCTCCCAGGGCCAACAATTCCTGTATCCCCTGGGAGCAGGTCTCTTCGTCGCCCCAGATGACAACACCATCAATCATGGCGTCGCTCCACTCTCCGGACTTGGCCTCCGGGAATCCAGAGGCAACCAGCATGTTCTGGTAGTAAGGCAGCCGGGGGTTCATGATCTGCTCGCGCACTGCGGCCCGGACTTCTTCCGGATTGTCGTGGACGCAGACCGGGGCGTGGGCGATCAGTGGTGGCACGGGCCGGCCCGCCGCATTGGCGCCTTTCTCCATGGCGGGCAGGGCAACATCCCTCAGGTATCCTCCGGGGCAGATCCAGCTGATCGCGCCGTCCGCCTCTGCGCCACAAAGCTCGAACGACCCTTTCCGGAGAGCCGAGGCCATCACTTGAACATCCAGCGGTCCGGGGATCGAAGCGTGGGCCGAATAGTGCTCTCCATCAAAGTCCACCGAACCGGTCTGCAAGATGGCCTTCAGTATCTGGAGATATTCCCTGAGGTGGGCCAAGGGAGCGTTAAAATCGATGCCCATGGACTCGATCATCGGCCTGTGACTGGGGCCAACGCCGAGCCGCAGACGGCCCGGCGCTAATTGGGCCACCACCTGCGCTTGAGTGGCAGTTACCAGAGGGTGACGGGGATAAGTGGGGATGATGGAAGTGCCCAATTTGATATTGGAGGTAGAAGCTGCCGTGGCCGCGAAGCAGGTGAGGCTGTCCAGGCTGGCCCCACCGGCGGTCATCCAGGCGGCGTGAACGCCCAGTTCCTCGGCCCGTAGGATGTTGCGCTGGACCTCGGCGATGGTGGATCCTCTTACGGCTGTCCCAACCAGTTTCTCTGGCATAGCTGCACCCCGGTCTTTTATTTAGTCGTATGGTTGAGGCCAAGGAAACCATGACCGGGGCGGGGTGTCAAGCGGAAGGGGAGATCCCAGATCCACCGCCTGCGGTGGGTGCGGCCCCTCTCGGGGGGTTCTGGGGCGAGGAAGCAGTGGTGGA
>JAQBXL010000174.1 GCA_027624135.1 Chloroflexota bacterium
TGTGAAAACGGGAATTGGCTCACAATTAGACAACAATTGAAATAACAGCGACGCATTACTGAGAGAGCTTTTTAGCCATATGGGAAATGTGGGTTAATGGATCCGTTAATTTGAGGCTAGACCGGCGATGGGCATACAATCCAACGTCTAGCCAACGTCTAGATAGGTTCAGCATTTCGCTTTGAGGGAGGATTGTGCCAGTGGAGAATCCGGAATGGGTAAAATTTGCTGTCTTTGCGGGTGGGCCGATTTTGGCGCTGATAGGGGCAGCTTTCGGTTACGGAAGAGCTCTACTCAAATTCAACGAAAGCCTTGGCGTCACGGTGTTAAACAAGGAAAACATCCGAAGCCTACATGACTTAAGGGTTGAAGAAGGGGCTTCTTTGTTGGCGTTTTCCGCGTTGCTGATCTTCTATGAAATTGTCTGCATTGGAGGAGCTTTGATAATGGGAGCGATTCTCCTCGGCGCCGTCTTGCTGCTGCAAAATAATAGCGTGCCCTAAGGTTCTATCAGCTGGCAACTTAGTATCGGCAGGTCCGGCAATCGTCGATGTTTGGGGAACCTGAGGGTGATGGAGATCAGTAACAGAAACCGGGATAGCGAGAATTACTGATTCCGGTATTGATAGCGAATAATATACGGGCAATACCATCATTGAATTTGTTATATCTTTGTTTGGTATAGATATGTAGACTCTTCGTTCGAGGAATAGACGCGTTGCGTGCGGTATTGCTTCATTGCGGCCGGAACTAAAATTACTCAAGGAGATAGAGATGCGAAAAGTTGGAATAATTTCTCTGTTGCTGGTGGTGATGTCAGTAATACTGGCGGCTTGTGGTGGGTCGGCGACTGCCGTGCCGACCAGGGCAGCGCCTACGGCTGAACCCACTGCGATGGTGCCTTCGGACTCAACTCTCGAAGAATATGCTGCCGCTCACGCCGGCGGGCCAGGGGCCGTATACGTGGGCGACCTAAAGCAGTTGGTCGGCCCGGCGTTTCTGAAAGAGTTTGGCGACGGCAACGGCAACGTGCCTCTGGAGTCCCTGCAGCGGCACCTGTACATGTTCGAGTCGCCTTACTACAAGAGCCTGCTGGAAAAAGCGAAATTGGCCAACCCAACGCCGCTGGTGAGCACGGATGAAGACATCACCATTCAGCACGCGTGCATCAACCGCACCCTGGTCTTCTGCAAGCTGACCGAGTCCTTCTTCTTTCCCAACGTGCTGGAGCGTACCAACGGGCAGCTTAAGCTGGTGCCCTCGTCGTTCCCCGAGTTGGGAATAGGCGGTTCCGACAACCTGGGGCTGATCTCCGATGGCACGCTGGACTGGGTTTCCATGAACATATATGTTGCCGGGGAATTGCCTGACGTTGAGATAATCGAAATGTTTGGCATATACCCCGATGTGGAAACCATGTTTATTACGAATTCCGAGTTAACGACGGACATGGAGAAGCTATACCTGGATTACGTCGGCGGGAAGGTAATCAACTTCAATTGGGTCTCGGGAGGGGACTTTTTCTTCTACAGCAACAAGGCCCTAAGAACGGGTGACGACTTTAATGGGGTGAAGACTCGCACCCCCGGCCCCGCCCTTGGCGACTGGATTCGCGGCCTGGGCGCCGAAGCCGTTTTCATGCCCTTCGCCGAGGTCTACACCGCACTGGAGCGGGGCATCCTGGACGCCGGGATTACCGTCGCCTCCGCGGGACACGGGCAGCGGTGGTACGAGGTAGCCAAGTACATAAATGGCTCGATAGCCGGCTTCCCCGCCCTCGCCAACGTCATGAACGACAAGGTCTGGGCAAGTCTGCCGCCCGACCTGCAACAGATCTTGATTGAGGAGGCGGCCAAGTCGGAAATGGAGGCGCTGCGAGTTTCGGCCATCCACAACGAGTACGCGCTGGAGCTGAACATCATGGAAGGCATGGAGTATGTCCCATTCTCCGCAGAGGTCAGGGCCAAAAGCGATGCCGCCATCCTCGAACGCATGATGCCGAGCTGGGTCAAGCGGGTTGGCCCGGACAAGCCCATCATCAAAGTATTCAACGAGAAGGTAGGTCCACGGGTCGGCATGCGCATCGAGCCCGATGGCTCGGTGGTCCGGGTCCCCATCACCAAGAAGTGAGCTAGACTGGGCCAGGTGCTCGACAATACATGAGCGTTGAAGCGCGGCCCCGGCCAGTCGGGCCGCGCTTCTTCTTTGCGCCCTGTTAGCCTCGCAACCCCTCAAAGAGAGCCCAGACCTCCTTTGCCGGGGGCCGGGGGTGAAATCGGCCTACCTTCAGGCGCCCAAGATTGGAGGGAAATGTGACTTCACGCTCTTGCCCGCCCGCTGGGCCAGGGTCTCCAAGCGGTCCATGTGCTTCCAATTGTATGGGGTCATGCGCGCCTATCGCCTGGAAGGCAAGAAACTGGCAATAATGGATGACCAATGGCAGGTAACGGGGGATGGTGACCCATTTCTTCCGGTTAGGCAAAACCGGCAATTCTAGTTGTCGTCAACCGGCAAAAGTAATTGTCGCTGATTATCATTATTTGATTTCCGTCAATTGGGCGTCGAAAGTCTTACTTGAAACGGTCTACTCGTCATTAAATCACCGATGATTTACTGATGGGCCGTTCATGGAACAAACCTCTGGATTCAGGGTAACGATACGCGAAACTGGCGCCGTCAGAAGACTGAATTCCAGTGTTAAATGAGAATAATATAAGTTGTTTACCATCATTAGATATGTTATATCTTTGGTTGCCATAGATATGTAGACTCCGCTACGTCCTTAGATTGACTGCGTAATACGCGGGGTAGCGTTGTTGGGACCGGAATTATATTACTCAGGGGGATAGAGATGCGAAAAGTTGGATTGATTTCTTTGTTGCTGGTGGTGATGTCAGTAATCCTGGCGGCTTGTAGCTCGGACCCGACTGCCGTGCCGACCAGGGCAGCGCCTACGGCGGAACCCACTGCGATGGTGCCTTCTGGCGCGACTTTGGAAGAATATGCCGCGGCTCACGCCGGCGGCCCTGGCGCGATCTACGTAGGGGATCTGAGCCAACTGGTTGGGCTCGCTCCTTCCGATGACCTAGGTGGTTTCGATGGAGAGGTGCCGCTAGATGCCCTTCAGGAGCATACTTGGATCTACGAGTCCGATTACTACAACAAACTCCCCGCAAAGGCCAAGCTCCTCAACCCGACCGAGCTGGTATCGTCTGGCGAGAGCTTCCAGATACAACACGCTTGCATCAACAGGACACTGCTGTGGTGCAAGTTGATCGAAGCCTATCTGATTCCCAATCTTACGGAAAGGACGAATGGACAGATCGATTTCAGCGTTTCCTCGTTCCCGGAACTTGGTCTCGCGGGCACAGACACCATGTCCTTGGTGCGTGACGGGACTCTGGGAGCGGTAGAGATCTATAGTGGATACGTAGGTGGTGAGTACCCTGCAATTGAGATCCAAGCTCTCTGGGGACTCTGGCCGTCCCATCAGGCTCACTACGAGGCTCAAGTTGCGATCTTCCCCGATATGGAAAAGATATTCACCGATGAGACAGGCGCGGTCGTCTGGTCTAAGAACTGGTTACCCGGCGATGATCAAATGTTCTTCAGCGGCAAGAAGCTTACAACCCTTGCAGATTTCGAGGGTCTGAAGACACGTAGCCATAGCGCCGCGCTTTCCGATTGGATCGAAGGGATGGGGGCTGAAGCCCAGTTCGTCGCCTTCGCCGAGGTCTATAGTGCCTTGGAACGTGGCATCTTGGACGCTGGTGTCACTGGAGCCAGCCCTGGCCACGCCCAGAGATGGTATGAAGTGACCGAATACATGAACGGTGGATTACGAAGCTTCAACTCCACCACGAATGTCCTAAACAAGGATGTTTGGGCGAGGATGCCCGCCGACCTACAGCAGATCATGATTGAAGAAGGCGCCAAACTGGAATTGGAAGCCCTTCGTATAGCATCGATTCAAAACAAGATGGGAATAGCCAGGAACATCGCGGATGGGATGGAATATGTCCCATTCTCCGACGAATTGAATACCCACAGCTTCGAAGTCGCTGCGATGCAACACGTGGTGCCGGCCTGGGTCAAACGTGTTGGTGGTCCTAATCATCCGACGGTAACTGAGACCTTTAATAAGAAGGTCGGACCTATCGTCGGCCTAGAGATCGTGGCGGACGACTCCGAACAAGGATTTGTGATCCGCAAGATTAACTAGCTGGAAATCCGATCAGAAAGATTAAGAAACATGAGTCATCCCGGAGTTTCCTGGCAGATGGGGAAGGCCGGGGGATAGGCGGTCCAGAGGGAAC
>JAQBXL010000175.1 GCA_027624135.1 Chloroflexota bacterium
CTCCGTCACCATCAACGCCCGTATCGCCTGCCTGAGTTCCTTCTACCGTTTCCTCATCCGCATGAGCCTTATTAACGCCAACCCCTGCGATCAATTGGAGCGCCCCAAGGCGACACCGGCACTACCGCGAGGTTTGACCGCTGCTGACATCAAGAAGCTGCTAGAGGCGATCCCGAAAAACCCGGTCGGATTTCGGGACCGGGCTATTATTTTGTCCTTGACCCTGACAGGCAGACGGCGCTCCGAAGTCCTGAATCTCAAAGCTGGTGACCTCATACCGGATGGGGACGCCGTCTTCTACAGCTACCGTGGCAAGGGCGGTAAGCAGGGCAAGCGAGAAATGCCCCGGCCAGCGCTACGGGCGATACAGCAGGCCCTGGAAGCCTTCGGCAAGGATTTAGCCACCTTGAAGCCAAACGATTCCCTGTGGCCATCTAGTGTCGACGGTGCGCGAGGGATCACCAGCGGCACGTTCTACGGCAACCTGCGGCGGTATTTCAAGGCTGCGGGACTCCCTCGCGCCGGTGTCCACATCTTCCGCCACTCGGCGGCCAAGCTCAGGCGGGAAGCTGGTGAGTCGGTCGAGCAGGTCAGCCGCTTCCTAGATCATTCATCACTGGCGGTGACCTCGGTATATCTCCGGCAACTGGAAGGTGACCGAGATACGACTTGGCAGCAGGTTGCGACGGCCATCGGTATTTGACCAGGTCCACTAGACCAGCCTTGCACATTCAAGTGTAACGAATCCTGCTAAGAGACCCGGGTCCGGTGTTTGGGATTACCTGTAAGGCCTCGTCCATCGTCAAGATGCCGAAATATTGCTAGAACAGCAAAACGTGTAGACATTACAATACATACATTGACTCGATGTTCTGAATTGGTGGGGAAGTTGCTGTGGGCGAAGATAAAACCAACAACGTGGAAGCAGAAGACCGAGGGTTTATACCGGCCCGCGATGCCCTTATTGGAGAGACCGAAGCAGACAATTACAGGCACGTGTTAGTCCGTCAAGAATTCTTCAAAGAATTCTGGGGCGACGAAAAGGTTCAGGCTCTTGTGAGCCACTGGGCAAAGATCACCGGATTGGAGAAACTCGCTCAGAATCTGGCGTCATCTGGTGACCGGCTTGCCGAGTTAGCGGGATTTGAAAGTCGAGGGGAGTTGATTGGCCGAGACGAATTAACGTTCGAAGATGACAGAGCGGAGCAGGGTAAAAAAGCTATGGCAGAAGTTGAAGCAGCTCATGACGCCTTCTTGCTCCAGCTAAGCAAGCCGGCTCATTCCGCTGATGTTGGACAGCAAGCGGTCGATTTTGTCGAAAGCTTCGATTTACCTTATCCCTGGCTGGCAATCGAGCTGGTCGAATCTTTTTTCAATTCGGTGGGGGGCTTTGCTCTTGGGCGAATAGTCCAAGTAGATGGATGGTATGAACCCAAACCGCTATCGGAACTGATCGCTCCCAAGGCGACGATGTCGTTCCAGAGCAAGGAGGGAGAGAGTGTGGAAGATGCTGTCAACCGAGTATCTGGATATTATGAAGAGGTCGTGACTAAACTGCTGGAACCCAGACGGCCATTGGGTAAGATTCCAGACCGCACGATACCATTGCTAGAGCGAGATGCCCGTTGGCTTTATCGCCATAATGTCAAAGGCGAGAGTATCCGGTCTATCGCCAATCAGGAATTCCCGAGCAGTGACCGCCGAAAAGACATCTATGACGGCATCCGCCGGGCCAAGCAGCTTTTGGAATTGACCCAGTACACTTACTGACTTCGCCGTTCCACCTCCAGCAAGCGCCCCTGTGGGAAACTGGTTCTGCCATAAACCCCACAGGGGTTTTTCTATTCTAGAAGATTTCCCACATTATTATCTTAGGAAAAACAACTTAGGCTAGCTGCATGAGTGATGCGGTTAGAGATACTTTGGGCCTGAAGGTCAGAGTCGAGAGAACCAAGCTCCGGCTGAAGCAGTCAGAATTGGCGGCCCTGGCCGGAGTTACTCAAGCTGACGTCAGCCAATTGGAACGGGACAAGAAGTTGGTCCCGGCGCGGCGAAACCCGATCCTAGTCGCTCTGGGAATTCTCGACGGCGTAGATGTCCGATAAATTCCACAAGACTTCCCGATTCGGGATGAGCCAACGTAAGAGGTCTGAATCCTCGCGTTGGCGAAGCGAGATTACCCCGCGGCAGATCATCGTTCAGAAGATTTGCCTGGAAGCCGACAGCAGCGACCGGGTGACCCGCCTGGCAGCGATATTATCAGACGCGCTGTCGCGCCGGTTGGCACGACCTCATCGGTTATGCGCCGACACATCTGACCATCCCCTTGACTAGTTGCGGTAAGTGCCGCCTACTACCCACGCTCGATCATCCCTGCTTTTGGAGAACCACCGATGAAAAAGTCCACGACAATCACCGCCAATTCCGAAATCAGAACCACTTTATTAGTCACTAGAGTCAGCACCCCCCGGCAAGCCGCCAATGATGAGGGTTCATTAAAGAACCAGTTGCAGCGCCTGCGCAGTTACATGGAATACCGCAACAGTAGTTCTGAAGATTGGCGAGAGGTTAAGCATATTGAGCTCCGTGCCATCTCGGGCAAGGACTCGATCCGGTCCGAGGAGTTCCAGCCGCTCTATGAGGAGGTTCGCATGGGCCGGGTCAATACGGTCCTCTGCCCGGCTATGGACCGGGTCTGCCGCAGTGTGCCCGACTTCCTTGCTTTTTTCGAATTCCTCAACGAGCACGGCGTCGAATTTGTATCCCTGCGTGAACAATTCGATACGACTACGCCACAGGGCCGGTTCGTGGCCACGATTCTAATGGCCATTGCCCAGATGGAGCGGGAGATTACCTCCCAGCGGACCAGTGAAGCCATGTCCGACCGGGCGGAGCGGGGCCTTTGGAACGGGGGGCAGTTGCTGGGTTATGACCTCGACCCAGATCGTCCCGGTTACCCGATTCCCAACCAGGTGGAAGCCTTACTTGTAAACCTGGCCTTTGACACCTACCTGGAACTTGGCTCGATCAAGGAAACAGCTGAGACATTGACACAGAGGGGGTACCGGACAAAGTCCTTCCAGTCGCGGCGAGGCATCCACCGCGGTGGAAATGATTTTGGTATCAGTTCTATGCAGCACGTGTTGAAGAATCCCGCTTACCTCGGGAAGAAGGAAATCATCCGAAGCGGTGAATCCGGGGAGGAAAGGCGCCTGGTGGATGCGGTCTGGCCGCCAATCGTCAGCGAGGAGAAGTTCCAGGCGGTCCAGCGATTGATGGCTGACAATGGCCAAACTCACCGCAGCGGGGCGTCTTCCGTGCAGCACGTGTATTCCCTGAGCGGTTTGGTGTATTGCAAACGGTGCGACGGCAAGATGGACGGAGAGAGCGCCACTGGAAGGCTTGGCATCAAATATTTCTACTATCGATGCTCCGATCGGGACTGTCGAATGAGAGTGGCCGCTCGTGAAGTCGAGGAGGCCGTCGTGGACCACTTGCAACTGCTGGCCGACGACCCTGAGTTGCTGGAACGGCTCACCACTGAGACCAACCGGAAACTGCGACAGGGTCGACCAAAGCTGGAGCGCGAGAAATCTGGATTAGAAAAGGACCTCAAGGAGGTGAAGGCCATGGCCGACAAGCTGCTCAGTGAACTGGTGTCAATGAATCAGCAGGCGGGTCAATCGTTCGTAAAGGACAAGTTGAACGACCTGGCCCAGCGGCAGACAGACCTGGAGCACGGGTTAGAGAAGGTCCAGCAGGAACTGGATAACCTGGACCTAGAAGCTGTGGATACAGAACTGGTACGGGGCGCTCTAGGACAGGTAAAGGAGTTATTCGGGGTGCTCAAGCCATATGAGCAGCGAGACCTGATGAACCTGGTTCTCCATCGGGCTGAGGTGAATGAACGTGAGATCACGTTGGAGGTCTACGCCTTGACTGAGGCAGCGCCGCCTGTAGTCGTAGATGCCGAGGGGGACGTGGTTCGTATGCCACCAGTTTGGCTCCCCGAGTAGGATTCGAACCTACGACCTAGCGGTTAACAGCCGCTCGCTCTACCGCTGAGCTATCGGGGAACGGTCAAAAAAGAGGGTGTATGCCGTGGTAGTTAGCCTTACGGATTGTAGCACCTAGGCAGGGTTTCACTCAATATCGAATCGGTCTCGCCCCAGGGCAATCGCATCTGATTTGAGGCGAGATGGCAATGGTAGGATAAGAGTCATCTTAGGGGTGGG
>JAQBXL010000176.1 GCA_027624135.1 Chloroflexota bacterium
CACCCCTCCTTGGACTTGCCGAATATCTCCAGGTCCACCCAGCTATCCGCTCCGCAGATGACACCACAGATGGCAATGGTTATGATGTCGATGAGCTTATGCCGCCTGGTGTGGTCTGTGCGAGGGTCTTCCAGGCTGCCAAAATAGCTCGTAATCGAAGGCCCTGGTCTTTCCTCCATGACTCATCCTCCCCACCCCTAAGTTAACTCTTATCCTACCATTGCCTTCTCGCCTCACGTCAGATGCGATTGCCCTGATCCAGGATTTCTGTACTCAAATCGAACGTCTTACCAAATACAATATACAAAGGTAAGCTTCAGACCCACTGACCCACTGGATTATTTGGAATCTTTTCAGTGCAGGCTCATTTGGTATCAATATATTCCTTCCTGAAATCGGTTTACAGGACCCTCCGCGAGGACATGCAAAGACGAAGTTTGATAGTTCTAGCCTCGGCTATGCTCGTGGGCCTACTCACGATTTTCGCGGCTATGCCGGCATTGATTTTCGCGGACCATCTCGCACTTGGTGACCGCGTGCGAATAATCGATGTCGGCGTCCCTTCCGATCCATCACCCAGGGGTCTCCTAGTACTAGATAACCCATGTGGCTCCTCGATAGGGGGCGTCTTTGACGGTGATACCGGCACAATTCTTGAAGGCCCGGTGTTTTGTGTCGGCCACTATCGCTACAAGGTTGATTGGGACGGTTCGACCGCTACGGGATGGGCTGCTGCACACGGTACGAGCGGTGTCTTTATGGAGCTTGTGGCCGACACGACCAAGCCGGTCGTGGAAACCTTAACAGTGTTTCCTGGGTCGGTGACCGCGGGAGACTCTTTCACAATTTTTTACACTGTCTCGGAGTCAGGAGGTTCCGGTCTCAAGCAGGTGGAACTGTGGCGTGCCCCTGACACGGGCACCGGTCCGGGGAACTGGGCGCAACTGCAGACGAAGCAGGCATCTGGAAAAAGCGGTTCCGGGTCTTTTGTCGACTCTCCTTCATCTGTGGGCGCCTACTGGTACGGGATCCACGCGGTGGACAATGCCAGCAACTGGGCTCCTGAGGATACCCCTTCAAAGGTCACTGTGCATCCGGCTGGAGACACCACCAAGCCCACCGTGGACGATTTTAGGGTGTTCCCCGAGGTGGTGGCGGCGGGCGGCTCTTTCACTATCTTTTACACCGTTTCGGATTCGGGGAGTTCTGGTCTCAAGCAGGTGGAACTGTGGCGTGCTCCCGACACCGGTGCCGGTCCGTCTAACTGGGCGCAACTCCAGACTAACTTGGCGTCCGGAAACAGCGGTTCCGGGTCTTTTCGCGACTCGCCATCATCTGTAGGCACGTTCTGGTACGGGATCCACGCGGTGGACAACGATGATAACTTGGCCCAAGAGAATATTCCAATCCAGGTCATCGTCGAACCGGCCGCCGACACGACCAAGCCGGTAGTGGATGACTTCACCGTGTCTCCTGAATCGGTGGCAACGGACGGATCTTTCACTATCTTTTACACCGTCTCGGAGTCGGGAGGTTCCGGTCTCAAGCAGGTGGAACTGTGGCGTGCCCCTGACACTGGTGCCGGTCCGGGGAACTGGGCGCAACTGCAGACGAAGCAGGCATCTGGAAACAACGGTTCCGGATCTTTTGCCGACTCGCCTTCATCTGTAGGCGCCTACTGGTACGGGATCCACGCGGTGGACAACGCTGACAATTGGGCAGCTGAAGAAGTTCCTCTGTTGGTCCACGTAGGTCCAGCGTCGTCTCAAAGTTCAAAACCAATTTTCCAACTTCCTTTCCAATGCGGCGAATCATGGTATGCATACACATACACGGGTCATATGCCATCCGAGAATTCACTCGATATTAACGCTCGGGCACCGTATACGAAAGAAGATCATGGTCTTGGTGAACCTGTACTCGCCAGCGCTAACGGCACCGTGACCGTTGCTTCCCAGACAGGCTGGAACGATGGTTATGGAACCTGGATAGAAATAGAGCACAATGACGGTTGGCGGACACGTTATGCACATCTTATAGAGAACAGCGTGAAGTTTGTGGAAGGAAGTCGGGTGGTAATAGGACAGGAGATTGGTACGCTCGGAAAGACTGGGAATACCACCGCCCCTCACTTGCACTATGAGCAAAGGCTATATGAGCAACGGCTAAATGGAGTGTCACAAACCATTGAGTTTGGCGGGAAGCCGGTAGACTACGTCTATTTCGATGATTTACAAGGGGGGCCTAAGACAAAGCTAACGAGCATGAACTGTGAGCCTGCTCAGTCGCTAGCGACCAAAGACGCAACGGTCATCCCGACCCCGGTTGATGTGTTTACACCTTCGCCTGGGGAAAAAGATGAATTAACCTGGCAACAAGTCTTGGAGAACATTCCAGAACAGGCAACTTTCCCGACTCAGGCACCTGACCAAACAGGAAATTCTAACGGATGTAGCCCTCCAGCACCTGGGACCGCTTCGGTTGATGGCGGATTGATTTTGGTCACATTTCTAGCACTGGGAATGATGTTGTCTGGCCTAAGGCATAAACGGAGACATTAAGATGATTGTTGCAGAGAGGCACGCTCACAACGTGCCAGGCAAACCGACAGTTACCCCTCTTACTGGCCTATTTGATGATGTCTCTCATGAGTTGGCTTAGTTGGGTTCGCGTTAAAAATTTTGTCGTGTCGGCCTCAAGCACTCTGGTAAGCTTTAGCCCTTCCTTCTCAAAGTGCACCTGGATATAGGTATCAGAGCAACCAGATCCCTCGCCCCGGCCGGGTCTTGGCGCCGAAGCCCTGGTGATGCGAGATCGCGCCCCTGCAGCTGACGTGCCGCTCACCCTGAGTCAAATACGCGGGCGGTAACGACAGCAACCCGTTCTGCCAGTGTTTCCTCATACTCGTTACGAAGGAATGGCCGGGCTTCGGACCAGCTGGGGTCCCGGCATGTGGTGTTCCAACTCACACGGATTTCCTTTATGGGATTACTACCTTCTGCGTGCTGGTCAGGTTTCCAGACATAGATAAAAAGGCATGAGGCGGACCTCCTTCAAAAATCGGACCGATGACCGAGATTGGACTTGTGTTCTAATTGCCGCAGGAACACTGCTGAGTAGTGCTTTCCAGTTATTCAATGGCACCAGCAATAAAGTCCAACGACCAGGTGAGAATATCTCGCAAGTCGGAAGTAGCGAAACCAAGGTGGTCGAAACCCCAGGGCAATCGCGTCTTAACGTTCCAGGCATGAGGTAAATGGGTTTGGTACGGCATATCGACCCCCAGAGCTGTCCACCGGCAATTTGGTCGGAACAATCTGGGCTTAGTTGAGTCAATGCGTATCAACTAGACGCGATTGCCCTGGTCGAAACCCTCTCTCAGGGTAGCAATCTGGCCGTGGGTGCTAATTTGTTGAGTTCTCAACATCTCTCTGAGGTTGTGCTCCACTCGATCCTGAAGCGATAGCACTGATCGGGGATTCTTCATAGACCCTGCCAGGGTGCGCCGGCCCAAGGACAAGGCTTATGCATCTGACTGCACCTCATGGGTTAGATTGGACACCAAGGCGTTGGCGCGGGGGTCGCACCCAGCCCCTGGCAGCCTTCCAGCCTGCTGTGCGGCAGGTTACGGAGCAGTACTTCCGTAGCTGCCCCTGTGCTACCCGCTCCGTCATGGTCTTGCCGCAGCGCTGGCACTCCACCAGCTGGGGGTCGCCGGGCGGCTTGTAGAGCCGCTGGCCCTTGTCATTGTAGGCCACCGAAGAGAGACGGCCCTGGGACTGGCGCTTCTTGACAGTGCTGGGATCTACGCCCAGGGCCGCCGCCATTTCTCGGAGGGTGAGCAGGCCTTGCTTGCGAAGCCGGGTGTAACGGTCCTCAAGGCCGTACTTGCGGCGTACGTGTGAGATGACGGAGAGCGTGAATTTGTCCGCCAAGCCGGGACGGAGGCCGCGGGCATTGAGGATTTCGGCTACCCCGCTGTCGGTGTGGCCGTCCAGCAGGCGGTCGATCTCGGCGACCACCGCAGGGTCGGTCCGCCGGAGTTGCCAGGCGTTGGGCGGGAGCGGGAGGTGAAGGGTGTGGGTGGCGCCCCCTCGGAAGCGTACCTGGGCTAGGATCTCCTCGCTGCGCAGCAGGGTCACGTCCTCCAGCAGCAGCCGGACCATGCGTTTGCG
>JAQBXL010000177.1 GCA_027624135.1 Chloroflexota bacterium
TTGCTGGAAGGGTACGCCTTTCTTTACGACCGGCGTCACTCAATTTCCACAACTTCTGATATTAGCTCCTAGCTATGCCTAGAAACAGACCCTGGTCAAGAGGAGAGCTAAGGGACGGCATCGGCAAGGAAGGGCGGTCTGGCGACTTGGCAGACATGATGGCCCGCGACTTTGACCTGCCCAGGCAAATTTGCCAGCGGATGGAAAAGTTGGAGTAGGGAAGGTCTGGCCTGTAACGAGGCGGTAACGCCACTCAGAATGTTAAGCTGTGAATCTAACGATGCGGGATTAGAGTGATGATGATAAAGACCTTTATCCTGGGTATCGGGATTCTAGCTCTGCCGTGGCGTGCGGGCCTACTTCGACGGACCAGGATATTGAGAGGTTAGTAGCTGAAGGAGTGCAATCAGCGGTTGCAACAATCACTGCCGCCACGCTAGAACCTACAAACATAGCGCCGAATGCAACGCCTGTTGAACTGCCTGATACTCCGGCTCGTCAAGACACTGCCGTTACTTTGTTTATTTCACCGACACCAGCGCCCACTGATACGCCGGAACCGACCTCTACTAGGGTTCCTCCAACGCGAACACCAACTCCAAACCCCACCTACACTCCGGTCCCAACATTTACGCCCCTACCGACGTATACGCCTGTGCCGACCGCTACTCCCTGGCCAACCCCTACTTCCACTCCATTGCCGACCGCTACTCCCTGGCCAACCCCTACCCTTTTGCCTACACCGACGCCAACTCCAATCTGTACTCCTCTATCCGGGCCTTCGGGTGGCGGTACATGGAATCCCACGCACGGCTACACAGTGACGGTGCCAGATGGTTGGAATTTGACAACATCTTCGGACGGCCTGTGGTTTCTGAGTGGGGCGGGCCAATCTCTCGCAACTTCCGGTGTATACATCATCTCCGGATATACCAATCCCCCCGTACGGACGGAAAATGTATACGCCTTTCACGACGCCGTTGGCTTACCTTTCCTCTTCGCTTATCTCGACAGTTATGGCCTTAACTACACCGCCGATGTGAGTGCAAGCGAGCCAGGACTAGGAATTTCATACAGTCCGGAACGTCAGGCGTGGGAGGCGGTCCGATTTCCGACTATGGTGGCTACCTTCGAGGCTACCTTGCAAAACGGCGGCATAACTAGCTTAACTGTAGGTTGCCACGGCTTCGTTCTGCTGTACGCTGGCTATGCATCTGTCGAAAACATTGTGGGGAAAGCCACAATAGAATCAAGCTTTTTCCACTCCCTTCCGTAAGGAAACGCTATGGCAGCCCTATCTACGTACCTTTCAGCCGGGATTTCCCAAATCAAACCGACTTTCCTGGCTATAGCTCCCTCTGGGATACCGCCAACGGTAATTCCGCATTCCAAGGATGTCAAACCCAAATGCAAATGGCACTTGATTAGGCGGTAGACCAAAACAGTTAGACGAATTACAGAACAGAGTTTTTAGCCATATGGGAAATGTGGGCTTAAAGTAGAAGGGTATGTCGAGTTGGCCGACGGCGAACGGCTAAACCTGGACGGCGATAGTATTATCTTGGCGCCTGAGCGTGCTTTGGTTTTGTTGGCAGCCGCAATGGTGGTGTTGGCGGCAGCCCTTTTGACCTTTCGACTTCAAACCCAGTAGTTAAAGACACTAACCGAGCACATGAAAAGGTCGAAGGAAAGCGATGACGCTATTCGCGCATAGTGTCAATGGTAGGGCATCCGAGTTCTTCTCCACACACCAACCTTAACGCCCCAATCTGCCGCTCAAACCTGTATGCCTAGCTCCTGTCTTTTGATTCTTCACCGCGATGGCGATGGCTTTCTGGCTTCCCACCAGCACCACCAACTTTCTCCCTCTGCTGATTGCCGTATAGAGCAGGTTCCTCTGAAGCAATGGGTAGTGCTGGGTCATCACGGGAATCACAACCGCCGGGTATTCGCTCCCCTGAGATCGGTGGACAGAGATGGCGTAGGCTAACTGCAGCTCGTCCAGTTCGCTGAAATCGTAGGTCACAACACCATCGTCGAAAGCAACGGTGATCTCTCCTTCATTGGTCCGCACCTCGGAAACCCGACCGAGATCGCCGTTGAACACGTCCTTGTCGTAGTTATTCACAGTCTGGATCACCCTGTCCCCAGGGAAGAATGTTCTCCCGAACCGAGTAACCGCTGTCCCTCCATTGGGGTTTAGAGCCTTTTGGAGAAGGCCATTTAGGGCGGTGACACCGATACTCCCCCGGTTCATCGGGCAGAGCACCTGTACGTCGGTTATCGGGTTCAGGCCAAACTTCAGGGGAATCCTCTCCGCGCATATCTGAACGACCAATTCGGCGGCCCGCTCGGGGTCACCAGTGGTGGCCACGAAAAAGTCCGTGGACCTTTCATTCGACCATCTGGGCATCATTCCCTGGTTGATGCGGTGGGCCTGTTCGATGATCTGGCTACGCTCACCCTGCCGGAAGATGTCTTCTAGAAGCACCGAAGGAACTGTCCCTGAGTCCAGTATGTCTTTCAATACGTTTCCAGGCCCCACCGATGGCAACTGGTCGACATCTCCAACAAGAAGAAGGGAAGCTCGGCGTGGGACCGCCTTTAGCAGGTGGTACATGAGAAGTACGTCCACCATGGAGGTCTCATCGACGATCACCGCATCGGCGTCTAGTGGATTGTCTTGGTCCTGTCGGAACTTACCGTCGCCAGGCCGAAAGTCCAGCAGACGGTGCAGGGTCTTGGCCTCCCGCCCAGTCGCTTCGTTCAATCTCTTGGCCGCCCGGCCGGTTGGCGCAGCCAGGACGACTTGCAAACCTAGGCTCTCCATGATCGACAAGACCGCCTTCAAAATCGTGGTCTTGCCAGTGCCAGGACCTCCCGTGACGACGGCCACTTTCTCTGTGACCGCCAGGCCAACCGCCTTTTCCTGCGTCTCGGAAAAGGTCAGTCCAATCTCCATCTGAGCCAATGTGATTGCCTGATTAACATCGAACAAGCCGGATTCGGATCTTGTGGCCAACAGCGCCTTCATGCCGTCCGCCACTCCGCGCTCTGCGACATAATAGCCGTGCAGGTAAACGGCATCACCGTCTCGAACGATCCGGCCCGACCCTTGAAGGGAGTCGATGGCTTGAAGCAATAACCCTTCTGGTAGGTCAATCTCCTTCATGCAGGCAGCAATCAACTCTTCTGCAGGAGAGTAAACGTGACCTTCGTCGGCAAGTTCGCTCAGGGTATGTTCTAGGGCCGCCTCCGCTCGGAACGGAGACAATGGGTCGACGCCCATCTCCTGCGCGATCTTGTCGGCGGTCTTGAAACCGATGCCCCGGATGTCTTGGGCCAGACGATACGGATTGTCCCCGACTATCTTGATTGCCGCTTGCCCGTAGGTTTTGTAGATACGGGTCGCGTAGCTGGAGCTCACTCCATGCCCCTGAAGAAAGAGCATCACCTCTCGAATCTCGCGCTGGGCCTCCCATGCTTCCTGAATGTGTTCCACCCGGTTCGGTCCGATCCCAGCAACCTCCCGGAGGCGTTCCGGGGTGTTCTCGATGACGGTGAGAGTATCATCCTCGAAGCGGTCAACCAAACGACCCGCCAATACGGGGCCGATACCTTTGACCAGATTGGAGCCTAGGTAGCGTCTGATGGCGTTTGCGGTGGCCGGCAAAGAAGAGGTGTAATGGGACACCTGGAACTGGAGTCCGTACTTGGGGTTCTGGAACCAGTGCCCTTCCAGGTCCAGTTGTTCTCCAGGCTGGATGCCGGGTAGGCTCCCAACGACGGTGGCCAGATCGTACTGACCAGGGACTCTAATGCGGCAAACGGTGTAGCCGGTCTCGTCTCCGCTGTAGACGAGCCGTTCGACCTCTCCTTTTAGTCTTTCGATGGTGGACACGAGATGTAGTTTACCTGGGATTTCCCAGATCAAGCCGACTTTCCTAGATATAGCTCCCTCTGGGATACCGCCAACGGTAATTCCGCATTCCAAGGGTGTCAAATGCGGCCTGGATCACTCAAATTCCCCGCTTTCATAGGGCAGCCACTGTACTTGCAAGCGTAAAATCCCCAAACCGCTGGTCTACGCCCAGGTCTCTCCCTTGAGAAGCCCTTTTGCCCTGGACGATCCCTTAACCGTCACCAATCCCGACGCTCCAAA
>JAQBXL010000178.1 GCA_027624135.1 Chloroflexota bacterium
CCTATGTCACCACGAGCTTACTCCTTCGAATACCTGCCTGGAAGGGGTTTATGGGACAGGCTCTTAAATGTGTCCCATTATCGCTGAACGCCTACACTGGACTCTTATTTGAGGGCTTTTACGAGCGGCAGGGCTCCTGAGGAGTCAGCCTTAGAGTCGATAACTACGGTTGCTGCCCAGCTTGAAGGATATCTGCAATTCTTTGCGGAATTGACGGACGATCAGCTTGATTATGTGGCTGAGATGTTCGGCGATGAACTTCAGCGGTCGGCCGAGAGCGTCGCCGACGCTGCCCTAATCATTCGAGACAGCGGAGGTAACGAAGTAATTGCGCAAGCCCTGTCGCGCCTGCCTGCATTTGCCATCGCCAGCGTGGAAACGGGTGAAATCAATGTCGCAGTATCAGCGCCTCCCGGCTACATCGGGTCTCTGCTACTGCCCAGAGAAGTGGCCGCACTTGCCGATGGGATCAGTCTAAGCACAAATTATGTCGATCTACGGTCTATGTCATTCGAAGCAGACCCGGAGCAGTTCGAGCATATTGTTTCGTTCGACCTGCTGACTTTCATAGCAGAAGGCGATTCACAGAGTCTGTCGTTTACCACGCTCAGGTTCGATTCTGACGGTGCAGCGTCCACTCATTTGGAGTTGGTTGTCACGCAAACGCCGAATATGCAGGAACATTCAACAAAGATCGGAGACGCTTCGTTCTTCAGTGAGGTAAACCAGTCGGGTATCGGAAGCATGGTGGTATTCAATAAGGGTGACTGGGTCGTTATGCTCCACACAACCCAATCAGCCGAATCGACACCTTTAGTGAGTCTCGAAGGTGTGGAGGCGCTAGCCCGGTTGGTTGCCAATCGGCTGTAGCCAGCGCCGGTGCACTTCTTTGCATCCATTCTGCGCGTCATCGCGTAGTAGATAATGAGGACTGGAGTAGTTCAGGTCATCGTCCTAGGACACTCCCCGTTCCTCTCCTGAGGGCGCCTTCCCCCATGGGCGCCCACAACAGAGCCTCGGTGGGCACCTCATCGAGGCTCTTTCTAATGATGACGAACAGGTGATGACAAAACGGTCACGACAAAAAGGGCCTCCCCCGATCGGGGGAGGCCCTTTTTGCAATCCGGGTCCAGCTAGACCGTCATGGTCCGGCCGGTTATTTGCCGTCAGTCAGAGCCGCTCCGGTGGCAACCTTTAGGTGCTTCGCCTTCTTGGATTCAGCCACAGCAAGAGTGATGGTCAAAACGCCATTCTCGTAACGAGGCTCAACCTTGTCTGTGTCGACGTGTTCGGACAGCCGCAGCGAGCGGTGGAACGACCCCGTCCGGCGTTCCCGGATCACGTAGCCGCCGTTCTCTCGTTCTTCCTCCACTTTGGTGTCGGCCTTGATGGTCAACACCCCGCCCTCGATCGTGACATCGATGTCCTCTGGCTTGACGCCGGGCAGGTTGGCTTGAACCGTGACGTTGTCACCGTCCTTGACGATGTCCAACGGAATCGTCCAGTCATTCCTTTCGGCGCTGTCGAAGTTACCCCCACCTGTTGCGAATGGGGAAAATCCGGCCAATCGGCGTGCCCGCCTGATCTCATATAGTGGGTCCCAACGTGTCAATACCATCTTCGGTATCCTCCTGAATATTGGGGTTGAGACAAAGCGTCCCAACCCCTGGTTAACAAATATTATTCTAGATAGTTGAGTGCTTAATGTCAAGTTTACTATCTATTATATTAACTGTTCGTTGACTCGTACTCTCAATTAAACTATAATCTAGCTCGGGTATAGATCAGGAGATAACACGGTTCAGTAATATTTATGGCTGATTATTACGACACATTGGGAGTGGCCCGGGACGCCTCGGAGAAAGACATCCGGTCTGCTTTCCGCAAATTGGCGCGCAAGCACCACCCCGACGTCAACAAGAACGACCCGGCGTCGGAAGAGAAGTTCAAAGAGATCAATGAGGCCTACACCGTCCTCACCGATAAAGAGTCGCGGCGCAAGTACGATCGCTACGGCAATGATTGGAAACATGCTGACCAGTATGAGCAGGCGGGCCGGGGCGGCGGATTCTCCTACTCAAACAGGGGAGGTGTCCGCGATGTAACTGGCGGCGGTCGAAGCAGCATTTTTGACCAGTTCTTCGGCGGCATGGGCGGCCAAGACTTCCGGCCTCCGCCCGCTGAGTATCCAGTTTCAGTCACCCTCGAGGAGGCATTCAGCGGGGCGGCCCGGCGCCTCCAATTGCAAGACGGACGCCGCCTTGAAGTCAAGATTCCGCCCGGCGTCGACAACGGTTCCCGCGTCCACATCTCGGCGGACCGCAGCCACGGCGGCGATTTCTACCTGATCGTCTCCGTTAAAGACCATGCTAGGTTCAGCCGTAAGGGCAAAGACCTGTTCGTGGAAGTCGAAGTTGCGTTGGACGACGCCGTCTTGGGTGGCGAACTAACCGTTCCAACTCTTACCGGTCGGCTGGCATTGACCATTCCGCAAGGAACCCAGAACGGACGCCGGTTCCGGCTGGCGGGACAGGGTATGCCGGCCATGAGCAGATCGGCCAGCACGCGGGGCGACGTGGACCACCGAGGGGATCTATTCGCCACGGTGAAAGTGAAGCTACCCGCTGAATTTACAGAAGAAGAGTTAGAGCTTTTTCAGAAATTACGGGCCAAACGCACGGTAGCGCCGACGCCCCCAAACCCCGCGGTCTCAGGAGAAATAAACGGAGACACAGGCATTGATGAACCCGAGGCCGATGATAAGGAGTAATCATGAGCACCGAAGAGCAATTTAGAGAGGAACCGTGTTTCGTGATCAGCGTGGCCGCCCGCATAGTCGGTGTTCACGCCCAAACCCTGCGTCATTACGAGCGGGTCGGACTGATCTGGCCCTCCCGAACCGTGGGCCGCCAAAGGCTCTATTCCATGGCCGACATCGACCGCCTGCGCCGTCTCAAAGCCCTGACTGAAGACATGGGACTGAATCTGGCCGGCGCAGAGGTAGCCCTGAAGCTGATGAACCGCATCGAAGAGTTGGAAGGGGAAGTGAAACGATTGACCAATGCCGTGATCATACTGCAAAGGCAGGTCCCTCGCCAGGCGACGGGCGCTGGCAACCCCGCCGAACGCCCTGGCGATCCCAATCGGTCTAACCGTTCAAACCCTCAGGGAAGCATCGCCTAACCCAGATTAAGAAGGGCAGGCATAGGAGAAATCATCATGGTATTAAGACCCGACCAATTTACCGAACAGGCCCAGGAAGTTTTGACCAACTCCCATGACTTGGTGCGCCGTTACAACCACAGCCAATGGGACGTGGAGCACATCTTGCTGGCCCTTTTAGAACTGGACAATGGGATTCCCAGTGCGATACTCACCGAGATTGGGGTCCAACCCGACGCCGTAAAAGCCCAGTTGGACCGGATATTGACGGCCGCCCCGAAGGTTGCCGACAACGCGACACAGATCTATGCCACCCCCAGGGCCTCACGGCTTCTTGAGGACGCCAAACATGAAGCAGAGCGGCTGAAGGATGACTTCATCGGCGCCGAGCACCTATTCATCGCCGCCGTCATGGAATCCCAAGGAGACGCCGCCCAGGTCTTGAAAGACCACGGCATCGACCAAGAAAAGGTCTATCAGGCACTCGTGAAGATCCGGGGCAGCCACCGGGTGGACGACCCTCGCGCGGAGAGCCATTACCGCTCACTGGACAAATACAGCATCGACCTGACCCATCTGGCCCGACAAGGAAAGCTGGACCCCGTAGTGGGCCGGGACGAAGAGATCCGCCAGGTGATGCAGACCCTGACCCGGCGGAAGAAGAACAACCCGGTGATCATCGGGGAAGCCGGCGTGGGCAAGACGGCCATCGTCGAGGGACTGGCCGCCCGAATCGTGGCAGGTGACGTGGCCGACTCGCTCAAGGGCCGCCGCGTGTTGGCCCTAGACATGGGCGCTCTCGTCGCCGGGGCCAAGTTCCGAGGCGAATTCGAAGAGCGGCTCAAGTCGGTGGTGGACGAGGTGAAGCAGGCGCACCGTGAGGTGATCCTGTTCTTAGACGAGATTCACACGATGGTGGGCGCCGGCGCTGCCGAAGGTGGCCTCGACGCCAGCAACATGCTCAAACCAGCTCTGGCCAGGGGTGG
>JAQBXL010000179.1 GCA_027624135.1 Chloroflexota bacterium
AAAGGCTATCCGGTCGCGACGCAATAATCCAAGGTTTCTAGGGCCGATGAGATAAATGGGAGGGACAGGGTAGATCAATGGTCAAAACCTCCCCCAAATAAGACGATAAGGGAACGCCATGCCCCCTATAACAGTGTCCCGCCTGGGCCTCCGCCTGACCCCGCAAGGACACCTCGTTTCCGAGAAAGCCGAGGACTCTCCTGTACTGGAAGATACGATCGCGGCACGGCTTGTCGATGCCTTTGCCCAAGGTTCCGGACATGGTCTGATGTGGCTGGGGGCGGGAGAGGTGGGGCAGGCTTTGCCTCCTGTTTTCAGCTGGTGGCACGACTTCGCGGCACGTTATGTGAGGGGGCTGTGCCTTCGGTCACCTGACACGACATTCACAGTACCCCCACCGGACGACGGGGAACTCGCCACCCTGGTGCTGACGGCACCCATGATGCCGGGAGCCGAGTACCTGAACCGAGACATTCTAAAGGCGCTATGGGAACAGATAGGCTTGGCATTCAGGGCCTCTCAGGCTGCTGCTGGAAAGGATATTCAATCCTTTCTCAAGAGCCTAAACCCGGCATGGAACATGGTCGGGCGTGTGCATTTCAATCTGGCGGAGAACCGGCGCGACCCCGATCTGCCCTTCGCTTTCCTGGCCACCTACACCACGGGGCTATCGGCGAAGGCCACGGCTCAACATGTGCCGCTCGGCCAGGCATTGAGCGAATATTCCGGTGCGGCTAACCGCGAAAAGCTGTTGTCGCTACTGGTGCCGGTGCAGCGTGCCGCCGAAGCCTGTGGTTGGCTGAAGGCGATGGTTGACGCGGGAGAGATATTCCATCCTCTTCGTTGGGAGGTGGTTGAGGCGTCGCGGTTCCTCGCCAGCGTTCCCGAGTTGGAAAACGCCGGCGTGGTCGTGCGCATGCCAGCCACTTGGCACGCCAATCGTCCCGCGCGCCCAAGGGTCACTGCGACGATTGGCGCGAGCACCCCGTCCACCATGGGCCTTGATGAACTGCTCGATTTCCAAGTGGACGTTACGCTGGAGGGGGAACCGCTCACCGAAGAGGAGATCGCCGAACTGCTCGCCGGTACCGAGACACTGGTCTTGTTGCGTGGCCAATGGGTGGAGGTCGACCGTGAACGCATGGAACTCGCGATGCGGCAATTCAAGGAAGCGGAAACCCTGGCCGCGGAGAACGGCCTCACCTTTACCGAGGCCATGCGCATGCTGGCTGGGGCCGCAATCACCGAAGATGGCAAGGACAGTGATGTCTCCGACTGGTCCCATGTAACGGCAGGACCTTTTCTTGCCAGGACGTTAAAGGCGCTGCGTAGCCCTGATGGCAGAGACGTTGATCCGGGCCCGGCGCTCAAGGGAATGCTGCGTCCCTATCAAAAGGCGGGAGTGCAATGGCTGCACCTGCTGAGCAGGCTTGGGCTTGGGGCCTGCCTTGCCGACGACATGGGCCTCGGGAAGACGATCCAGGTATTGTCGCTACTGCTGGTGCTGGGGCGTAAAGACAGAGACAAACAACCGAGCCTGTTGGTAGCACCGGCCTCGTTACTCGCCAACTGGATGGCGGAAATCGGGCGCTTCGCTCCCAGCCTAAATGCCTTGATTGTTCACCCTTCTGCCATGACGGCAGAACGGATGAAGCAATTGACTCCGGACCAGTTCGAAAGTTTCGCTCTGGTCATCACCAGTTATGGCACGCTCCTGCGGTCGTCGGTGCTGGCGGAGACAAGCTGGCACCTGCTCGTCCTCGACGAAGCCCAGGCGATCAAGAACCCGAGAGCCAAACAGACCAAGGCAGCCAAGGTCCTGAAGGCGAAGGCGCGGATCGCGCTGACCGGTACTCCGGTCGAAAACCACCTGGGTGACCTTTGGTCGATCTTCGATTTCATCAACCCGGGCCTTCTCGGAACATCCAAGCAGTTCACCAATTACGCCAAGGGACTGGCGGATCGCACCCACAATCCCTATGGCCCACTACGCAATCTGGTACGCCCCTATATCCTGCGTCGGATGAAGACGGACAAGTCGGTCATCGCCGACCTGCCGGACAAGACCGAGGTCAAGGCGCACTGCGCCTTAAGCCGCAAGCAAGCGGCACTCTATGAGCAGACGGTGTCGGATCTGGCCGAGGCACTGGTAGGGGCCGAGGGGATTCAGCGCAAGGGCATCGTGCTGGCGACCCTGATGCGCCTGAAACAAATATGCAATCATCCATCCCAGTGGTTGAAAGACAATATCTGGTTGGAGGAGGATAGCGGAAAATTTGCTCGCTTGCGTGAAATTGCCGAGGTGGTGGCGGCACGTCAGGAGAAGATGCTGGTCTTCACCCAGTTCCGCGAGACGACGGCACCCCTTGAAGCGTTTTTGGAAAGGGTCTTTGGCCGCCCTGGCTTGGTTCTGCACGGCGGAACGGCGGTAAAGAGACGTAAGGACATGGTGCGGACCTTCCAAGAAGACGAGGACACCCCATTTTTTGTCCTGTCGCTTAAAGCAGGGGGTTCAGGCTTGAACCTAACTGAAGCGTCCCACGTCGTGCATTTTGATCGCTGGTGGAATCCGGCGGTAGAGAACCAAGCAACGGACCGGGCCTTCCGCATCGGACAGAAAAAAAACGTCTTGGCGCACAAGTTTGTCTGTCAGGGAACGGTCGAGGAAAAGATTGACGCTATGATCGAGGCAAAGAAGACTCTGTCCGAGGATCTGCTTGCCGGATCAGGCGAGATAAATCTGACCGAGATGAAGGATGACGCGCTTCTGCGGCTCGTCACCCTTGATCTGGGCGCCGCGATGAAGGACTAAAACGATGTCACGCTATTACGGAGGGTGGGCGCCCTATGTCCCGGTCGCAGAGCGCCGTAAGAAGGCAGCCCGCGAGGTTGCGAAGTTGCGCAAGAAAGGGCATCTGGTCGCGCCGGTAGTGATCGAAGGGCGCAAAATCACCACCACCTTCTGGGGTAAGGCGTGGTGCGACAATCTGGAAAGCTACCACGACTTCGAAAACCGACTGCCGCGGGGCCGTACCTATCTGCGCAACGGCTCTGTGATCGATCTGCAAATCACCCCCTTGGAAGTGCGGGCGTTGGTCAGTGGCTCGTCGATCTACAATATCTCGGTCGGTATCGCGGCGGTGCCGAAGGCGCAGTGGAAGTCCATATGCAAAGATTGCGCGGGCAGCATCGATTCGCTGGTGGAACTGTTGCAAGGACTCTTCAGCAAAGGTGTCATGGAGCGTCTCTGCCGCCAGGACAAGGGACTGTTTCCCAGGCCATCCGAGATCGATTTTTCGTGCAGTTGTCCCGATTATGCATCGATGTGCAAGCACATCGCGGCGGTCCTGTACGGCATCGGCTCTCGGCTGGACGAAAAGCCGGAGTTGCTGTTCCACTTGCGCGCGGTGGATGAGAACGACCTGGTGGCCCATATCGATACGGTACTGCCTCTAGCGAAGAAAGGCCCAGACGCCGGGAAGGTGCTGGAGTCTGACGACATATCCGCGCTGTTCGGCCTCGACATGGCGACACCGCAACCGACAAAGAAACACAGAAAATCCCGTACCGAAGGTAAGGTCGGGGCTCGGAAGAAAGCAGTTTCACCTCCTCTGGAAAGAAGCACAGCGAAGGCGACAAAGAACCGTGAACGCCGCCCTGCCGCACGTCGGGAGAACGCCGTCTGGCGGGATGTAGAAGAGCTGATTTCCCGGCGCAACGCTCCCGCATACGATCAAGCGACGGCATTGTTGCTCGACTTGCGCAAGCGTTCCCGGAAAGGCCGAAAGACGACGAAGTTCGCCCGCCTCCTCGCCGCCCTCCGCGCCCGGCACGAGAGGAAGGGCAGGTTCATCGAACGGCTGGACGCTACCGGCCTCGACTGATCGGCACTCGCTCCGCAATGCGAAGGCCATCCCAGGTATACGCAGAATTGCGCACCCTCTTGCTTCCATGAGGAGTCCATGGCGATTATTGAATTTGAGACGCAAAATCAAAAAGCCCGTAACCTATTGAGGTTACGGGCTAATTTGGTTGCGGGGGTAGGATTTGAACCTACGACCTTCAGGTTATGAGCCTGACGAGCTACCGGA
>JAQBXL010000027.1 GCA_027624135.1 Chloroflexota bacterium
ATATCACTGCAAAGTGACATACTATGGAGTAATTATAGCTGTGAGAACGGCAAATGACACTTGATTAGGCGGTAGATCAAAACAGTTAGACGAATTACAGAACAGAGTTTTTAGCCATATGGGAAATGTGGGGTAAAAAGAAATACGCCCGGGTTTGAAGTAACCTGTGCGACCTACGAGGGCGACGTGGTTTCCCACATCGTCGAAGAAGCGAAAAAGTCCCCCAATTCGTTGATAGCGATGTCCACTCATGGACGGTCTGGGATCGCCCGGTGGCTCATGGGAAGTGTGACGGATCGAGTCCTGAACTCCACAAAGAATCCAATGTTGATCGTCCGTGGTAATCATGAAGGGGATCCGGAACCTGACGCTGATCTTAAGACGATCGTCGTTCCGGTGGACGGCTCTCCACTGGCAGAGTCGGTGATTCCCCACGTAACGGCGCTGGCCAAGGCTTTAGACCTTAAGGTCACACTGCTCCGGGTAGTCCCCACTGTGGAGGAGTTTAGCTCCCACACCGACTACCAACGATTAGATGGAGTGGTCGGCCTTCATTTCAAGACCTCCGAGGACATGGCGAAGGAGGCCGCAGACAAAGCGTTGGTCTATCTCAAAGAGTTAGAGAACACCCTGCGTAAGGAAGGGGTTGCTCTGGTGGACCACCGGCTAGTGCGTGGCGGGGCTGCCAATATAATCATCGACATAGCCCAAGAAACGCCCGACAACTTGGTGGCAATGACCACCCACGGCCGCTCGGGGCCGGCGCGTTGGACCTTGGGCAGCGTAGCGGACCGGGTTGTGCGCCACTCTGGTGACCCAGTGTTGGTGGTCAGAACCGGCTAATATCGCTTCCAGCGTACGCGTCTTCTAGCGTCCGCGTCATCCGGCGTCATCAACAATCAGGTAATCACGCCCTCCTCCGCAAGCCGGGCCATCTCCCGGTCGCCCAGGCCGAGCACGCCTCGGTAGATGTCATGGTTGTGCTCGCCGTATCCGGGAATCGGTCCGGCGGTGGTTGGAGTTTTGGAAAACTTGATGATCGTGGGGCCGGGGACCAGGATTTTCTTCCCGTCCGGCAATTCCTCTTCCATCATAACCTCGCGCTCCCAGAGGTGCCGGTCCGCCAGCACCTCTGGGATGCTCAATGCCCGGCCCACCGGAATATCAGCCCCGACCAAGGCATCCTCGACCTCTTTGGTCGAACGCTCTTCGCACCAAAGATGCAAAAGCTCCATGCGTATCTCGGCCTTGTCAGTGGCGAACATCGGCGCGGCGTACTCAGGGTCTTCCGATAATTCGTCGTAACCCATTATCTTGAGCATGCGCTCCCACATCCCGGCCCGAGCCGCTCCGGTGGAGACGTAGCCATCTTTGCATTTGATGAACGAGCCGGCACGTGTGAAGTCGTTGGTGCCCGTTTCGTGGCACATGGCCAGCGCTACTTCTTCCAGGGTGATGCCGCCGTCCAGCATCGACACCTCCAGCCACTGACCCTCTCCCGTCCGGTCCCGGTGTCTCAGAGCGCCCAGGATACCGATCGTCGCGTGCAGGGCGGCTATCCGGTCCATGATCGGCCCCTCGGACATCACCGGTTGGTCGAAACCTCGGCCAGTCTGATGACCGATTCCGCTCATGGCCTGGATTATGGGGTCGAAGCACTGCCGGTCCCGATACGGCCCGTACTGGCCGAATCCGGAGACCGACGCCAGGATGATGCCGGGGTTTACTTGGCACATCTTTTCGTAGCTGAACCCCATCTGGTCCATGGTGCCGGGCCGGAAGTTTTCCAACACAACATCGGAGACCTTCAACAACCGGAAGAACAGATCTTTGCCCTCTGGATGGCGGGTGTTTAGGGTGACGCTCTTCTTGCCCCGGTTATAGGCGGCGAACTGAACGCTCATGTCCCCGACGAAGGGGCCGGAATTTCGGAGGTCGCTGGACTTGCTCCACTCCAGTTTTATAACCTCTGCGCCCATGTCTCTCAGGATCATGCCACCCCTGGGAGCAGCCTGCCAACGGGCCAATTCTAAGATGCGCACGCCTTCTAGCACACTGGTGGGTGGGGTTGGGGGCACGGGTTAACTCCTGTCGTGTCTGGTGAGTTCTTTACTTGTTGCGGAAAGACCGACAGAGTATAACCCGAAACTTCATGACGGAGCATGGGGAGCTAGGCAAAATGAAAGAGGCCTCAGTCTGCAAAACCTGAGGCCTCATGTCGCTGTCCCCGAGATGAAAGGACGGCTAGCCCAGCAATTGGACTTTCTTGGGGGGATCAGCCGAGACCATTAGATTGGTCCCACCCCCGGTTGCCCTGCTGGCTGGTCGGACGTCTGGCAGCCTAGCAATTGTTTTCACAACCCCGGATACCAAGCATCGCGTTTGGGCATCGCGTTTGGCGCCGTGCTACCAAGCATGGTTAGAGCGACATCATCGATCTTATCAACCTGCCCACTAAACACAATCGCCTCAGGATTCGCCCCGCTGGGATAACCGTGCCTGAGCAATACCCGTCCGAGCCTGGCGAAAGGATCGAGCATCAACCAAACGCACACCTTCCTCATTCCTGGGTCACCTAACGAGGCCCCGACAGAAGGGGGAGGTCTTGTGGATCGTATTAGTTGAAGAAAAAATAGCCACCACTTTAGCCCTCGGCGGAGGACCTCAGTGATGGCTTCTTTGGTTTGCCAGCCTTCTTCTTTTGCGGAAGGATCCCTGAACGGGAAAGTTACAGTGCCTCGATCACCGTGGTGATGCCCATGCCAGCGCCGATGCACTGGGTGGCCAGGCCGTACTTCGAGTTTGAGCGCCGCAACTCATGAGCTAACGACAGCACGAGCCGGCCTCCCGTCGCACCCAATGGGTGGCCGATGGCCAAGGCTCCTCCGTTGACGTTCAGCTTCTCCATCGGTATGCCAAGTTCTTTGGCGCAGGGAATGATCTGGGCGGCGAAGGCCTCGTTGAACTCGACCCGGTCGATCTGGTCCATGGTCAGTCCAGCGTACTTCATGGCCTTGTTTGTAGCGGGCACCGGGCCAAGGCCCATCAATTGCGGCTTCACTCCGGCGACACCAAACCCGATGATTCGCGCCAAGGGCTCCAACCCCAGAGCTAGGGCCTTCTCTTCGCTCATCACCAAGATGGCGCTGACGCCGTCGTTGGTGGGCGACGAATTTCCGGGGGTGATGACGATCTCGCTATCGCTGTAGCTGACCACGCCGGGGATAGGGTTGAGGTTCATTAGGGCCTCAAAGTTAGTCCCCGCCCGGATGCACTCGTCCTGATCGAAGGTGATGGTTGCGCCCCGTTCGTCGGGCAGCCAATTGCCTTTGTCGTCGAATATCGGCTGTTCCACTTCCAGGGGCACGATCTCGTCGTTGAACCGCCCTGCTTGATAGGCTTCAACTGCTTTCTGGTGGCTGGGCACGGCGTACTCGTCCAGATCACTGCGCGACAGTCCATAGACCTCGGCCACATTCTGAGCCGTTTGCAGCATGGAAACCTTGGGCGGTGAGTCCAGGATGAAGTCAGGAAACGGCACCGAGAAATTGTCGTAGTGGTCCGGCGGCATGTCCCGCTGTTCTTTGGTGAACTCTATCTGGGTTGGTTCCGTGATCCTGGTGAAAGGCCCCTCATCGCCTGGGATAGTGCGTGCCATACGCTCGGCGCCCAAGGCGATGCCGCAGTCGATGGCCCCGATCATGATGGACTGGGCGATCCTGTGGAGGGTTTCCATGCTGGATCCGCACTGGCGATTGGAGTTGAACGTGGAAACCTCGGGAGGCAGACCGGCCATGCGCGCCACGCGGCCCATGTCCACGAACTCGGCATTGCCCAGCACGTTTCCCAGACCCACGTCTTCGATCATGCGGTCTGAGACCTTGGGGTTCCGGTCTAGGAGATGTCGAATCACTTTGCCGCCCACCTCGTCTAACCTGGTGGCGACCAGCTTGCCTCGGGTGGCCCGACCAAATGGAGAGCGAACACCATCGACGATGACTGCATTTCGAAGTTCCATCAATTACCTCGTGTTCAAGTTCGAAGTTCCGTGTTGAGGAATCGGATTTGGCTAACAGGGTATCACAGGCACGGGTTGGCGTGGCCCGCTTGAATGATTACAATGCGTGCCTGGCTAGTTATCGGATATTATTTCTCGAATCGATGATGGGAGTTAACTATGACAACATTGGATGAACGGCTACAGAAGGGCATCGAAACCCGCACCAAGTTTGGCGGCGGCACTCTGACCGGCGGATCCACGCCGATGGCTTGGGACGTGGCCCCAGACCTGGAGCGCATCGCCGGAGAATTCTTGTTTGGCAGCATCTGGCACCGGCCCGCCCTGAATGACCATCAACGAGAGATGATCACCCTCACCTGTTTAACGGTACTGAAACGGGACAACCAAGTTCGGCGTCACCTGGGCAACGCCCTCAATCTGGGGCTGACTCCGATCCAGATCGTCGAGGTGCTGATGCATTCGTCTTATTACAGTGGGGTACCGGCGACTTTGGATGCCCTAGCCATCGCCAAACAGGTCTTTGCAGAGAAGGGCGTCGATTACACTCCTCAAAAGGTATTCGACTCATCCGAGACTCCTGACGACCTGTACAACCGGGGCGTGGCCCGTCGCGTCGAATACATGGGTCCACCCGCCAGCGGTGGAGCAGGGCCGGTGACCCAGGCGGAGAGGGAGTTCAACCGGCTGACCACTGAATACTACTGGGGGTCCGTTTGGAACAGGCCGGGATTGGAGCTATCCGAGCGATCGATATGCACCATGGCGGCGCTGACAGCCCTGGGCCGGGAAGCTCAGTTGGCCAGCCACATCAAGGGCGCGCTGAACGTGGGCCTGTCCCAAGAGGAGATCGTGGAAGTATTCATCCACGCCACCTTCTACTGCGGCCTGCCAGCAACCCGATCAGCCATCGACCTCGCCAACGAGATATTCCGGGCGCAGTAGCCACCTGCGCTACTCAGGGTCTTTCAGATACGGGTACATGGCCAGGGGTGTGGCGGCCAGGAGTCCTCCGTCCACCGGTAGCGTGACTCCGGATATCCAGCGGGCCTCGTCTGAGGCCAAGAACAGGATGGCGTAGGCGACATCCCAGGCGGTGCCGTCGAAGCCCAAAGGTCCGGCACGGCGGCGCAGATTCAGCATCTCGTCGGAGCTGTGCCGGGCGACCATGGGGCTGTAGACGTGGCCAGGGGCGATGCAGTTGACCCGGATGTTGTCCCGGCCATAGTGGACGGCCATGGAGTTGCTCAGGCCCAGTATCCCTCCCTTGGAGGCCGCATAAGCATGGCTGGGCCGTCCGCCGCCGGCCCGTAGACCCACGATGGAAGAAAGGTTGATTATCGATCCGCCGCCGTCCTTGATCATCTCGGGAATGGCGAACTTGCTCGTGAGCATCACGCTCTTCAGGTTGACGTCTATCACCGTGTCCCAGAAGTCCTCGGCCACGTCGGTGACCGAGCCAGGACCGCTGATGCCAACGTTGTTCACGAGAACGTTCAGCTTCCCGTAGGCGCTGACCGCCGCTTCCGTCATCTCTTGGCAGGAGTCGATGTTGGTGACGTCGCCGACAAAGATCGTGGCATCGCCGCCCTCTTCTTTGATCTGAGCCAGGGTAATCTCGGCGTTCTTTTCGTCGCGGTCCACCAACAATACCTTGGCTCCTTGGCGCGCGAACAGCAGAGATATAGCCTGGCCGATGCCCACGAATTCGCCGCTGCCGGTGGCGCCGGCGCCGGTCACGATGGCGACCTTGCCTTCTAATCTGTTGCCTGTCGTTGTCATGGGGCCTCCAAAAATCGGTATCGCTGCGGTTATTCGGGGTGCAGTATATTACATCCTCCACTAGAAGGCGGGGCAAACTCACGGCACAACCACCTAGCGAATCAACGCCCGACTTCCGAACCAACGCCCGGCTTCGGGGTATCCAAGCAATCTACGCACAAACTATTGACAACCCCAGAGTATTTATGCTAAGATGCTTGGCAAGTTCCCAAGAGATTGGGGGCTATTTTTTTGCCCAGCGAATTCGAGCACCGGCGATTCATCGACCTCAACCAAAATCCGGCCTATCTGAGTAATCTAGGCACAAACTATTGATAAGCGCTCATTCATCGTGCTATAATGTTTGGCAAGTCCTCAGGAAACGAGGGCTTATTTTTTGCCCAAAATTTCTTCTCCCCCGGATGGATGAGTGTCTCAGACTCGAACTCCGAACCCCCACCTCATAAGGTTCCTCCCGGTTTACTCCTCCTCCCACTCTTTCAGACGCCGCTCTAGTTCTGATTGCGTCTGAGCATGTTCTTCGGCCAAGCGGGTGATCGCATCCAGATCCTGGCTCAAGGTGGCCTGCTGCAATTGCAGTTCAACCGCCTTGAGTTTGTCTTCCAGGTCCATGATGATCTTTTCCAGGTCGATGACCGGCGCCGCAGGGTTCCTGCGTTTGGGGTCCCTGGCCTTGGCAGTTTGAGGACGCGCGGTTGGCCGAGCGTTCCCTTGACTGCGAACCGCAGTTGATTCTGCTTCGGTTTCCTGTTGGGCGTCGGTCCATTCGTTGAACGTTCCCAGGAAATGAGTGATCTTGCCCGAAGAAGTAACCAACAGCGAATCGGCAAGCAGTGACACCAGGTGGCGGTCGTGGGACACAAGGATGATGGTGCCGGAATAACGCATCAGCACCTGTTCCAACGCTTCCCTGCTTGGGATGTCGAAATGGGTGGTCGGCTCGTCCAACACCAGCAGATTCGGCTCTGTGATTAAGAGCCGCGCCAGGGCCAGCCGGCTCTTCTCGCCGCCGCTGCAGACGCCCACTGTCCGAAAAACGTCCTCGCCCTGGAACAGGAACCTCGCCAGGTAGGACCGGGCATCCTCAAAGGGCATGTTCTTGATCTCCAAGAACGAGTCCAACACGGTATGCTCATCAACCAGCGCGTCCAGTCCCTGAGTGTAATAACCCAATCTAACGCTTTGACCCAGGTCGGCTGAACCCTCCAACGGCGGAACGTCTCCAAGAATGGTCTTGATGAAGGTGGTCTTGCCGGTGCCGTTGTCTCCAATCACCGCCGTGCGGGAGCCTCGCTCCAGTTTCAGATCGGGAACCTGGAGCAATTCCGTCGGTTCATCGCCATCGGTATACCCCACCTTCAAACCTTTGGTGCTAAGAACGACCTGCCTGGTCCTGCTGGCAGGTGCGGAAGACAGCGCCACTGACCGGTCTAAATCGGGCCGGTCGATGCGCTCCAATCGGCGCAACCGGGTCTCCCGCCCCTTGGCTTCCCGAGACCTTTGGCCAGCCCGGTAGCGGTCGATGAATGCCTGTTCTTTGGCGATGAATTCCTGCTGGGCCTCGTATTCCTTGGCCTGACGCAGGTCGCGTTCGGCTTTCAACACCCGGTACTTGGAGAAGTTACCGGGGAAGACGTTCAGGCGGCCGTGATCCAACTCCCATATCTGGGAGGCCATACTGTCCAAGAAGTAACGGTCGTGGGAGACCAACACCACCGCAGAACTCAAGTGGGTCAGGTAGCGCTCCAGCCATTTAACTCCCTTTAGGTCCAGGTAGTTGGTCGGCTCGTCCAGCACCAGAAGGTCCGGACCAACCAGAAGGGCCCTTGCCAGCGCGGCGCGGGTACGCTCGCCTCCGCTGGCCGTTGATGCTGGAGCATCAAGGGTCTCCGGCCTCAAGCCAAGACCCTCCACCATCCGTTCCACGTTCCGCTCGTAGGAATACCCGCCTAGGGCTTCGTACTGCTCCAGGGTTTCCGCGTAACGCAGGCCCGCTTCTTCGGCATCATCGGCCAGGGGATCGAGTTGCTGCGAACTGGCTTCCAGAACAGCTTCCAACTTCCTGACCTCGTCAAAGGCGGTCAGAATCTCTTCCCGTAAGGTGCCCCTGAACGTCGATTGGGGATGTTGTGACACGTATCCGATCTGAATGTCTTTGGAGCGGGCTACTCTCCCCTCGTTCGGCACTTGCTGTCCCACCAACACTCTTAGAAGGGAAGTCTTGCCGCCGCCGTTGGGGCCAACGATCCCGATGCGGGCACGTTCATTGATGTCCAGGTCGATACCCGAAAAAATGATGTCGGCGCCGTAGTGAACTGCCAGATGAGAAGTGGAAACCAGAGGCATGAGTCGGTTGGGTCTCCCGAGAGTGGGTTAACGATCAGGTTTACAGGCTATCTTTAACTATAACCGAAAGCCGTGGGCAGTCGCAGGCCTGATCCGCATGGTAGACTTCCAGCGCCTCGTTCTAGTCTCAACCCGGCACTCTGCTATATTCTCGTTTGGTGCTACGAATGCGATCCCGCTACCGGCTTGCCGCTATTCTTAGCCAGGTTCACGGTTTCATCTACGTGGTCTTCGGTGGCCGGTTCTTAACGCGGAAAGGTAGCGCGAGATTCCTGCTGTTGACCACCGTCGGGCGCAGATCCAAACAGAGCAGGACCGTGCCGCTTCTGTACGTGACCAGCCGCGAAAGCCTCGCGGTGATCGGGTCATTCGGCGGAAACCAGAAGGCCCCGGCCTGGCTGCTAAATCTCCGTGAGAACTCCCCTGAGAACTCCCGTGTAAAAGTGCAGGTCGGCAGGGTCCGCTGGCAAGCGATAGCGAGGATCGCCACTGAAGAGGAGCGCCTCGAGCTTTGGCCCAGGTTCGTTGAGATATTCCCTGGATACGAAGGTTATCGAAGCCGAACCACGCGCGTTTTCCCCATAGTCCTGCTCACGCCCTTGGAAGAATGACCCGCTGAGCTTGGTCCAACCAGCCGTTCACCGCTAATGCTCGCCTAATGCTCGCCTAATGCTCGCCGACTCGCAGGGGATGTATACTTGACCCAGTTTCCACAATCCGGATGTTGCCCACAGGAGGGAACCATGTCGACCGAAACACAGAGCCAGACTGCAGTGCAATCCCAGCCCCTGGTCAAGATCACTGAGATGGACCACATCGTTCTGCGGAATAAGGACGTGGAAGAATCTCTCCGATTCTACACCGAAGTCCTGGGACTACAGGCCGAGCGAGTGGAAAAGTGGCGGGCCGGCGAGATCAGATTTCCCTCAGCCCGGATCAACGCCGACACCATCATCGATTTCTTCGGCGCCGATCAGGAGCCGATCGGCAAGGACGGGGCTAAGAACCAAGACCATTTCTGCATGGTCATCGAACCCACGAATATGGAAGAACTCAAGGCGAAATTCGAAGCCATGGGCGTGGCGATTCAGGCCGGACCCGGAAAACGTTGGGGTTCCCACGGCGACGGCATCTCGCTCTACATCTATGACCCGGACGATAACGTGGTAGAACTGCGCCACTACTAAGCGACGGCGGCGACTAAGCGACAGCGGCGACGGCGTTCGGGCGTTCGAAAGAGGACGGATAATTTCATGACTAGAAGTGGCTGATTGGACGATTGGCCACTTCTGTTTTCCGACACACGGGAGGTGGATGAGGATGATGCAGGGTTGGACCATCCCGGACTACAAGGTCCGGGAGAGCAAACGGGCCAGGCGGGTGACGATCAGGGTGTCGTCTTGGTCGGGATTGGAGGTGGTGGTGCCCGTTGGTTTCAAACGATCGGAGATTCCGGAGCTCCTTCAGTCTAAAGCCCGCTGGATCAAGAACAATCTGGAGCGAACCAGGCCCGTCGAAGAGTTACAGAGACCCGTCTCCATCGGCCTCACGATGCTGGGCGAAACCTGGCAGGCTGATTATTCAGCTTCTCCAGCCGCTCGCCTGGGCGTAGCGGAACGAGACGGGCGGTTCCTATCACTGACCGGGCCGGTGGAGGATCCAGTTACCGTGGCGAAGGCGTTGAATCAGTGGCTCCAACAGCGCGCGAAAAACGTATTGGTCCCTTGGCTGCACCAGCTTAGCGAGGAATTGTCGTTGCCCTTCAGCCGGGCGTCAATCCGGCGTCAGAGGACCAAATGGGGAAGCTGCTCTGCCGAACAATCCATCAACCTGAACCGGAACCTACTTTTTCTTCCGGAGGCGATGGCCCGGTATGTTCTGGTCCACGAGTTATGCCACGGCAAGCGGCTGGACCATTCTGAAAGATTCTGGCGTCTGCTTGAGACCTTTGAACCCAAAGCCCGGCAAACCGCCGCCAAGATCAGGGACGCCGGGGAGTTCGTGCCTCGCTGGGCCCAGATCTAGAACCCCGGTCTAGACCTCACGCTTAGAACCGGCGTAACTTTGGCGCGATCATGGCCAGCCCTGTCACCATGGCGATCCCCAAGATGCCGCTGATAACAGCCGTCATCGGCGCGCCTACTACTCCGGCGACAGCCCCAGCGATCAAGCTGCCAAATGCGTGAGCGTAGATCGCCAAGGTTCTCAACCCCATGATTCTGCCCCTAAACTCGGGCCGGCCGGTCTTCATCAACACCGTAAGGATCAAGACAAGGGTGGATGAGAACATCATGCCGGTCATCACGAGGATGCCGACGGACAGGTAGAAGTTGGTGGAAGCGGCGAACACGATCATCGACCCATGCCATCCAACCACCGCCAAGATGCACAGCAAGCCGGTGTGGCGCAGGTTTGGAATGGACGCCCAGAACATGGAGCCCATCAACCCGCCGATGCCGAACGACGAGATAAGTATGCCAAGACCCACCGAGTCCCGGTCCAGCACGTCTCTGGCGAAGATAGGCACCAGAGTGGTGTGGAACGAGAACCCAGTGATGTTGATGATGACCGCCGCGAGGAGCGCCGACCAAAGCAGCTGCTCTCCTTTCACGTATCTCAACCCCTGAGCCACCAAGCTGAACACCGACTCCCTTTTATTGGCTTCACTCACTCGCGTGGGACCCATCAAGAAAGCAAATGTTCCGCTGAGGACATAAACTGAGGCCACCAACACGTATGCGCCCTCCGGACCAAATGCCTCGAATAGGACTCCGCCTAGGATCGGCCCAATCACCAGGGCGATGTTCATGGCCGCGCTGATCAGGGCTACGGCATTGGGGATGCGGGCCGGAACCACGCTGTCAACCGCCAATGATTGGGCCGTTGGCATCTGGAAGATACGGGCGAGGCCGCCGCCCAAAGTGATGATAAAGATGTGCCAGACTTCGATCTGTCCAGTGACGATCAAGATTAGCATCAAGAACGCCAGAGAGGCCAAGACCGACTGAACGATGATCATCAGGGTTCTGCGCGGAACTATATCAGCGGTGGCGCCTGCGAACAGGGCCAGAAAATTGAACCCAAGCCGGGCTGTTGCGGTGAGCCCGACCAGAAACGGCGAGTCGGTCAGGTTCAACACGTACCAAACAACCACTATCGTTTCCATCTGCGCCCCCATCTGAGCCGTGACCATCGCAGACCAGACGAGACCAAAGTTGCGCTCAAGAAGGATGGAAAGAGGCGAGACAGCCCGCCCGATATTCGTGCTTAAGCTCAATTGGACAGAGGACCAGTGGCCGGAGTGCCGCTGGACAGACCTAGGGTGCCGGAGCCGGATACAAGATGAGTGATTACAGTTAAGTTCTGAAACGGACCCAATGACATCGGGATGCTATGACGCCATCGGTGGTTTCGAAACAAAATTGGGCAGGGTTTCATGGTTTACCGGGGTCCGGGCATAACTTCCTCAACGAAGTGCTTCGAAGTGCTTCGAGGTGCTTCATGGATCGCATGGCCTTTTCGTGGGGAATGCTACCCCAGGCCATGACTCAGACCTCCGCCAGGATCAAAGCCCAGCCCGTGCTGGCCGGGCTTTGCTGGCTCGGCTTTGATTAAATTTCGCGAACGATTGTTTAGGATTCGATACCAGCGTCAAATTGAACCAGCATGCCATCGGGGTCGAAGGCGAAGAAGGTTCGGACGTGTCCGGATGCGTCGGCGAAAGCTTCGATGCCCCCAGCAATCTCCACGCCCTTGGCCACCAACTCGTCGGCCAAAGCACGGACGTCCGCAACCGTGAACGACACATGGCTGATCCCCACCTGGTCCAGCTTGATCGCGTCACCGTCTGCCTGGTCGCCGGGGTGGCTGGTCATCACGAAGAACGGCTCGCCGCCCCAGCCGAGATAAACCGTGCGCCGGGTGTTGCGGTGGTGCTTATAGGTGTGGGTCAAACCACCAGTAGAGGTGTCCTGCATAAAGTCTTTTGACACCGTCAGACCCAAGATGTCCCGGTAAAAGGCCAATGACTTGTCCATGTCCCTGACACAAACTGCGATGTGAGATATTCCTGTGGCTTCCATTTTACGTTGCCTCCGATAGATAGATAAATAGATAGATATTCCAGACTGGCACGCCTGTGCCTGAGTCGCCAATCCTATTCCGGCACATGGTTTTTGTCAAAATCCTTCTGCGCCACCGGCCCACCTCAGGCGAGGAATTCAGCGTCCTTGCGCCAATCGAGGTATTCCGCCAGCCCCGCCCTCAAGTCGTACCGAGGCGTCCAACCCAGGTCGTCGAACAGCCGGTGTCCGGAGAGTGGTCCCCTAGAGTACACCGGCTGGACATGAGGGACTACCGGGCTCACAACGTGAGTTGAAGGAGACAACTCGATTACCCGGTCCAATATCTCCCGAAACGTCACCCAGACCCCCGCAGTGATGTTGTAAAGGCCGTGGGCCAGCGAAGGCGCATCCAACACCGCTCTAAGTCCCTCGGCGATATCCGTGATGTAGGTGTAATCCCGGCCTTGTTCCATATCCCCGTCCAAGTCCGCCAACGTGATGCTCTCCCCCCGCACCACCCGCCCGGTCCAATCGTAGAACACCGACATTACAGCGCGGTGACCGGTGACCCGTTCCATTGGGCCATAGGGAGTGCTGAGGCGCACGCTGGCGGTGGAGATGCCGTGCAATTCCCCATAACGCCGGGTGATCATTTCGCTGGAGAACTTGGTGATGCCGTACAGATTTTCGGGAGCCGGAGGGGTATCCTCGTTCAGGGTCTGGTTGCCAGGCAGCGCAGTTCCGTAGACCGCACCGGAGCTAACGTAGATGAACCGCTTCACTTGCTGGGTCCGGGCTAACTCCAAGAGATTGGCCGTTCCTTCGATGTTGATGGCGACCACATCGCGGCTGCGCTCGATCTCCAAAGCTTGCCGGTTCACTGTGTAGACCGCCGCGTGGACGATCTTGTCGATGAAGTGTGAATTGGCCAGACTTTCCACAGACACGGGGTCTACGATGTCGCCTCGGACGAAAGTCACGTGCCTGGATGAGTCGCCAAGAAATTCAAGCAGCAGATCGTCTGGCTCGTTGATGTCGAAGCTGACCACTTGGTGGCCGCTGTTGGCCAGGTCTCGAACGAGATTCGCCCCTACGAATCCTGTGCCACCGGTAACCAGTGTCGCCATGCCTCGCCTCCCTCAGGTGATCTAATCTCGTCTGGAAGCACTGCTGTATCCCGACGCACTATGGTCTGCCTTTCGGACCTAGTCAATCAGGACTAGCCCAAAATCCTACCAATGGCGGAGACGCCCCGACCACGAACGCAGGTATAATACCGGCGTGACAACATTACTGGAAGCTAAGTCCCTTACCAAGCGCTACGGTCAGACCATCGCCCTGGAGTCGGTGGATTTCCAAGTGCAAGACGGAATCACCGGCCTGCTGGGTCCCAACGGCGCGGGCAAAAGCACGGCCATCAAACTATTCTTGGGCCTGCTCAAGCCGACTTCCGGCTCTGCCGAAGTTCTCGGCGAGCGGCCTTATGAATCGTTGGGCGTGAGGGCCCGGCTCGGATATATGCCGGAGCACGACTGCCTGCCCACCGCCATCACCGCCTCCGAGTTCCTTACCCATATGGTCCAGGTGAGCGGAATTCCTCCGGCCCAGGCCAGGACGCGGTCGGCAGACATCTTGCGCCACGTTGGTCTCGAAGAAGAGCGTTACCGGCCCATCGGACAGTACTCCACGGGCATGAAGCAGCGGGTCAAGCTGGCCCAGTCCTTGGCCCATGATCCGGTCGTCGTCCTGCTAGACGAGCCAACGGCGGGCTTAGATCCTGGAGGCCGGGAAGAGATGCTGCAACTCATCCGGCGCACCGGCCATGACTTTGGCATCAGCATCATCCTTTCTTCCCACCTCATGGGGGATGTGGAAAGCACCTGCGACCGGATAATCGTTTTGGAAGGCGGCCACGTAACCGAAGATGGAGCGGTGGCCCAATTTACCCGAGAAACTGAAACTCTATTGATCGATGTGGATGCCAACCCCGAGGAGTTGATCGCAGCCCTGGCCAACCGAGGGGTTACAGCCGTGGTTGATGGCGTGTCACTGGCCGTTCAACTGGTCGACGAAGAGCAGTACGACGCCATCAGAGATTCTCTGGTGGAGACCAATTCTCGTCTACGCCGCTTGTCCCCCCGGCGGCATCAGTTGACCGATATCTTCCGGGGCGAACACTGATGGCCCGACCAACGGGCGAACTTTTCGACCTGGGGTATCAACATTACGATGGGCCGCGCGAAGGTCGGATGCGGGCTAGGAAGGCTGTGTTCGCCGACGGGTTCAGGACTACGCTTGGCCTGGGGCGCGGCTCCGGCGCCAAGGTGCTCCCCTTTCTTTTGTTTGGCGCGGCCATGGCCCCGGCGGTGATCCTGGCGCTGATCGCCTCTTTATCAGATGGACAACTTGAGGTACCAGGCCATTCCCTCTACTACCAGATCGTCTCGACAGTCCTCTTGATCTTCGCCGCCATAATCGCTCCTGAGCTACTGTGCCCGGACCGCCGCAACGGCGTGATCAGTCTCTATCTCGTAAGACCGTTGACCATTACCGACTATGTCGCGGCCCGGTGGTTGGCCTTCTTCGCCATCACCCTGCTGCTTGTGTACTCCGGGCAGATAGTTTTGTTGGCCGGACTGATCCTTTCTGCGGCCGATCCCTTTGAATACATCCAAGACAATTGGCTGGACATCCCCCGAATCCTGGCGGCAGGCTTCCTGTTAGCGGCCTTTATCACTACTTTGCCGCTGGCGATATCTGCATTCACCGACCGCCGGGCCATCGCTGCCGCATTGGTCATCGGGCTTTTCGTCATCTCCGCAGCGGCCAGCGGCATATTGACTGAATGCGATGGACATCAGACCGATGGCAGGATTGATGGACAATGCGAACCGATTACCGGCGACGCGGGTAAGTGGTTCGCATTAGTGGACGTAAGCCGGGTGCCCACCAACGTAAACCAGATGATATTCGATGTGCAAGACGAAGATGAGGACCGCAGAATCATCGAAGATCTGCCTAAGATCGTTCCGATAGGTTGGTATGTAATCCTGACCGGCGGACTGGCGTCTATCTTATTGTGGCGCTATCGGAGGATCACGGCATGAACGAACCTCAACCCGTTATAGATGTAAAGGGCGTTTCAAAATGGTTCGGTAGCGTGGTCGCCGTCAACGATGTCAGCCTGCAGGTCTATCCCGGCATCACCGGGCTGCTGGGCCCCAACGGGGCCGGAAAATCGACAATACTCCACATGATTACCGGCAAAGCAGCCTGCTCGGCGGGCGAGGTGACAATTCTGGGACAGACGTCTCGGGGCAACCCGGAGCTATACCGAAACATCGGCGTGATGTCCGAGCACGAGGCGGTCTATTCGTTCCAAACCGGCCGTCAGTTCATCGAATTCACCGCCGTGATGCAGGGGCTGAACCCCATCGCCGGACCGGTGGACAGGGCCATCGGATTGGTGGGGATGGCAGACGCACAGAATCGCAAACTTGGCACCTATTCCCGGGGCATGCGGCAGCGGATGCGCCTGGCGGCGGCGTTGGTGCACGATCCTCAGGTGCTGGTCCTAGACGAACCGCTCAACGGCACCGACCCACGCCAGCGGCTGGATTTCCACGACACTATGACCCGTTTGGCCGATGAAGGCCGAACCATCCTCATTTCCTCTCACATCCTGGAGGAGGTTGAGTCTTTGGCCGCCACCATACTGCTGATGGTCAGTGGCAAACTGGCGGCGGCCGGCGACTTCCGGGCTATCCGGGCAAAGTTGGACGAACAGGCCTACAAGGTGAGGGTGGTGACCGGTTCACCCCGCAAGATGGCCGCCGCGCTGGCCGGGAACGATGACGTCGATTCCGTGAGCATCGACGCCGACGGAGAACTGACCGTTCTGAGCCGGAACGTGGGGGAATTACAAAGGTCGATCCCTCGATTGGCCCAGGAGCAGGGCATAAGATTGATGAGGGTAGAGCCGATGGACGACTCCCTAGAAAGTATCTTCAACTACGTGGTAGACCGCTAGATGAGCTCTATCTTCTGGCTTTCCATCCACCAATTGACCGGCCGCTGGCGGATCGCTCTGATCCTGCTCTTGGCGGCATTGCCGGTGGGATTGGCCCTCATAGTTCATTTCGCAGCCAAGGGCGAAGCTGATTTCAACGAGAATTTCACCAATGTATTGCTTGATGGATTGTTAGTCGCTGGGATACTGCCCATCGTGACCATGGCGTTGGCGACCTCGTCATTTGGCAATGAATTGGAAGACAAGACGCTCGGATACTTGACCATGATGCCGGTGGCCAGGTGGCGAATCATCCTCCCCAAGGTTCTGGCTTCGTTGATCATCTGCGGCCCTGTACTGTTGACCGGAGGGATCGTGGCAACCTTGTTGGGGTTCGACGGTGAAGCAAGACCGGCTCTGGCGGTGGCGGCCGCTCTTGCGGCCGGTCTGTTGACCTATGCAGCGATCTTTACCTGGGCGGGTTTGGTGACCACACGAGCGCTGCCCTTCGCACTGGTCTACGTCCTTCTCTGGGAAGGAGTGATAAGTTCGTTCATCAATGGTGTGGATTATCTGAGTGTGCGCGGGTACACCCTGGCAATCATGAGCGGCCTGGACAAGTCCAGCTTCCCGGCTCTCGAAGACCGGGTGATCGATTTTCCCGTAGCTGTCGCCGGTGCAGCCATCGTAACCGTGGTATTTTTGTTGCTGGGCGTGCGTCGACTACGCCGGATGGACGTGCCCTAGAACGTCGTCGTAACTGAGCCGTCGTACCTGAGATTGAGACTGAGATTGAGGCTGTACTGAACTCCATGAAGATTACCGAGGTCATCAGCGAGGTATTTGAATGGGAGAGGCCGGGCATCTGGAACGGCGGCCACTTCTACGGACCGGGGCGACTGCACAAAGTAACGGTCAAGACCGACGAGGGCATCACGGGATATGGCTGGAACGGCGGCACCGCGGCGGAGCGTCCCCTTAATCTGTTCCCCGGTTATGTCGACTATTTCCGGCCCCTCGTGATTGGCCGCGACCCCATGGACACCCGCTCGCTCTCCGACGACCTGGGTGAGAAACTGATCAAGATATTGGGCATCGGCGGCATCAACACCCAGGTCTTGGCCGCAATCAACATTGCCTGCTGGGACATCAAGGGTAAGGCGCTGGGACTGTCGATCCACCAGATGCTGGGTAGGGCGCAGCAACGCATCCGCACCTACATCGCCGGGGGTTACTACGCCGAGGGTAAGGGCCTCGAAGAGCTCCAAGAAGAGGTGCGATTCAACGTTGAAGAGATGCACGCCTCGGCGGTGAAGATCCAGATCGGCGACCCCAACGTCGGCGTGGCTGGCGACATGCGCCGGGTCGAGGCCTCCCGCAAGGCGATCGGCGACGACGCGACCCTGATGGTCGACGCCAACTGCGCCTTGGACCTGGAGACTTCCCTGGAATTCGCCAGACAGCTGCCCCAATACGATGTCTACTGGTTCGAAGAGCCGCTTCCCATCCATGACTATGAAGGCCACCGTCAGTTGGCCGAGGCCTCCAGCGTAAAGATTGCCACCGGAGAGAATGGCTACCACCTGGCCCACTTCAAGACTTTGCTGGACCATCACGGAGCGTCCATCTTGAATGTGGACGTGAGCATCGTCCCCGGATACGACGTCGCCAAGGATGTCACCGACCTGGCCGCTGAACGTGGTGTGTCCATCGCGCCCCACGGCTGCCAAGAGTTGCAACTGCCTCTGGCGGCGGCCATACCCCACGGCGAGTTTCTAGAGATTTATCCGGTGGCCGTCGACCCGCTGCGGACCGAGATGTTCCAACCACTACTAAAGCCAGACGATGATGGTTACGTCACTGTGTCCGACAGGCCGGGGATCGGCTTCGAGCTAAATATGGACCTGCTCAACCGATACCGGGTAGGGTAAGTAGAAATGAGTACCCAAAATGGGATCAGCGTCCAAGCAGCCAAGCCTGGTGACGTCGCTCTGATCTTGCGGTTCATCAAGGGGCTGGCCGACTACGAGAAGCTCTCGGATGAGGTCGTGGCCACCGAGGCGAACATCCGCGAGTCTTTCTTTGGCCCGGATGCCAATGCGGAAGCTTTCTTCGCTTATCACGAGGGTGAGAGCGGCGACTCAGAGGCCGTTGGGTGCGCCATCTTCTGCCAGCACTATTCCACCTACTCGGGACGTTCCAGTCTGTATCTAGAAGATATATTCGTGCTGCCCGAGTGGCGGACCCACGGTGTGGGCCGGGAGCTGATGGCCTACGGAGCCAGTCTTGCAAAGACCCGTGGCTATCCTAGGATGGAATGGTCGGTGCTGGACTGGAACGAGCCAGCGATCGGGTTCTACAAATACCTGGGCGCCGAGCGAGTAGAAGGGTGGGACATCTACCGGCTATCCGGTGCGGCGTTGGATCGATTGGCCTCCCCGGCTTAGATACCCTTGAACCACTGGCTGAACTGACCAGCCAATTCGTTGTCACCGTCCACCGCCAGATGCCCGGCCGCTATCGCTTCCGAGGCTTGCATCCGCCCGTACATCAACAACGCAAATATATGGGTGTGGCAACGAAAGGTCACATCTGCGGTCCCGTGCGGCGTTTCGTCGTATCGAAACTTGTCACCCTCAACCACGATGTCGGCTGTCACGGGTATCGGGGTTTTCACATCAAACCGATAGCGCACCGGGCGGTCTAGGGGCGGACCGGCCCAAAATGCCCAGCGGAGCGAGCCGGATGCGAATGATTGATTGATCAAGATGACCATCGACGCCAAACTGGCTGCCGATAGGCCCGCTTTTTCCTCGATGGCCGACCTGATATCCCACTGGTGCAATACGATCTCCTTAAAGCGAAGATCCACGAAGTTTCCGGCGGGCACGATGCTGCCAGGGTGATAGCAAGGCTTGACCTGGTCCTCCGGGCTAAGTCCCGTGAGAAGGTTGATCAAGACGTTGTCCTTCTCAATAAAGGTCTCAAGCAGCTTGTCACCCAGCATTTCCCGCGCGGCTATTGAGGACTTGGCCAACGAGGCAGCGCTGATCGACGGATGGCCCGTCCCGGCCTCAGGGCGTCCTTCTGGCGGGGATGACTCGCCCTTCAAACCACGGGAGACCGTACCGGCATAGAACTCGGAATTGCCGACCAGGTGGGCGACCACATCTGCAACCAGCCACTCGTCGCAAGCGCTCTGGCGGGTCCAGGAGTCTTGGGAAAGGTTTTTCAAGTAATCTTGAAAACTCTCTGATTCGGATCGATATAAACTGGCGCGTTCTTCGAATGTGTCCAACCTTCCCCCGTAATGCGAAAGTGACTGCCGTCGCGAGTATAGATTTTGGTGGTAGGGAAATCAACGTTACGTTGGCTCGACGCTGGCCGATCAAGCCATGGATCCAGCCTAATCTCAGTCAGGTTGATGATTCAGCCCAACCGAAATAAAGGATTCCCTTAGCCATGCCCCATAGAAACCTTGGATTCACGCCGATCTAGGCTCTTTTGGGCCCCCGGCACTCTAGGCTATCAGCTAACGCATTAAAGGCATACAGTTGTAAGCGATGATTGGTAACTTGAACCATTTGAAGGGACCGCTGTTGCTGGCGTTGGCCGGTTTGTTGGTCTTGGCCGTTATAGGCTGCTCGCCGCAGGTCAGAGAGATATTCCTGGGGTCGCTGGTTGAGGGAATCACCACGACATCGAACCCCGAAGACTTGGGCGGGGTATCTGACACATATTTGATCAAGGTCACTGAGGGCGTCGAGCATTACATCCACCTAGGCAATCCAGACCACAACATAGTTGGCATCTAGGACGCTACCACGAACGACTTTATCGTTCAGGCTAGTCCTGAAACGAAATCCCGAACAATCAGCTACATCTTCTCAAAAGGCGGCTTCCACGAGGTCTTTCTGCTGAGCGTGGATTCTGACATCCGCTCGCCTTTCACCTTCAAGATCTGGACCCCTTAGGACTTCCTGAAAGGCCGGAAGAACGCGCGGATCTCTTCGGCCAATTGCTGGGGTTCCTCAAGAGCGGCAAAGTGGCCGCCGCTCGACATCTCGGTCCATCGGCGCACATCGTAGGACCGCTCGGCCCATTCCCTGGGCGGCTTGGATATCTCCTGTGGAAACATCGCCATCCCGGCGGGCGCGGGCACCTTCTGGTGCTTCTCCATCGTCCACAGGTTCTTCTGGTTCTCGAAGTACATCCGAGTTGAGGAACTGATGGTGTGGGTAACCCAGTAGATCATTACGATCGTCAGCAGCTCATCCTTGGTGTAGCTCTTTTCCACATCGCCGCCGCAGTCGCTCCAGGTGCGGTACTTCTCCACGATCCATGCCGCCAATCCGGCAGGCGAGTCGTTTAACCCGTAGGCCAAGGTCTGGGGCTTGGTGCCTTGGATGTGGTTGTAACCACCCTCGTCCTGGAACCACTGATCCCGTTGGTCGATGAGCGCCTGTTCCGCCGGGGTAACGGGCTTGGAACCGGCGCCCAGATAGGGAGTCGGACGGGTGATGGAAGTCAGATGTATTCCGAACAGACTCTCGGAATGGGCGAACCCCAGTCTCGCAGTAACGCCGCTGCCGATATCGCCGCCCTGTGCCGCAAACTTAGGATATCCCAGGTTCTGCGTCATCAGTTTGTTCCACATCCCGGCCACCCGCTGGACCTCCATACCCCGATCTTGCGCGTGATCCGAGAACCCGAAACCGGGCAGCGAAGGCGCGACTACATCGAATGAATCTGCCGCGTCTCCCCCGTGGCTGGCGGGATCACTCAAAAGGGGGATGATCTTAGTCATCTCGAAAAAGCAACTGGGCCAGCCGTGGGTGATGACCAGGGGGATTGGATCGGGACCTTTGCCCTTCTCAAGGATGAAGTGAATATCCAGGCCATCGACCTCAGACTTGAAATGACTGAAGGCGTTGAGTTTGGCCTCTTGGGCACGCCAATCGAACTCCGTCCGCCAGTACTCGACCAGTTCTTTCAGGTACGCCAGATTACTGCCGTAGTCCCAGCCAGAATCTGGTATCTCGTCGGGCCAGCGGGTGTCTGCCAGGCGTTGGCGCAGGTCCTCCAACACACTGTCCTCGACGGCAATGGTAAAGGGTCTCACATCCATGGATGGTCTCTCCTCGAAGTTCCGGCTGTGCTAAACGTTTATGTTGTAAACACGGGCGGCGGTGTCGTGAAACAGCGCGGCTCGTTCCGTGGCTGAATATTCCTTGGACAATCGTTTGAAGGCGTTATAGACCACGTTGTAAGAGTAGGAGATCTTGTCCACGGGGAAGTTGCTTTCAAACATGCAGCGGTCTGGGCCGAACTTCTGGATGCAGTGGTTCATCAGCGGCCCCAGCGACCCTGCCAACTCCTCTGACCCAATAGCTGTCTCGCGGTCGTGCCAGTAGTAGCCGTAGCGGAGCTGCCCAACGCCGCCCAGTTTCATGATGATATTAGGGCACTTGGCCACTTCCTCAACGCCTTTCCGCCACTGGGGTATGACATCATCGTCGCGGTTGGCGTAGGGGCCGATCCGGCATAGTCCGCCGATGTGATTCAAGACGATGGTCAATTCTGGAACTGTCCGGGCGAATTCCGCCAACTCGGATAGCTGGTGGAAGTACATGGAGTTCTCCAAAACCAGGCCCATACTTTCCATGACTTTGGCTCCGGCCCGGTAGCCGTCGGTGCCCAGTGCGCCTTTGATGTCGCGATTGGCGAGTTCCGGACTTTCGTCCCAGCCCACTGAGTGCCGCACTCCCCGGAAGCGGTTGGGGCTGGCGTTCTGCATCGCCTCCAACACCGGCCGGACACCTTCGCCCAGTTTCAGGTCGGCGTGGCCGATGATGGCCGCGGCGGCCCTGGTCTGCCCATGATTCCCAGTGGCGCTTTCGTCGGCAATGGTCTGGATGTACTCAACCTCACCCACCGGCTTCATCTCATCGGGGCCGTCTTGGCGGTATTCGCAGCGGACCTCAATGAACACGGTCGAGCGCACGTTGTGGCCGCTGCTGACATCGGCGGTCAGTTCCGGCAGCAGGTATTTTTGGTAGTGAACCGGTTCGGGCCGGGAGACCCAGAAATGGTGGTGCGGGTCGCAGATGGGCATCTCCGGTTCCAGGGTTTCTTCAGGAGATTGGGCGAGCCAATCGTTGCCTCCAGGGGCCATGATGATCCTCCGCAAATCGAGTCTGAATCCCGTGTCTGTATCCATGGTAAGGGTCTTGTTGGTCTATCTGTTTCGCGGCCCAATAATAGCACGGAGCAGCGGCCAGGGATGCCTTCTTGGTTGGCAATGACACCACGGGGTATTAGCCGCTACCTTGATGCCGTCATTCCGGCCTGCGTCGAAATCACGACGGCTTCGGCAACGGCCCATCCCAAGCTGATCATCTTGAGCCAGTCGAAGGATTCCTCTGTGAAATGCGATTCTGGCGAAGTGGGTGGTTCGACAGGCTCACCACGAGCGTTACGCAAATGACTGTCGCCACCTGGGATGATTGTCTCGACCCGGACACGCCCGTCATCCACGGTGATGCCTTCGACTACCAGTTGAAGTAACTGCTGGCGCTCTTCAAACGACAATGCGTCTAAACCGCGCGAGGCTTGGCTACAAAACTTGTCGAGGTGCTCTAACGCCTTTTGGCTGTCTTGTACCTGCTGTTGCCGCTGATCTAGCGCTCTCGAGGCCCTCTCTAGCTCGCCTCGGGTCTGGCGAAGCTTCTCCATCTCGGCCTTATAGCGATCCATGTCCATGATTTCGTTGATGTAAGCATCGGTGACGCGGTCCTCGGCTTGGGCCACTTTCTTGATGGCTGTCTGCAATCTCTTGCGTTCTGATGCGCCGGTATCAGGCTTTGCCTCTTGCTCTACACGACGTTGGTATTCTTCGACCAGTAACTGAGGATTACCAAGTGCCTCCGAGATAGCCTGCCAGACGGCATCTTCTAACGGCTGAGCAGCCACTGTCCCAGGCGCACAGCGTTGTCCAGTCGAGGAAACGGTATGATGCGCCCTCTGGCAACGATAGGCCCGGTATTTACCGTTACAGTGCCCGGTGTAGTTGCCGCCGCAGCGTGGGCACCTAACTAGTCCCCGGAGCAGATACTTATGACGCTTGTTGTTACGTGATGAGCGCAAGCTGTTCTGGCGAAGCTGCTCCTGAACAGCGTCCCAGGTTTCTTCATCAACGATCACCGGCACCGGTATGGCGATCCAATCTTCAACTGGACGTTGCTTTGACCCGGTCTTGCGGTTCTGCTTGTAAGGGTCAATGCTCAACCGTTTCGTCGGTGCCACTGACTCCGTCCTCTGATAGTAGAAGACGCCTTTGTAAACAGTGTTGCGCAGGAGCCTCGCGATGGTCGTAGGCGACCACTGGTTAGCCCCTTTCGGAGTCTTGATGCCACGTTCTTCTAGACGCAGGGCTACGCCCCTGGTGCTGACCTGTTCCTCGGCCACCATCTGGAACATGTCGCGGACGATTGACGCCTGCGGTTCGATGACCTCAAGATGAGCTCTTTCGTCGTCCGTGCGCCTGATGAACTTATACCCGTAGGGCGCGTGGCCACCAACCATCGCACCTTGCCTTGCCCAATGTAACTTCCCGCGCCGGGTGCGCTCAGCGATCTTGGTGCGCTCGTACTCAGCGATTGCGCCTTGCATATGCAATAGGAGCTTCCCTTCTGGGGTAGCCTCGATCGAGCCTTTGAGGAATACTACTTCGACGCCATGGGCCTGAAGTTCTTCGACAAGAAAGACGAGCTTAGCTCCGCTGGCCAGCCGGTCTGTGGCCTGTACGTACAAACGGTCATATGTGCCTTCGGCAACTTGGTCTCGGAGTCGATCAAGTGATGGCCTGGTAAGGTCGTCTCTGCTGTAGCCTTCGTCCATGAACTCTTGGCAGTCGGATACACCATCGTCTACCAGACGAGCACGCAGTTCGGCGAGCTGGCTCTGTATGGTGCCCTCGTGTTCCTGCTGGTCAGTGCTGCCCTCATGACGCACTCCTCTTGGTGTACTTCCGTTTCTGGCGTGGCCTGCCCACCTTGGGCACGTACGTCTTCGCGTACTCTTCAACGTCTGTCCGCCTGAGCAGCCACCGGTTGGCAATCTTCTCGGCAGGCAGCTTTCCGTCCCTGAGTAGCCTCTGAGCTTGCTACAAAGGGACTGGTCTAGGTCAATTAGGTGAACCATTTTCTTCTAATTGGAACCGTGGTTTCCTCGTCTTCAACCCAATCTTCTATCGTTGCAGCGTCCGACTGATCTACGAAACCGTAGCGTTTGGACTTTCCTTCTGGGGTCAGGTTTACATCCGCTGGCATCTCCCAGGGCTCCGGCTAACCCATAGTTGATGTCGTTGTCATGAGTCTCAAAAGTAGCACACAGCAATTAAGGGATGTAAAGGGGCAGAGCGCACTTTCCGAAAACCGATGAAGTATATACATGTAGTGCCCCGTTTTTTCTTTTGTATATACATGGAGTGCCCCGTTTTTTCTTGTATATACATGGAGTACCCCCCAAAAATCTTACAAGATTGTTTTTCGGGAAAAAATAACCGCAGTGTACATGTACACATATCCATAGAATGTTAAGAGATATACCTTTAGAGTCTCGTTTTGTGCCTGGAGTAAAATTCCGTGATTTAATCTGTGTACATTTACACTGCGGTTATTTTTATTTTTATTTTTTTCTGAAAAAATCTCTGTTGCTACAATATATTAAAAAACGGAGGGCTGCGCGTGTATACTGATTTTTCTCAAATCTAATAAAGTGCGGAGGCAACTTTGGAAGAAACGCACCAGAAACCAGGCGAGCACATCCTCTCCGATGGCTGTTCATCTGGTTGCACCGATTCCCCGTTGAACACCTCGGCAGGAGTTCGGTAGCCCCATCAGACCTGGGGCCTTTGGGCATTGTAAAACCTGAAGTAATCGCCTAGTCCGGTCTTGGCCTGCCTGCCGTCGGTGTAGGCCTTCAAGTGGACCTCCTCGTACTTCACCGTCCTCCACAGCCTTTCCACGAAGCTGTTGTCAGAATAGCGCCCTCTGCCGTCTATGCTGATGTTGACCACATGCTGCTCCAGGAGTCCGGTGAAGGCCTCGCCGGTGAATTGGCTCCCCTGGTCGGCGTTGAAGACCT
>JAQBXL010000180.1 GCA_027624135.1 Chloroflexota bacterium
TCCCTGGAGATGAGCCAGCGGTTGGCGATCTTCTCAGCCGATAGCGCCCCGCTGTAGATAAGTTTTTGTATCGAAAGAGGGTGGATGCCAAGTACAGCTGCGGCATCCGCACTGGATACAAGCGTGCTGGTCAGGTTCATGATTGCAGTCCTATATACAAGTATTCTTGTAATATTACACTAAAGACATACATGGACGCAATGTTAGGATTGAAAATCTAGGGAGGCGGAACGAGACAGAGCTAACTCAAAAGGGAAGAGCGGAGGCCGACCCGGAAGCAATCATGCCACCCCCTTTTTGAATAGTGGGGGCCTCTGGAGAATTTTTAGGCTAAAAACGTCGGGACGGTCATCTAGCAGCAGGCCACCATACTGCGGCAGGCGCATTGGCAGTAGGGGAGGGGCTGAGTTAAATGAGGCCCGGAGAAGTCCCGAAAGCGAAGATATCCTATCCCTGATAAAGGACAGGCCATTAGCCTGCCCGGACGGGATGTCTGTGATCGAGCCGCGCCCGTTTATCCAGGGAATAAAGCCCTATAATACCGGTCATCTAATTCGGTTATGCGGCCACGCCAGCTATGAAAGAACGCCCAAACGCATCTCTCCAGATCGAACGGGGCCTCGATGGTATTTCCAATATCAGCCTCGATACTCCCAATGTCGTCTTCGGCAGTTCCAGCTCCTCCAATGCAGTTCTCCCAAACTCCTTTGTGTCCCGCCGCCACTTCCAGGTCCGCAGCCAAGACGGCGTCCATTACATCAGCGACCTGGACAGCACCAACGGCACTTATCTCAATGGTGAACGTCTGGTCCCCAACATTGAGCGCAGGGTAAAGGACGGTGACCTGATCGCCTTGGCAACCGACCAGGTGGTGTTTCGCTTCATAGACCCGGTCGGCACCGAAAGGATAGACCCTAGCTCCTTTACCGGTAACGCCCGACCAAGCCAGGGTGACTTGGTAGTCGATCAAGCTTCCCGTGAGGTCTGGGTTAGGGGCCAACGGCAAGCGCCGCCGCTATCTAGGAAAGAGTTCGACATCCTAGAGATAATTCACCGGAACAAAGGAGATGCTGTCAGCCGGGAGGATATTGGCGCGGCGGGGTGGCCTGAAAGAGGAGACGCTGGTGTATCCAACGAAGAGATCGACCAGTACATATTGCGGCTCCGACGAGTTATCGAAGTTGATCCGTCTCATCCTAAGTTGATCCTCACCCTCCGAGGCTTTGGTTTCAGGATGCCCTGAATTTGTAATGGATTATTAAGGTTCCTTTAAGGCTAGTTTCAAGTTATCCGGGACTAGTTCGCCTAATCTGAAAGTGGTTCACAAATCAGTGGGCCAATAAATATCGGAGGCGAACATCATGTTTCCAGAATTCACACAAGGCACATTCCTTTGGAACTGGTTCAATAGCTATGCTGGCGTTCACGCCATGGCCATTTCCCTGATCGTAGCCATCTTGGCTGTAGGAATGACCAAGTGGAGTCCGTACCGGGGCTTCGTCAAGATTGCCATCATGGCCGGCGCCGTCGCCACCATACCCCTGGGGTTGGACAAGATGGGGGTGAACTTGGTAACTGCGCTAGACATTCCGATGGCTAACGACCAGGTCGCAACCTACCTCAGCTTCTTCGGCTCAGTCCTGGCAGTGTCCGTCGGTGTACCGTTCCTATTTCGTGAGGTCTTCAGGGCTTCCTCGGGCAAGGTGACTGAATACCTCGGCAAGACCAACGTCTATCAGCAACCACAACCCGCTGCCGCTACCCCCGCCGCCGGGAACATGGGCGGAAATACCATGGACTTCCAGACAGGCCCTAGAATGGGCCAGACGGTAGACATGGGACAGAAAACCCTGAACATTGGACGATCTCCAGACAATGATATCGTCGTGGACGACCCCACAGTCAGTCGGCACCACGCCCGAGTGACCTTCGACGGCAACCAGTACTTGATCGAGGACCTCTCAAGTACCGCCGGTACGATGATAAATGGGCAGAAAGTTGGGAGAGGCGCCGTCCCTGGGGGAGCAACCGTGAAACTGGGCGACACCGAGATCGTGTTCAACAGAAACGCCAATCGGCCTGAACCTCGTCACGCCCCCGCACAGGCTCCGGTGGCGGATAAACAGAATTCCACCAAGGTATTCAAGAAACAGCAGACAGCCTCATGGCTTGCCGTCACTGAAGGCCCGGACACAGGCGGTACCCTCCAACTGAGTGCTGGCGACAATTTCATCGGGCGCGGCCAAGACAATGAATTCGTTCTGGGCGATTCATATGTGAGCAGCCGCCACGCGATGGTCCGGGTCCAGGATGGCAAGAGTTACGTCTACGACGTTGGCAGCCGGGGCGGGACCGTGGTCAACGGGAAACGAGTTGGCGGCCACCGAATCAATCCCGATAGCATGATCCGTCTAGGTGAAACCTTGCTCTGCCCGGTGTCCGTAGACCAGGTCGAGCAGGCCAACCCCGGCAACGGCGAGACCATGATTGACCGTCACGGCCAATCGTCCATGGTGCTGGTAGCTCGGACCGGGCCAGACTCAGGTAGGAGTTTCAACCTATCCGAGGGATACAATCATATTGGACGAGACCCGTCATCCGGTGTCAGACTGTCAGACGAATCGGTGAGTCGTCACCACGCAGTGATTCGTTGTGAAGACGGCGCGATCACTCTCTTCGATGTCGGCAGCCGCTCCGGTACTGAGGTCGATGGGAAGTCCGTTGGTGGTCATTTAGTCAACGACCAGGACACCATCAGCGTTGGGCGGACGACAATCAGACTAATGGCTCCGACGAGTTAGGTGGCGATCAAAATGGGAATTAGACTCTGGCCCTTCCGGCGGATCAACCGAACAAGTTCCAAGGCAGAAATAGTTGTCGCAGCTCTGACAGATGTGGGCCGCGTTCGGACCGGGAATGAAGATTCATACTCGACGCTCTGGGGGGAGAAGTCTCCTCCGGGCGTCGATGCCCTTATCGTGGTGGCCGACGGCATGGGCGGCCACGCCGCGGGGGAGGTCGCCAGCAGTATGGCCGTGGACAGGGTTGTCGAACTGATGAGCAGCGCCGTTGGTTCGCCCCACGCCGGAGGGCAGAAGTACCTGGAAGTCCTTGGTAGAGTGCTACAGGACGTCAACGACACTGTTTACCAGGCAAGCCAGGACGACGACAAGCGAGGCATGGGAACTACCTGCACAGTAGGTGTCATCAAGGAAGATCAACTCTACGTCTCCCACGTGGGGGATAGCCGGGCCTACCTCCTGCGGGCCGGTGAGTTGCACCAGATAACCGAAGATCATTCCTGGGTTGAACACCAGGTGGCGATTGGGGCGTTGAGCCGGGAAGATGCCCGCAATCATCCTGATAGGAACGTCATCACCCGCGCTATCGGCCTGGACCCGCAGGTCAAAGTCGATGGTTACCTTGTTTCACTCGCCAACGGAGATGTCCTACTTCTATGCTCGGATGGTTTGACCACGATGGTTGAGGATACCGAGATAGCATCCATCCTCTCTGGCAACGGACCGGAAGAGGCATGCAAGGCGTTGATCGATGCGGCCAATAGGGAGGGAGGGCACGACAATATCACCGTCGCTATCGCTGCTGTCACTGGCGGCCCTGAAGATGCGCCGCCAATCACCAGGCCGACGGATGTCGCCAAGACAGAAGAGATTACCCTCGCTGCATCGGCGTTAAAGAGATTCTCAAAGTCAGTTCTGCGTTTAGGGCGCTGATCGAGAAACCATGCTTGAACGAATAGGCAGATACGAAATTCTAGAGCGCATCGCTGCCGGCGGTCAGGGGACGGTTTACCGCGCCCGCGACACCGTCCTAGACCGTATCGTCGCCGTCAAAGTGATCAATCAGCAGGTTGCGGACGACCCAGCCTATCTAGAAGCACTACAGCGAGAGGCCCGGCTAGCCGCGGGACTGGACCACCCCAATATCACCACGGTCTACGACTTCCAGGTGGAAGACGGCACGGCCTTCATCGTGATGGAGTACGTTCC
>JAQBXL010000181.1 GCA_027624135.1 Chloroflexota bacterium
TAGCTCAGTTGGCAGAGCACCGGACTTTTAATCCGGGTGTCGTGGGTTCGACCCCCACACGGCCCACTCTTGTATCTACTGGTTTGACAATCAAATTGACCTGTGTCCGGGCCTGCCGGGCGCGGTATAGCCGCCGGCGAAACACTCAGCTACTCGCGTATTGGCCTTGGCCACCAAAATCGATTGCACCTGGGTTAACCGCTATGAGACTCAGGGGAAATCGTGTGCGAAACCCCTTGGCGCGACAAAAGCCGGCACGCGGTTGGGTGTAAGGGCTGGCGAAATTGGCCGCAAAGTGTCACCATCATGGTAGGCTTCAAATATTGCGATTCATGTTTCAATCAGTACTTGGCCAAGCATTAACGGAGGCTAAATTCGGCAGATGAAGTTGTTCAGCCTGGTTGTTTTCGCACTCGCATTGGTCGGTTGTACATTAACAAACGACCCAACCGAGGTGCCTAATACGCCTAACATCAGACAAACTGCCGCGTTTGAAGAGCAGGTTCTATTAACAAAAGTCGCATCCCAAGTTATCGTCGGGTTGACGGCCAAAGCCCCGACCATAACTCCGACGCCGACGGCTACCCCATTGCCGACCTCAACCGCGCTGCCAACGCCTACCCCGACCGCGACTCCGTTGCCAACCGCCACGCCGACACCGACGCCTACTCCAACGCCGACGCCTACACCTACGCCAACTCCCACCCCGACGCCTACACCAACTCTATCGTACGCGACGCCATACTTGGCTCCCGACGGCCTAGAGGTAACTTTAGATTCTCTTCTTCTGGAAAAAGTAGCGATAGTCACAACGGTTTCGATCTCCTATACATTGAAGAATAACACTCAAGACACTAAACCAGAGAACGGGTGGAAGTTGTTCTTCGAAGACGCAGATGGGGTCCCTTTCGGCATCCAAGGACAGTTACTCCCCGGTCAATCCATCAACCGCAGTTTTACCTTCACCGTTGCGGTTCCCAACGGCCTGTGCGTGTTTGCTTATCCTTCGGAGAGTTCCGACACGAATTGGGACGAGGACGATCTGTTCTGGACGACCGAACCGTAAGCGAATCTAAACCATCGCGGCGGAAGTTTCAGTTGAAGTCTCAGTGGAAGTCTCGGTGTTCGGATGCCGAAGAAGTGCACGAAGAAGCGCGCCGGGAGCCAATCTCAATCGCCCTGCAATCAGACTGGCGCAGTTGGCTCGATAAACGGTAGATCAGTGGACAGCGCTCAGCGTCGCTGCATCTTGATGTTCTAGCACCTCATACAGATCGACCGAGTTTTCCCGGCCTCGTATCTGAGTCTCTCCGATAAACCGGGTAGCGATCCCGTTCAGCTTGGAAGCAACCTCGCCACTGATCAAGATCGGTGCGTTGTGTTCCTTAGTCAGATCCTGCAATCGGGCTGCCAAGTTGACGGCATCGCCAATCACTGTGTAGTCCATTCGCCGGCCGGAGCCAATATTGCCGACCATTACCGCTCCCGAATTGATTCCTATCCCGATCTCCAAGTTGGCCTGAGTAATCTCGCGCCAACTGGATTGCAGACCCTTAAGATGATCCCTCATCTCCAAAGCAGTCCGCACCGCCCGTTGCGGGTCGTCTTCGTGGCGTTGTGGCGCACCGAACACGGCCAAGATGGCGTCACCTTCAAATTTGTCGATGGTGCCGCCGTTGTTGAAGATAATCTCGGTCATCACGCTCAGATATTCGTTGAGAATGCCCACAACCAGCTCTGGCTCCAGCTTCTCAGATACAGCCGTAAACCCCCTGATGTCTGCGAACAAGATGGTAACCTCAGCCCGCTTGGCCCCCAACTGGGCGGCCTCGTTGTCCTTCAACATCACTTTCACAACACTGTCGGGCAGATACCGCGTCAACATCGTTCGGGCTTGGAGCATGTTCGACTGTTCAACCCGTACTCGGTCGGTGATCGCCACTGCGTAACCGGCAATGAGAGCGGCTAGGGGTCCGGCTACCGGCAATGCGTAGTCCATTGCCGAGAAAGCGCTGCTCCAAGCGGCCAACAACGCGATAGCCGCGATAACGGCGCCCAGCGCACCCAGAGCCGGTGATACCAACCGCCCCAGCGCCACAGCCACTAAGACCATCAATATCACGATAAGCAACACCTGGTAGCGGGGAGTGGTGGTGATCTGCGCGCCGTTCAGGATAGTGCTGGCTGCGCTGGCGTGGAATTCGACTCCCGCCATCAACCCAGACCCAGTGAAGGGGGTTTGCACCATATCGGCAGCGCTGGGGTCGGAGACGCCGATGAATAATATCTTTCCTTCGAGGTCTTCTGAATATCCCCCTCGGCCATCCAAGATATCCCCGGCATTGACGGTTGCATGTGTGCCGGGAGGGCCAGGAAAGTTGACTAAGAAACCGCCATCTCGGACTCGGATGACAGTATCGCTCCCGATCGGCACGTCTCCGTTGGCTAAAGTAGTCCGGGGCAATGGCGTGTCCAGGTAGCTCGCGACCGCCTCCAATGCCAGGCCATAGACTAATTCCCCTTCCTCATCAAGCCCATAAGGTAAATACCGGCCAGCACGCCATCGTCATCAGTCCGGATACCCACCAGCCCCACAGACCCATGTGCAGCCTTTAATAGAGCGTCATAGGGTTGGGATAACCCTTGTATCCCGGCGCCCGATATGGTCTGGGCCGCAAGGATCACAGGGATGCCCATTTCCATCGCCCGGCCAACCGCCTCCGCCAGTTCACGGTCTTGCGCCGCAGCCAGTTCAGCACCCGCGACGATCTGGTCGAAGGCTTCGTTGCCGGGTCCGATCACCAGAAGCCCTTCCGGCCTTTGAATCTTTAATTCGACTCCAGCCAACGCCTGATAGACGTAGGGCTGAATCTCATCGAAATGCTCCTGGGTCAATACTGTTTCAGTGTTGGTTTTCCGGCCGTATTGGATATCGATCGCGATCACCGCTGGCCGTTCTTCCGCCAACTCGTCCACCAGGCGTGCCATGAGACTGCGCGGCCAGGGCCAGCGGGGCGCACCTAATTCGAAATCCTCTTGGGAAATGGCGACCACGACTACGTCAGAGTGAGGCTCTTGGGGGCCTCGCAGATTGAACGCCCGGTCCAAAAAGAACAGGTCTGCCCGGTCGAACATGCCAAACATGGACGCTGTACCGAGGAAGGCCAACAAAGCCAGGGTGTAGGCCACGTAGAGCCGCTTCAATCCCAGGCGTCTGAAAAGCGTCAGCATCTTGTGTCCACAGAATATCTGCCGCCAATCTTCGGCGGGTCCTGTCTTTCACCCAAGCAGGTACCCAAGCAGGTACCCAAGAAGGTACCAAAAAATGAGGCGGATTGAATGACGGTTAACGAGGCCGATGATGTGGGAATGGGTTTCATTTGTCGTGGCTGACGCACCTGCATTGATTCAGTGGACAGTATTCGATCGTCCCACGACAAACTTGGTAATAGCAATGGCGGCTGGAGGTTACTCGCCTCTGGCGTTGGTCAAGTCAGATGGCCCTTTTGGGCCTCTACGGCCAAAGTGAGGTGCCAGTCCCCCGCTGACGGCCGCTGGGTCAAAAGGGCCGGAGGGTAGCCCAGGTGGGCCATGGTTCCATAACAAGTTATGTGTGTCTACAGTGTGAATCTGGTAATAAAAAGCAGCCTCAAACCGACAATCACCCATAAAATTGCGCCCTGGGTCGATGCCAAATCGATTGATCGATTTGCTGGCCGTTTTCCCAAAGGCAGTCCTATCGGACCCATAAATAGGCACGATTTCTCCGATCTATGGCCTATTTGGGTCATTTCCGCGGCCCAAATAGTTAACATAACATGGCCCATAAAGGCCATAGCCTGACCCTGATGGGTCTATTCATTGGTTCACCAAGATGGAACCATGAATCTACTAGACATATAGTAACCGAAAAGTGGGACTACTAAACCCACATTTCCCATATGGCTAAAAAGCTCTCTCAGTAATGCGTCGCTGTTATTTCAATTGTTG
>JAQBXL010000182.1 GCA_027624135.1 Chloroflexota bacterium
GCCGGCATCGTTGGCGCTGGGGGTAACGCTGGAGCGGTCGCCGCTGGATTCCTGTTCAAGGGCGGAATCGAACCGCCGACAAGAGACATATCCATCTCCTTCGTAATTCTGTTCGGCAGTTATGTTCACTTTTGCTGATCCTTTAATTTCAACAGCTCATCGTCCAGCCCATAGCGAACCACGTCGATCCGGTCGCTGCGCTGGGATACAAAATCACCGGTCATCACGGGGAGCTGGAATGGGAAGAATGCCGGGTTGTTCAGTAGCAGCCCCAATGCGCCCTTGGCCTCCGGGGTGGCCAGGAGTGCGGATTCGAACATCAGGATGGCCAGATTTGGCTCTGCAATGCTCACCGGAGCGGCTTTCTCATAGCAGCCTTTGGCCTCGGAATCCTTCAGGGCTCCCCAGGCGACAAAGGAACGGATGACGAACCGGGCATAGCGGCTCACGGTCTGCCTGTCGCCATACTGTTCCTTGAGGCGATTGATGATCTGCGTCTGCGTCACCTGATCCTGCAAGGCCAGCAGACGGCCGGTCTGCCGGGCCACATTGAACCAGAAGGGATAGACCGCCGAGATCATCCCCCAGTGGACCGCCAGGGCCATGGACGGGTTTTCCCTCAGAAACGCCAGCGAGGCATCCCGGAATGGAATCAACTCAGGGTCAGGAGAGACCCAGATCTTCATCAGATTGTTGACGACAAAGGTTCGGGTCTGGTCGCTTCGTTCGCCTTCGGAACCGTTGCCTTTTCGATCCGCGAGAAATTCATGCAGCTCTTGACGGATGGTTTTGGCGTCGAGTCCCGCCAGCAGCAGATTGGCTGCTTTCTGCATCCACTCGAAACGAATCGCCTGCTTGATGCCAATGGCTTCGTGTCTTTTGCCCATCACCGTGTCCTCCTTTCAAACTTCACAAGGGGCACAATGACTTCTTCGATGGCTATACCGCCGTGACCTACGATGACATCTCCCGGGTTCACGAATGCGTCGCGGCCACCGGCCACCAGAGGGAAATAATCTGCTGGCAATCCGACCGGCTGCCACTCGTGGGCAAACGGGAAGGCCCCAGCCACCTGAGCGCGGAGTTCCGGCGTTGGATAAACACGAACCCGCTCGCCGCGAGTTTCGGCAATCACACCTTCAGACGGGCGGCCTTTGCCGTCGCATTGGATGTTGCCGTGATCGGCCGTCAGCCAGACCTCATAGCCGTAATCCAGCAGTTGGCCGACCATCGCGGAAAGAAATCCTGCATGGCACCACTGCTTGATCTGGTTGTGCATCCCGGCCGAGCCGAGTTGCATGCCGTGCATGATCTTGTCCACCTTGTCCACGACCAACCCCACCACCTTGGTCTTCCCGGGGTGGATTGCGGAGTCGAGGACGCCCGCAGCATCGCCGTCGCCAAGACCTCGCTGGTAGGCGACATCCAGCCGGGACAGGCCATGGCCTTCCCAGAACTGCTTCCAGAGTTTCTCTTCGCTGTTGGTCGAGTTGATGGATGACGGAAAATAGAGCGGCGGCTTGCCCGAGAAGATCGATTGCCGCGATACCGAGGTCAGCGTCGGAATCCAGGCGAAGGTCGCGGATTCGCGCATGACCAGATTGGCGTCCTGCTTTTGCAGAAGCTGGCGAATGGTTACCCACTGATCCAAGGCCAGGCCGTCAACCACAATCAACGCCGCACGGCTGCTACCGGAGTCCTCGATATCCCGAGCCAGGCGGCGCGGCACATGGTGCAGCATGGCCGGATTGGTCGGCGGCAAGTTGATCAGACTGGAGTAGTGGTCGGCCAGCCAAGCGGCAAAGGTCGTGTTCAGTGCATTGCCGATTTCCTTGAGCCGGGTCTGATACTCAGTGCTGTTGCCACAATGAACCAGCGAAGACAGTTCGGCCCATTTCAATGCAAAGGCGGTCCAGTCCGAGTAACGCGCTTCCGCAGTGGGCAGCTCCTTCTCGACAAGGCCAAACAAGCGAGAGATCCGCAGCTCGTCATCGTCCACGCCGGACGTGGCGATACCGCTTCGAACCCAGGACCCGGCATCCACTTCAATGCCTTTGGCCTCGACAGGGGTGAGTTTCCCCTCCAGGAACAGGTTGTCGATGTAGACCTTGATGTCCTGATGGTCGAACGGCAGGCGATCAGGGCCGGGATACTTGAGGCCATATTCCGGCGCGTCTTCCCGTACCTGATTGGTGCTGCCAAGCCTGGAAAGAAAGGGTGAAGCTCCCAATGTGCGCAGCATGTAAAGAAAATAGACCCCCAGACCGAGCGAGTTTCTTACAATCGGGGTAGACAATGATCCCCACGCTCGGAAAGGAGGCCGAAGGTGGAATTTACGGAATTTCTGGATGGACAGCTTGATCTTTTTCGGCAGCGTCTGATGAAGTTGGCAGAACAGCTTGGCTCGGGCGATCTGACGCCGGAAGACTTTCGCAAGGGTTTCGGTGAACTCAAGAAGGCCACCGGCGAGTTGGGGGCGGCTTCGTTTGTTGCCCTCGTTGAACAGTCTGACGGGTCCGCTTCCGAGATAGTAGAAGATGGCAGTATCTACCGTCATAAGCAGGTCTCGTGCAAGGAGTGGCTGACGCCGTGGGGCAAAGTAGAGGTGCGCCGACGGTTGTATCAACAAGATCGAGGAGGAACGTCCTACGTTCCTCTCGACCACCGATGCGGCATGGTAGGCCGCTTCATGACGCCCGACATCGAAGAGGTATGCGTCCTGCTGGGCACCAACTTGGTACCAGCCGAGGTGGAGGAGGCGTTGGCTCGCGTCTACCCGGAAGGGCCCTCCCGCAAAGCCATTCAAAAAGTGCTGGCTAAAGCAGGCGCTTGCATCGAGGCCCATGCCGACGATATGGAGGCCGCCCTGAACAGGACAGCGCCATTAAATACCCGAGGCGATGTCCTGGTGGCCGGCTGGGACGGCAGCATGGTGCCGCTACGGGAGCCGGCACCCAAACGCGGACGCCCCGCCGAACGTCCCGGTGTGCGCAACAGCAACCAGGGGCTGACCGCCTGGAAAGAAGCCGGAGTAGGCATGGTAGCGGTTTATGAGCTCCCTCTAGATCCTGCAACCCAAGACGCCAAGCGCCTGGACGTGCGTTACTGTGCACACATGCCCGAGCCCAAGATGGTTCACGTTGTTGACCAGGTTACCGATCTGGCTCACAAAGCACTTCACAAAGGAACGTTTGATTACAAGGTGTTCATCGCCGACGGCAAGAAGGAAATCTGGACTACCGTTGAGAAGCACCCTTTGTTCAGCACGTTCACGCCGATCCTCGACTTCTACCACGCCGCCACACACCTCTCCACGGTCGCGGAGGCGATGTTCGGCAAGAAGGCCAAAGATGCGGACCGTTGGTATAAGCGATGGCGCCACAAACTGAAACACGAGCCCGGTGCGGTGAAAGGCCTCCTGAGATCTCTGCAACGCTACCGGAAACTCCTCTCCAGAGGCAGTGCTAAACACCAGGCGCTCACACGCGAGATCGGCTACTTCCTTGCCAACCGCAACAAGATGGACTACGCCTCTTACCAGTCAAACGGCTTGCCGATCGGAAGCGGGCCTATCGAAGCTGCTTGCAAAACGATCCTGGGACAAAGACTCAAGCGTAGCGGCATGAGGTGGACACGAACAGGGGGGCAGCACGTGCTCAACCTCCGTGCACCTCTCAAATCCAATCGCTGGGATGCCTTGTGGGACTGGTACCTCAACCATACAACCAAACTGGCAGAAGCTGCCTGATCACGCGTAAGAACGGAGCTTCACCCGTAACAAAGGCATCTTGTGAATCCTGGGGTCTCGACTGGAAGGGACTCTGAGTGGGAAAATCGGAAGATCCGGTCGAGCCGGTAATGTATATGTCATTTGTACTGCTAACGGCAATGCTTCGGCCGAAATCCCCACTTGTGCCCCCCAGATACGTGGCGTAGAGGAGCGTGGAT
>JAQBXL010000183.1 GCA_027624135.1 Chloroflexota bacterium
TACCGGGCGGCCAGTTGGGCCACCGTCTCCTCGCCCTTGAGTGCTTCCAGGGCCACTTTGGCCTTGAATGTTGGGCTGTGCTTCCTCCGTTCTTTCGACATGTCCCACTCCTTCCTCACAGCAACGGCTGTGCGTATTTTAGGAGCAGGACCCTCACTTAGCTACCTGTCCGAATTTCCGGGTCCACCTCAGAGCACACATGGACTTCGCATTAACACCCGAACAGACGGAACTACAGCAGCGGGTTCGCCGCTGCGCAATTTGTTACGTAGAGTGAAAACCCGTGGTTGAGGTTCAAGAGATTATTGACGCAATGCGGATTGCAGTCGACGAGGTTTCAGCCGTCATGTTAAGCCGCGGCGAAGCGATCGAATTGCCGATTCCTTTACGCCACCGTATCGATTGCAAAATACGGGCTAGTGTTTAGTCGTTTAAACTCTGGCATCGCTAAAAACAAGAAACTGAAAAGTTATGCCCAGCGTCGCATAATCAAGCATTGTCATATCAGCATTGGAAGGACCCAAAGACTCCTCCAATGCTATCCGATGGATCTTATGAGAATCCAAACGAAGGATGACGTAGATCATATTTTCCGATAGGTTAGAATTTCTCTCACGCAGTCTCGGCCCCCTACGCCCTCAACCCCGCCAGCACCTTATCCGCTGTCACCGGTAGGTCCGTGATGCGGACGCCTACTGCGTCGAAGACGGCGTTGGCTATTGCGCCGGCTACGGGGATGTTGCTGCTTTCTCCGATGCCTTTGCTCTCGTAGGGGGCTGGGCCAGCGTCACCTTGGATCAGGACTGTTTCCGTGAATGGGTCGTCGGCGGAGGTTCGCCTTTCAAATTCTTTAGGCTGGTTCAAATAGCTTTATTTCTTCCATGGGGAAGTCTTTGGTGTTGGCGGTGATAAGAGTCGCGTTCTCCTCAATGGCGGCGGCGGCAATTAGGGTGTCGGTGGTGGACAGGGTGATTCCTCGGCGAGCAAATTCGTACCTATACCGACCCGCCTCTTTAGCGGCCTCTCGTGACACGTCGTAGTACTCCAGGCCTTGGATCAAATCGCCTGCAACAGCTTGCTCGTCCGGGACTAGCCCTGAATAAAGTTCGGCGATGCTAACGCAGCATACGCCGAGGCGGTGCCCGTCTAGAGCCAAAGTATCAACTAGCTCCTGAGCCCCATTGCGGCCTCGTAGGTGATCAATCAACAACGTGGTGTCCAGGATGTATTTAGCCACGCTGACGTTCCTCAAAATCCTGGTCACTCTGCTTTCTCAGATCCCTTACCCAGGATGCTACATCCTCTGGCGTATCCCACTCTGGATGGTCCTTCGCCGAAAGCACACCCGCCGTTCTTCTCAGAGCGGACAGTAAGGAATCCTTCCTCAATTTCTCCCGTACCGCCTCTTCGATGAACTGGCTCCTTTTGCCTTTACCTGCTTGGTCGTCCACTGCCGCTACAAGATCTTCAGGCAAATTCACATGTGTGCGCATCTATTGAACCCTCCACACCGAATGTGCACATATATTATACACACCAATTATGTGCAACATCGATGTGACTCTACGCCAGGGTTCCCTTTGCCCTCAGCGCCGCCAGTACCTTGTCTGCTGTTACTGGCAGGTCGGTAATCCGGACGCCTACTGCGTCGAAGACGGCGTTGGCTATGGCGCCGGCTACGGGGATGTTGCTGCTTTCTCCGATGCCTTTGCTCTCGTAGGGGGCGGGGCCGGCGTCTCCCTGGATCAGGACCGTCTCCATCACCGGGACGTCGGCGGAGGTCGGTATCTTATAGTCGCCGAAGCTCAGGGTAGTGATCTGGCCATCCTCCAGTTGCAGTTCCTCCATCAGGGCATAGCCCAGACCCTGGATCAGGCCGCCCACCACTTGGCCTTGGTGGTTCAGCGGGTTCAGGATCGCGCCGATGTCATGGACGGTGATGATCTTATTGACCGTGGCCTCACCGGTCTCCGGGTCAACGTGGACCTGCGCCGCCTGGGGTGCAGAACGAGGTGAGTTCCGGAGTCTCCGAAGTTACGCTGGTCTCCCCGGTCAACTCGCCTCCTTCAGGGGAAGGACCAGACTGACTGATCACCTCGGCGATCCTCAAGCTGCGGCCCAGGGCCACCAGGCGTCCCGCCACCATCGACACCTGCTCCTCGGGGGCGTCCAGCAGAGGCGAGGACGCCTCAATCAGCTTGCCCCGCAGTTCACGGGCCGCGCCGACCACCGCCTGTCCTGCCGTGTAGGTCACCCGGCTGCCGCCCGAGCCAGAACTGTACGGCATGCCGGAGGTGTTTTCGAGGACAATCTGAACATCTGAGGTGTCCAGGGTCAGTTCCTCGGCCACCATCTGCCGCAGAACGGTGTGGGAGCCGGTGCCGGTGTCCCAGAAAGCCATGTGTAGTTGGGGATGTCCTTCTTCGTTCAGACCGATCTTGGCTGCGAACGTGCCGGTGCCCTGCACCAGGTCGGTCATGGCCAGGCCCCAACCCGTGTCGGCAGGCTTGGGCTGGTTCGCTGGTTGGTCTATCCCCGCCGCTTTTGCCGCAGCCACTAACGTCTCTGAGGCCTTTATCTGCTGCCAGTGCCGCCCGATGGGCGAGGCGTCACCCTCGCGCATGACATTCTTCAACCGAAACTCGTAAGCGTCCAGGCCCAACTCGTGGGCGATCATGTCCATGTGGGACTCCACGGCGAAGACCACTTGGGGCTTGGCGAGACTGCGCATGTGGCCCCTGGGCACGTTGTTGGTGTAGACCGTGTAGCTGTCGATCTTGGCGTGGGGGATGTTATAGACGCCGCATAGATGGTCGGCGCCGCGCAGATATACGGAGGGTTTGAACGCCCCGTAGGCCCCGCTGTCGAACACCGCCCTGGCCTGGCGGGCTTTTATCGTGCCGTCCTTCATGACTCCAGTCTTGATGGTCATCACCGCCGGGTGGCGCGGGTTGCCGGCCATCAGCTCTTGGATGTAGTCCATGACCATCTTGACCGGGCGGCCCGAGTGCTTGGACAGGTAGTAGCACAGGGGCACGTCCATGAACGACCCCTTGCCGCCAAAGTCGCCGCCGATGGTGGTGGGGTTGAGCACGATGCTCTCAGCGGGAATGCTCCAACACGCCGCGAGTTGATCCCGGAGCATGTAGGGGTCTTTGTTGTTGGCCCAGATCTGTACCTGGCCTAGTCCCGCGGAAGGACTGGCGCTGACCACGCAGGCGTGGGGCTCGATGTAGGCCTGATGCATCAATTGAGCATTGAAGGTGTGCTCGAAGACCAGGTCTGACTCTTGGAATCCCTGTTCAACATCCCCTTTCCCCCACGTGATGTGGGCAAAGGCGTTATTGATGCCTGAAGGAGGCTGGGGCAGACCTTGGTAGGACTCCATGTCTGGGTGAAGGGCGGGAGCGCCGGGGGCCATCGCTTCTTCCGCGTCGAATACCGGAGTCAGTTCCTCGTACTCAACGTCGATCAACAGAAGGGCTTCGCTGGCGATGTCCGGGTCGGCGGCGGCCACGGCGGCCACCTTCTCGCCCACGAAGCGCACAACACCCTGAGCCAAAACCGGCATGTCGACCATGCGTCGGCCGATCCTGGTCTCAGGGAGGTCTTCTCCGGTGACCACGGCGTGCACGCCCGGCAGGGCTTTAGCTTGAGCCGTGTCGATGCTGACTATCCGGGCGTATGGGTAGGGGCTGCGCAGTATCTTCCCCCAGAGCATGCCAGGCAAAGAGACATCGGCAGCGTAGACCGACTTACCCGTGACTTTATCCGGGCCTTCCCCTCTAGTACCGCATCCAGCTATTTTTGATTAATTTAAGAAAACGTATAATACAGGCAGGCTAAAAGCTGGAGTGAGGTGTGGGGTTATGCCTGCTAAGAAATACCGAGTGAGCTTGGAACAAAGTGAACGTGAGTATCTGCTGGACATT
>JAQBXL010000028.1 GCA_027624135.1 Chloroflexota bacterium
AATAAAGAGGGTAGCAACTTTGGTCAATTTCTTAAATAACTACCAATATGTGGTTGACTGAGTACTAGGCCGTAGAACCGGTCGAAGGGGCGAATGGATCCATCGCGCGCCGGAGTTAAACCGGCACGAAGGATTCTTGTTTTAAGAAAGCCTGGAAGAAAATGGGAGCGCTGGATCTCTTTCATGTCCACAACCTCGTCTTGTTGGCCGATTCTAAGAATGCCAGCATCAGCGCATCTGCTTTATCCGGAGATGGCAGCCCCCGCTGGCGCATTGCGTCTTTGCTTTCCATCAGTACCCGACCCTGGCTGTCGTAGCTGTAGCGCAGGGCCGCCAGTTCGCCCATCAACTGGTGGTCATTGGGGATATCGATCTGGCCGGAGGTGAAGAGCTCTTTTAACCGCCAATAACCCTCTGCCCGCACGTTGGCAAAGATTGTTTCTTGGCTTGTTCGGCGGGCCACGTTGATCCCCTTGATTGGAAATCCCTGTTCCTTAAGGCGGTCAACCACGCCTGCGCCTACTCCGATCTCGTCCACGCACACCCTTTCCGGTGAGCATTCTCGTATAGCCGCGGCCACCCAACCGGCCAGTTGCATGGTGTCCATGTTGCGAAAGGTTCGGATCTCCATCACACGGCGGCCTTGCCGGTGCAAGATTACGCTCCGGTCGGAACCGAACCGGGCCACATCCACCGCCAGGACGACTTCGTACGAATCCGTGTCTCCCTGCGGGCCTTCCGACCAGCGATTGACCGCTTCTTCAACGTCGCTCAAGCTGATCAGGGTGTCTACGCCCTGGTCTGGGAATTCACCCAGCACCCGCGCCCGGTAGATGGGGTTGTCCTCGCCCCATGTTTCGCGGCGCTCCTCGACCCACCTAGCGGAAGTCAGTCCTGGTATCACTGTCTTGCCTTGTTGCACGTTGGGACTGTCCAGGGCCGAGATCGTGATCGTGTGGTAGAGATGCCGTTCTTCGTAAAAGGCCCTGCGGAAGGCGCCTGTTACAGTCGTTGGGTTGCCGATGAGCAGCAGCCAAAGATCGGCGGCGGTCATCACCGCTTCGATGGCTTCTTAGATCTCGTCGCTGACGCCTTCCGCCTCGTCAACCACGATGAGCATGTTGGGGCTGTGGAAACCCTGAAACTGGTCGGCAGTCTCTGCAGACAGGCCCATGGCATAGCGGTCGTCTGCGATCTCCCAACGGGTGTCCAGCATCTTGCCACCTAACAATTGGGCGTTTGGGCGGTAAAGACGGTGGACCTGCCGCCACAGAACGTGACGCACCTGCCGGAAGGTGGGCGCGGTGCTGAGGGCGATTGCCGCGTCTTTGTGAGAGTACAGGAACCAGAGCAGAACGACCGCCGCACAGAAGCCTTTGCCCAGGCCATTGCCGGATTTAACTGCAACTCTTCGGTGTTCGCTTAATGAGGCTAAGACCTCTTCCTGTTTTGCCCAGAGCTTCACCCCCAGGATGTCCGAGGCGAATTCCAGTGGGGTTAGGGCTGCGTCTGATTGTCCCTCCATCTGGCTTAGCGCTGTGCCAGATAACCAGACTCGATCGCCGTGGTTTGTGATCTTTGATCTTTGTCGAGGCTGGGCTGGGGCCTGCTTGGCGGACTGAATAGATAACCACATTCCTGGCAGCGGAATACGTCGTTATCGTCTTGCTGTTTCTTGTCCAATGGGATCAGTCTCAGCGACTGGCAACGTCGGCAATTCAAAGCGTGTTACCTCCAGCAGATGATGGGGAATAAAAAAGAACGGACCCTCAGTTAAGGGTCCGTCCCTATTGGTAACACGCTAGAGTTCTGCAATCCAAGGTGTCAACAGATGGTCCGTCACTTACGAACCGCCGACTGCTCTCTGGATCGCCGCCAGTTACAAGAACTAGCTGGGGTTGTGCTTCTTCAGAGCCTCGAGAACGCGGGTGTCGAGGCCGCCCAGATCTACGCCACCATCGGCCCGTGCGATGCCAAGGTGGGCAGCCCGCTGGATCTCTTCCCAGTCCGGCTCCAGTTCGTAATTATCGCGGAGCTCATGAAACATAGCGTCAAGGGATTTTTTGTCGAACATAATCTTCCTGTCGTGTCCTCCTCGAATTCTTTAGGCCAGACCTTGGCCGGAACCTTCATCATGGGCGGCGCGGCCAATATTGGACTGTTCTTGCCACGACCCATTCAAGCTTTGGCGAGAGCTAGTCTACAATCTTTCCCCGACTGTGGCAAGTGTGATTTACGCCCGTGGCGGGCCTGGGATTCAGAGTCTCACAGAACATCTTGACGGATGACCTTTATGGAGCCTTTTCGTACTCCTGCGTCTCTTGGTCTATGTGCTCAAAATCGGACCTGCGCTTGGCCTGAAGTAGATAGACAACGACGACGAAGACCGGAATGGCGAAGATTGCCAGCCCCATAACCGCGACGACCGCCCACGGCCCTGGCCCAAAGATCTGGTCCAACCGTTCTTTGATCCAGTGAATCAACTCCGGGTCAGCGGCGTCACCGGAATGGGCGAGAATAAAAGTGGCGAGGGCGGCCATGATGGCCCGCTAATCTCCCGCTGCGGCCACGGTGGGTAGCGACGTCTGATAACGGGCCGAATATTTGCGTTCTTTGATGCTGAAGGCCGATATGGCGGCCGGGAATAATAGCGCCCCGACCAGTGCAAACGGCAAAGTATATGAACCACTGAGGTCAAATAGCAGCCCAGCCAGAAGGATGCTGAGAAACCCGCCGATCGAATGGAACATGAAAGAGATGCCTGAAATAGTACCCATCGCCTTCAAGCCATACACCTCAGCCGTTAGCGACGATGTTAAGGGCACAGTCGCGATCCAGGAGAAACCAGCCACGGTGGCGAAAATCCACATTCCAACAACAGAATCTATCGTAACGAGCAATATGTAAGCCAACCCTCGCACAAAGTAGACCAGGGCCAGCCAATTCTTGGTGCCGCCGATCTTGTCAGAGAGGATTCCCGCACCGAGGACGCCAATGATGTTCAGACCCATCATGTATCCGAATATGGTCGCAGCAGTGGTTCCGGACACGCCACGATCCTCGATGGCGAATGGGATGAAGTGTACGGCCAAAACAGAGGTGGTCATGCCGCAGACCAGATATGAGCCGGATAACTGCCAGATGGGCGACGACCGGAATGCGTGCCGCCAACTGGTGACTTCCAACGGGCCTGGCCCACCCCTGCGTCTTGCAACGGCGCCAACCGCAGCCGGGTCCGAATCGCCGTCCGGAAAGAGCCCCTTATCCTCTGGACGCTCATGCAAGAACAGATACGCCATTGGAATCGTCGCCAGAACGACGACTCCCAATACGATCCAAGCCACATGCCAATTTGTCGCTTGGAGCAGGTACATGGAAAATGGAACCATGATCAACCCACCCAACGACAGAGCAGCCGAGTTCACACTGATAGCCGTGCCGCGCCTGCGTTTGAACCAGCGAGACATCAGAGCTGCGGTGTTGGAGAGTGCCGGGCCACTCTGGGCCGTTGAAACCACGATGCCAAACATGAAAACTAGGAAAAGGATGTGAAATGTCAGGGAAAGAAGAATAACCCCCGTACCCAAGACCGCTAAGGAAATGAGTATCATTTTTCGCCCGCCGGTTCGGTCGAAGATCTGGCCGGCAAATGGCTGACATAGGCCGTTGACCAAGACACCCAATCCGGCGGCGATGGATACGGTAAAGCGGTTCCATTCGAACTCTTCGCTCATCGGAACCACGAACACGCCGAAGCTGTTCCGGACACCGATGACCACGAATCCAACGAACATGGTGGCGGCACAGACGTACCAACCGTAATAGATTGGTTTGTTGGTTTTTTCTGTTGTTTGCATCATGTCCTAGGCATATAAAAACCCGACGCTTTGGTAACTTCGGGATAGATGTTAATAACCTTTCAAAATCATACCACCGTTAGGCGGCCTGGTGATAACACATGTAATGTGCGAAAAATTGGGGAGACGCTTGCCGACTTACTAGCGGGAAAGCCAGGTGGCGAATTCATGACCCGTTCCGTAACCGGGGGTCGCGGTGAGTCTGCCATCGGCCAAGACCTGTTTGGGTTGCAGCCGGCCCCAGACCAACAGTGCCAAGACATCGGCGTCGCAAGTAAAGGTCGCCGCTGGCTCTCCCTCGGCATCCTCTACCGTGTTTTCTTGGTTTTCTGTGTTTTCTTGATGTTTTAAGACCACGTCCCGCTGGAAATCGGCAGACCCGATCGTCCGGAAGCGGTAACGGGCTGCGGGCTCGGAAGGGCTGAATTCGGCCAAGCCCAGACTGCCTAGCCAGACGGGCAGGCGGTCCAATACGGGCGCCACACAATCGGGCGAGAGACCAGCATTGGAATCAGAGGGGAATCGGATGTCCCAGGAGTGGATGACAACTTCACTGATACGGATGGGGACATAGGCTGCCGCGGGCTGAATCTGTCGCAACCCCCAGCATGCTTTACTCCAGTCGTCATCCTGCATTTCGGAGAGCACTGCCCCAAGATGGTCGACGCTGGCCGAGAATACATCCACCAGCCCTGCGCCGGCCGACTGAGAGTATCCTTTGGCCATTTGAGCGATATATGCGGGAAGCTCTGCTGGCGGAATCGAGCCAATCTCTGGCAGGCCAACCGGAGCGGATATTATGCCGGACTTACCGGCAGAAATAGCTCTAGCGAAGAAGTCAGCGGCCCAGCCTAAATGACCGATCACGTCGCCCACCACCCAGCCCTCGCAGGGACTGTCCAAACGCCAATCGCCCGGGTTAGCGCCCCGCAGGTGCTCCTTGAGGCGGCCAGTCTCGGCCGCGATCAGTTTGACCCCTTCTGCAGTCGAGACCATTATTCTCCCAAATCAGGTTGAATCCGGCTGAATCAGAAATGATTATCCGCCCTTTAGGGCCTTGGCTTCTTGACCGGCGCTGGTGCCCGATAGCTTGCCGAAGACCATGCCCGCTGAGAGCCCGGAACCGCCCGGGTAGTTGTGATAGAACAGCCCGCCAACCATCTCTCCGGCAGCGTAGAGACCAGGGACCGGCTCTTGACTGTTGGTGACCACACGGCCTCGGGTGTCGATCTTGATGCCGCCAAAGGTGAAGCTGATACCGCAGGTGACGGCGTAGCCCGTATAGGGCGGAGTGTCGATGGTCTCGGCCCAGTTACTCTTGGGCGGGGTGATGCCAACAGTGTTCCGGCCATCTTTGATGGCGGGATTGTAAGGAATATCGGTCTGAACCGCTGCGTTGTACTCTTCGATGGTCTTGACGAAACCAGCCGGGTCGATGTCCAAGCGTTCGGCAAGTTCTTCCAGGGTGTCGGCCCTGGCCATGGTTACTTGGTCGATGTGATATTCGTCACGCAGAAGGTGCTTCACCTTCTCGTCAAAGATATGGAAGCCCAGACCCTGGGGCTGGGTCAGATAGGCGCGCCCGAATTTGACGTAGGTGTAGTTGCGGAAGTCCTCGCCCTCATCCAAGAATCGCTCTCCGTTGATGTTCACGATCAGTCCGAAGGGATAGGAATGTTTCTGGAACAGCTCAGTGATGTTGCGGTCTCCGAAGGCCGGGGCGTTCATATCCCAAGCCACCGCGTGGCAGCTACTGTAGTGGCCGTGGGATTGGGCGCCCACATCCAGCGCCATCTTGATGCCGTCGCCCGTGTTATAGGGAATACCCCGGACTTTGACGTTCTCCCAACCGGGACCGAGGTAGCGGCAGCGCATCTCAGCGTTGGCTTCAAATCCGCCGGCCGCCAACACCACCGCGCCTGCGGAGATGTCTTCAAATCCGTCGGGACCTAGGACCGTTAGACCACTGACCCTCCCCTTTTGGTTCTGAATCAATTTTGTAGCTTGGGTGGAGTAGCGAACGTCAATGCCCATCTCGGCACAAACGTCGAACTGTTGGTCAGACAAGCCTTTTCCGGCGCCCACGGCCTCAACCAAGAGACCGCCCCAGAACCGGTATTTGTCGCCGTCTTTGAAGGCCTGCCGCCCGTAGGCCAGGACGAACCGGACTCCTTTTGACTGGAGCCATTGCATGGTCGGCAAGGATTGACTGACCAGTATCTGGGCCAACTCTGGGTCGGCTAAACCCTCCGTGACCCGCATCATGTCGTCATAGAACTGGGACTCGGTGTAGCTGCCGACTTCCACCTGGTTGACCTCGGTCTCTGACATGTCGGGAATCACTGTCCTGATGTCATCCAGACCCTCAAAGGCAAAGCGGATGATGCCGCCGGTGAAATAAGTGTTCCCACCCCTGAAATATTCGGGGGCTTTCTCGACTACCAAGACCGAATCTGTATTCTCTTTGGCGGCGATGGCCGCAGACAGGGCTGCGTTGCCAGCGCCAACTACAATGACATCGTAATGACTTGCCACGGTGCACCTCCAAGGGTAATGGTCCGTTTGGATTTAAGCTTTAATTTACAGCCTTTTAGCGTGCCCTATAATAATCGGTCAGACATAAAGCCACAAGATATGAGCGGAGATCAGCCATGAACCGGTGCGAATGGGCCGCCAACGAGTTGATGATTTCATACCACGATGAAGAGTGGGGTGTGCCGCTGCACGACGACCGGATGTTGTTTGAGTTTCTCATCTTGGAAGGCGCCCAGGCCGGTCTTAGTTGGAACACAATATTGCAGAAACGCCAGAATTACCGGGCTGCCTTCGACGATTTCGATCCGGAAGCGATCTCTCGATACGGAGACGACAAGGTGCAAAGCCTCCTGGCGGACGCCGGCATCATCCGGAACCGCCTGAAGATCGCCGCGACGATCGGCAATGCCAAAGCCTACTTGGCCGTGGTCCAAGAGTTTGGCAGCTTCGACAGCTACATCTGGGGGATCGTGGGCGGCAGCCCAAAGGCGAACGCATGGAAGTCTATGTCAGAAGTTCCAGCGAAAACCACCGAATCGGACACCATGACCAAGGAGCTGAAAGCCAGGGGATTCAAGTTCATTGGTTCGACCATCTGCTATGCCTTCATGCAGGCCACGGGCATGGTCAACGACCACAAAGTGGATTGCTTCAGGCACGGCCAGGTCTAGGTGTTGGGGGGTCTGGTTCTCAAAAGGTTGCCGCAGCAGCAGACCCGGTTTAAGATACACCAGGCTTGAAATTAGCAGGCCATGATCCAAGAAAGAAACCCAAGGGGGTATTCGCCAGCATGAGAGCTGCGAGACTTGCCGGACCCAAGCACTTCGAGATACTGGAAACCGACGCGCCGGTGGCGGCCGACGGACAATGCCTGATCAGGCTGGAGCGCGTATCCGTTTGTGGCAGCGATTGCCGCCACGGATTCCAGATCCACCCCGAAGAACACTATCCTATGCCGATCGGCATGCCCTGCCACGAATTGGCTGGCACCATCGTCGAGAGCCGCACCGACGAATACCATGAAGGACAACGGGTGATCGTCATCCCTCCCAGGGGCAGTGGCGGATTGGTTGAATACCTGGCCTCGGATACCGACCGCATGATCCTATTGCCCGATGAGGGTCCGCTAGACGAGTGGGTCATGTGTCAGCCCTCGGGCACCGTGCTTTATTCCTGCCAACAGATGCCCAATATCCTGGGCAAGAACGTGGTAGTCATGGGACAAGGGAGCATCGGTCTTAGTTTCGCAATGATCACGTCACGGCAGGGCGCCTCCAGTGTCACAGTGGTGGATCCATTGGACTATCGGCTCGAAAAATCCAAGCAGTTCGGCTCCACCCACCGGATCAACCCGAATAAAGAAAACATCTACGAAGCCATTGCGGAGATCACCGGCGGGGTCGGCCCCGATGTAGTCGTCGAGGCTGCCGGATATCCAGACTCGTTCAATGACTGCTTCAGAGTGGTCCGCCAATTCGGAACCATCATCGTATTCGGTATTCAGGCCGATGACATAGTGCCGATCGAGCATAATCTGATCATGGAGAGGCAACCGCGGATGATCGGCACGACCGGCGCCCGTAGCGGCGATCCCACCAGCCAGATCAAGCATATGGTGGCCCTCAGGCAGCGAGGCTGGTGCGAACCCGCAAATCTGATCACTCACCGTATGGATTTCCCAGATGTACAAAAAGCTTATGTCATGTATGATCAACAGCAAGACGAAGTGATCAAAGTTGTGATCAACCTAGAGAATTAACGGAGAACTAACGGAAAACTGGCAGCCAATCGAAAAACTGGCAGCCTATAGGCAGTGAAGCGGATTGTGAGGTGTTGGGAAGATGAAGCCTGCTTATGAGATCAAGGCGGTCAAAGAGAACCTGGACCTGTCCGTAGCTTTGATTCAAGCGGTCCAGGACGAAAAATTAACCCCCAAGGAACTATTCTGGGTCGAGGATATATTCGTTGCCTTTGCTGTGAACGAAAATGCCCCTGACCATGCTGAATTGACACGGCGTGTTGCCAATCAGGCTCGCGCCGCGTTTTCGTTTTCGGTGATTCAGACACAGCGGAGCCTGGAACGGCTCTTCGTGAACGAGCCGATCGAAGAAGAAAACCCTGATCTTCAGGCGGCTCGCTCCATCATGTTCCTGCTGAACAACGCTGTCTCACCCGACCTGTTCGCTCCAGTGTGGAATTGCCCACCCCAATATCGACGCGAGTTCGAGGTGCGGCCTGTCAGCCTCTCGATCCACGCCGCCGAACTTCACGGCAAGGGTCTGACTTGGGATGATGTGGGTGGGCTGCCCCAATTCCTTGACCTGCTTGGGTATCTCGCTGGTGTGGTTGAGGACCTACCTGAGGTCGAAACGCCTCTATCTATAGCGGAGACCGTTCCGGTGACCGCAGCAATGACAGTTGCGGCAGAAATATCCCTCGAATCCCCGCCAGAAACACAATTAGATGCACTGTCGGAATCAATTGTCGAAAAGTCAGAATGGACGGCGGCCACTCCGCCGCCAGCAGAGACTATCGGGGGCCCAGTATCGCGGTTCATATCCGAGCAATGCGATCTGGGCAGAGACATCCGGACCACCGCCAAGGAACTCTACGACGGATTCCTAGAGTGGTGCCGGGAGACCGGTCAGGACGACGTTTCCCAACGCAGCTTCGGTATGCAGCTTACTGCCATCGGCCTCTACCGCCGCCGCCGTGGCCGAGGCAAGCATTGGTGGGAGGGCATACGCCTAAAGGTTTCTACAACCAAGGTTGCTTCTGTCAGCCTAGAGTCGACGAACGGACACCGCGAAGGCTACCAAACAGAACTGCCCCAGTAGGCTTCCCCGGTAGTCTTAGCCTAGACCGCTTAATCGCCGGAACTCGGCGGGTGTCTCACACCCAGTCAACATCCTGACTGGTCAAAATTGCCGCAGCAGCCTTTCCGGGTGCGCAGCTTGATTAAGTTGTTGCCGACCAAAAGCTGAAGCTTCCGCCAGAGGGGCATCGGCTGCTTCAAATTGCTCCAGAGTTGGAAACTGTATTGCTCGTTATCTTTTTGTGGGCGGCACATACTTGCCCAATTATGGCAGTCGGTTAAAATACGGGCAACTTGGGTCAGGAGTTCGTCATGCCAGCCTACTTAGACCGACTTGCCAGATTCGTCTGCGATACCCGCCTTGAAGACCTGGAACCCTCCACCATCACTGCCGCCAAGGCAGTGGTACTGGACACCTTGGGTGCGATGCTCGCCGGGAGCCGCCTTCCTGAGAACGAGAAGCTGGCCCAACTATCTACCAAGACCGGCGGACCAGGTCCCGCCACTATCCTGGGACACCCCGGTTCCGCTAGCCCAGTATTCGCCGCGCTAGCCAATGCCACCGCTGGAGTGGCCCTGGAGATGGACGAGGGCAACCGGCTTGGGGGAGGGCACGCCGCGATCCACGTTATACCAGCGGCGCTGGCCGTGGCCGAAGAACGGGGCGCTTCCGGCAAAGAATTCCTTGCCAGCGTTATCGCCGGTTATGAGGTGACCTCTCACATCGGCACGGGCACCAAGGTCAAGAAAACGATCCATTCCCACGGGACCTGGGGGGCTATCGGCTCAGCGGCGGCCACGGCCAAGCTGATGGGCTTCGATCCGGCCCAGACCACACAGACGATCAACCTCGCCGCCTCGATGAGTCCGGCAAACACCTGGACCCCGTGTCTGGAAGGAGCGACCATCCGCAACCTATATCCCGGCCGGTCGGGATTTCAGGGAATCCTGGCGGCCCAGTTGACGCTCTGCGGATTCACGGGGCTGGAGGATGGCCCCTCAGACATATACAACACGGTCCTGGGAGAGTCCTTCGACGGTGATGCGGCGGTGCAAGGACTGGGCACGCCGGAGGCCTACCGTATCCAGCAGAACTACTTCAAACTCCATGCTTGTTGCTTGTACAACCATCCTGTGTTGGACGGAGTGCAGACGCTGCTGGGGCGTGAGAGATTCAGCGCGGACGAAGTGGACCGCATCAAGATCGAAGCTCCGGCATTGGCAACCATCATGACCGATCCCTTGCCGGAAAACATGCTGGCAGCCAAATTTTCCCTGCCCTACGCGGTTGCGACGGCGGTGGTCCACAACAGCACCGACATCACTGCCTTTTATTCAGACCGCTTGAATGACCCCGCGACGCAGGCCCTGGCTCGCCGGGTGGACATCGTCGCCGACCCTCAGATGGACCTGCGTCGTTACGACTATCCAGCGGCGAAAGTGGCCGTCGTATTGAAGGACGGCCGCACCCTAACCGAGAGCGTAACGGCCCATCATGGCGACAGCCAAAATCCGGCTTCGAGGGAAGAACTGGTGGGAAAGTTTAACTTCCTCACCCAAGACATCCTTGGGGAAGTTGGTGCCGCACGAGTCGTGGAGACGGTTAGCCACCTTGATGTCCTGGGAAATATCCGGGAACTCACTAGCCTGCTGGGCCGCAAGTAGGCCGTGAGGCCAAAGTTTCTTACACCCAATATTACCGGCAAGATTACCGGCCCCGTTCGTCACCCCATAGAAGGATGTGGAGTCTGGTGGTGAACCGGAATCCGTGTTTCAGGCAGGCCTCGGGCAGCCATGAACTCTTCTCTTCCAAAGCATCGCGCGTTCGGCCCTCGGGCATCAGGAGCACCCGTTCCGGCGGCAGTTTGTACTTGTCCGCCAGAGCACAGACCTCGTCTAGGTCGGACTCACCGGTCACCACGAATTTGAAATAGGCCGTGGGTAGCTGGGCGAATGTCTCAAGGGCCAGAGGAACCTCTCTCACTTCCGGCCTGTTTCCAGAGGTTCGCAGCTTGGGCGAAACGTTCCACTAGCCGATGTGGCGCAACATTGCAGGAACCGAAGTGATAGTACCGTTGGTCTCAACTTCGAACGTGTAACCCTCCGCAACCATGATTTCCACCAGCGAAGTCAGGTCGGCTTGCTGGAGCAACGGCTCACCGCCGGTGATTACAACGTGGGAGCAATCGAAGGCCCGGACCCGCTGCTGAATATCGTCGCCATCCATTTCAACCACTTCGGTCTGATAATCGAAGTTCTGCCAGTCCCAGGTGTACTTGGTGTCGCACCAGTGGCAGGCCAGGTTGCAGGTAGCCAACCGCAAGAAGACCGAGGGCACCCCCATAGAGACCCCTTCTCCCTGAATGGAGTGGAATATCTCCGGTTTCCCCTCACCGGACGGATCAGACCGCCGGCTGACTTTGAGCATCTTCGGTTAGCCCTTACGCGACGAGAGAGCCGGATCAAGGAAACCAGCATCCTTGAAGCCATTGGCCCTCAGGATGCAACTATCGCATCGCCCACAAGGGGCGTCTCCGCCTTGGTAACAACTCCAGGTAAGGTGTAACGGCGCTCGGAGTTCCATGGCTAGACCGACGATATCGGCCTTGGACATATCGATGATGGGCGTCTCGATCTGCAGAGGCACCTGGTATTCGGTCCACAACTTGCTCCCGTAGCCCAAGGACTCGCCCATCTTTTGAAAAAATTCGGGTCGGCAGTCGGGGTAACCGCTGTAGTCGATGGCGTTGGGGGCCATGTAGAGGTGGGCTTGGACGTCCGACGGTGAGACACCCTCTATCTCGATGGCATGGAGGACCTGACTCTCCAGATAAGCGCCTGCCAAGGACAGGAAGATGGTGTTGCGCAACGGAACGTAGGTGATGGGGATACTGTTCCCCATCTGGGCGGCATCGCGGTCTTCGGGGATCGGGAAGCGCTCTGGGTTGGTCAAGGACGAATACCATGCCACCTTGCCCAGGAAAGAAACGTCCATCAGTTCTTGGTGGACACCCAAAGCATGGGCAACTTCGGCGGCGCAATCGACCTCTTTGCTGTGAGTCTGGCCATAGTGAAAGGTAAGAGCCGTCAGGTGGTCCGTCTTGCCCTTGGCTAAAGCAGTGACCGTCGTCGAATCCAACCCACCAGAGAGCAGGCTTACACTGTAGCTCGGCATGGGTTAACTCTCTCCGTGGTATTCGGCGAATTGATTTACCGATTCCCAAAGCCGGACCTTGAGCGGGGTGACGCCGCAGAGTTCAACGGTCTTTTCGTACAACTCCCGGCTCATCACCTCGCATGAGGGGTTCTCGTTTCGAAACTGGTACACCCGAGACAATGCCACGCCGGTTAACCCGGATATGAGTTCTGTATCCTGGCTGTTAACCAGGAAGGCATGGTCCCAATTCTCATCGACCCAGGTCTTTACCCGCTCTTTCAGATCGGTGAAGTCATGGACCAAACCCAACCGGTCTAATTGCTGGGACTCGAGAAAGACTTCCGCCCGGTAGGTATGTCCATGGGGGTAGGCGCATTTACCGTTGTAGTCCAAGAGGCGGTGGCCACTGTCGAAGGTGAATTCGATTCTTATCTGGTACATAGATCTGATTGCGGAGCACGGTCCGGCTTTGGCCGCCTAGTTTAGTCGCTCCCGCTATCTTGGCTGTACTCGACGGACACCGCGGTGTGCAACCCGCCCCTGACTTTGTAGTCCAAGGTAATCTTCATCGACCTCGGCTGGGAGACGGCCACCAGATCTATGAGGATGCGGTTGACCACATGCTCTTGAACGATGCCGACGTCACGGTAGGACAAGAGATAATACTTGAGGGATTTCAGCTCGATGCACGAATCATCGGGCACATAGGATATACGCAGCAAGCCATAGTCCGGCAGACCGGTCCAGGGGCAGACCGCGGTGAATTCATCGGTGTCAATCTCAACCTGCGTATCTCGGTTGGGATATTCGTATTCAAACGTAAGCAGGCACGACGGATCTATAAACTCCTCGCCCTTGACCGGAAGTTGTTGGTCCAGACCCTCGTAGTTTTCTTTTAACTCTTGGATGGTCGCCATGGGCGCCTCCCCATTCGCGCGGATTTGATCCAGTGGCTCGGTACACCGCCGGGTTCTGACAAGTATGATAGGTGGCCGGGTTGAAGAGTGTCAAAGCGTCTTGCACGGCCCGGTAGCGGGAGATAAGATACGGGCACCATCTCAGGATACGGAATTTCGAGACCCGATCTAGACCCTTTAAGGACTTTCGGCAATGGCTCAGGTAGGCCACACATCTCATACATTGGAGCATCTCGACTCCATGTCCATCGAGCAAGCCCAAGCTTTGTCTTTTGAAGAGCGCGGCTCCCTGTTGGACCTGATCATCGCCGACGGCCGCCATGAAGCCACCGAGTCGGTTTCTTACCGAACCGGCATGTACACAGATTTCTTCGAAGAAGACCTGACCCGGATGCTCAAGGTAAAGGCGATCAAGATCTACGTCCGCGGCACGACCTCTTCCAATTTCGATGGTCAGGTGGTCGGAGAGACGTTCATGGACCAGTACAGGGCTTGTTTCGAGCATGTAGAGACGACCCTGACGGCAGCCCGCACCAGCTTCAGCCGGGTGGTCAACATGGTGGTGTTCCTCACGAACATGGACCACTGGGCTGAGTTCAATAAGGTTTTCCGGGAGTTCGTGCCAAACCCTCCCTGCCGTGCGGTCATCGGCACCACCGGCCTGGCGCAAAAGCCGCTGTTGATAGAGATCGTAGACTGCTTCGCGTACCGGGTGGCCGACTAGCTACACCAACCTATCGCATACTCAACCTATCGCAAACGCAAACGAGGTCGGAGGAAAACATGGCGAACCTGACACTGGCCTATAAAACTCGAGCCTACAGCACCGGTACACTGGGCCGGGCGATCTGTAACGCCCGAGTCCACCATTTCGTGGCGGACGACGGCGGCGGAGACGAAGTCGGCGCAGGAGAGCTTTTCTTTTCCGGTATCTCGGCATGTGCGGTTAACATGGTTGAGCGTATCGCCGACAAGGACGCCATCGCCTTGGACTGGATGGACGTCGGCGTGGAGTCCTACCGAGACTCAGACGCCGACCATGGCGACCTGTCTCTCTACGACGCCATCAAGATCAAGTTCGAGATGTGGGGTGTCGATGACGAAGATGCCCACAATCTGGTAGAGACGTGGAAAAAGCGTTGACCCCTCTACGGTTCGGTCGCCGTGGCGACCCCAAATACCACCGTGGAGTTGGTCTCCCATTCCGAGAACCACCGGTAGCCGCAGCGGCTGACCGGCGCCCACCCCGACCCAATCATTAACAGAACGGCTGACACTCTCAGCCGAGGACGATATATGCGCATCTGCTCATTTTTGCCCAGCGCCACCGAGATGGTTTACGATCTGGGTCTTCAAGATCAGCTCTACGGCGTAACCCACGAATGCGACTACCCACCATCAGCGCGGAACAAGCCCCATGTGGTGCACAGTGTCTTCGAAGGGCAGGAGCCAACCAGCGGTGAGATCAGCAGGGTGATTTCGGAACGTTTGGCCGAAGGACTCGGCATCTATGAGATAGATACCAAATTGTTGCAAGAAGCTGAGCCGGACCTGTTGATCACCCAGGCCATCTGCGAAGTTTGAGCCATTTCTTCTCGGCAGGTTGCCGAGGTGAGCGTCGGGCTGGCGAAACAGCCGGAGATACTGTCGTTGGACCCGTTGCACATCGCAGACGTGGTTGAGGACTTGAACCGCATCGGACGGGCCACGGGCACAGAAGCCAAGGCCCTGGAGATTACGGCCGGACTAACCGCCCGGATAGCGGCAGTTGCCGAACGCGCCAAGGACGCCGATAGCCACCCCAGCGTTCTGCATGTCGAGTGGGCGGAACCGGTGATGTGCGGCGGCCATTGGGTGCCGGAGATGACGGAACTGGCCGGCGGCGTCAACAGTTTCGGGGACAAGGACACCGGGACGTTGAAGCTGGACTGGGACGAGGTTGTAGCTAGTCAGCCAGAGATAATAATCATGATGCAATGTGGCTTCGACGTGAAACGGGCGTTGGAAGACATGCCCATCTTGACCGCCAAGGAAGGGTGGGCGTCGTTGCCGGCGGTGAAGAACAACCGGGTCTACGTCATCGACGCTGGCGCCTACACCAGCCGCTCAGGTCCCCGGCTGGTTACCGGGCTCGAAATCATGGCGGAGATGATTCACCCGGAACTGTTTTCGGGCATGATTCCAGAGTCTGCGGCGCTCCGTCTGTTCGGAGACCTAACCAAAGGTGGGTAGGCTGGGTAGGCTGGGTAGGCTAGGAAGAGTTAATTCAGCCTCGGCCCTTGAAAGGGGTTCTGCTTCGCGATACGTTCCCGTAGGCTCTGATTGCCCTCCATCAGCAATGGGATCAGGTCGGCCAAGCGGATCGCTGCCGTTTCTGTGACGAGCAGGCTTTGTCGCAGATGTGTCTCTAGGTCCAAGCTGGCAGCGATGGCATAGGAAAGCTCAACAGGATTTTCCGGCACGGTGACCCGGGATGTGTATCCACCAGTGAGCGCCGTTAAGTTCCGGACCAATTCCACGTACTCGTCATTAACCTGAGTGACCAGTTCGGAACAACCTTCTCCATCCAGTTCCACCAAGAACCGAACCCGGCCCACGACATGAGGCTCTCGCTGGACGATTTCCTCGATCTCGAACCGCCGCTCACCCTTGGTCATGATGTTCATCCGCCCCTGGTCAAGAAGCTCCGAGCGTAAGATGCGGGCCGACGTTCCGATGCGCTCTGGCTCGGCTGCAGCGCCAACCTCCATCCCTTCCTTGATCAGAACCACGCCAAATGGGAGGTTCTGGTTCAAACAATCCCCGATCATGCTCTTGTACCGCTCTTCGAATATGTGAAGAGGCAGGTCCATACCGGGGAATAGAACCAGGTTCAAAGGGAAAAGGGGGAGTTCAACGAGCCCGTCAAAGGACTGTTGTTGAGGCTGTTCCATAACACCCCGAGTATATTACCTGGCCCGGCGGTAGTACAAGTTGAGCAGGTTCTGATTGCTGGTCCATTCCGCGTTTGTGCCCGAGTTGATCCGTTTGAACCCGGCGCTATCGCCGATTCTTTGAGCGGCGGACCCGGAAGCTGGCGGGACCTTTTTGGCGCCGGGCCCACCTCAAATAATCAGCGAACTCGGGATTAGCCCTGAGAGCCTCAATGGAATTCAATTCTTTAGCCAAGGTGGACTCAGTAAACATGGCATGCAACTGCCGGTGGCAGGTGGGGCACAGCTTGGCTTGCGGACCGAATTTACCGCCACGGGAACGGGGCACGAGATGGTGGGATGTGAACCGTATGGATTCTCGCCGGCAAAGAGCGCAGGTCAGTTGCTCTTCAACCGACCTAAGAGACAGCAAAGCGGACGCTAGTGGGTCAATCCCGGAACGCCGCGCCAATCCGCTCAACCCTTATCCGGCACTTCCAGAAAGCGCCATCCCGGAAGGTCGATCTGCCATTCGTCGTCCTCCCACAACATGGGTAGGATCAGGCCGTTCATGGCGCGGCCATGTTCGACTTCAGTGGTGTCATCCTGCATGCCAAAGGGGAGAAACACGAAGGCGTGGGTGTCGTCCACGTAGCTGGTGGGCGAGATACCCAGGTCGGTCAAATCCTCCAAGGGCCAGAGGCTGAGGACAGTCTTGCGGAAGTCGTCCAGCATGGCAGGGCGCATGGGATGATCCGAGTTGTAGCCGGCCCGGTACGCTTCCTGCATATCGATTCGGTTCCTTGTGGCCCAAACCCCCATCCGCATGCCTCGGGTCTCTTTGGACAGCATGGACCAAGCCAAGTCCATAGCGCCGTCCCTCACGGCTTCGGCAAACTCCCCGGCCCGGCCCCCGCAATCGTCGGGGAATGGGCTTCTTTTTTCACCAGGTATGCGCATCAATAATCTGCCTGATTGGTATATGTACCTAATTGATAGATGTATCGGTGATACAGAAGGCCGCTGTGCGGCTCACCAGCCAACGGCGTAGCCGTCTCGCCTTGGGTCGGCAGCGCCGTGGAGAGCCCCGGTTTCCGGGTCCACCTGGATCATCATCTCGCTGCCCTGGGCACCCCAATCGGGCATCATATTCAGTTGATGGCCCCGGCCCTCCAGGCCCTTGCGGACATCCGCCCCGAACCGGGATTCCATGTGCAAAAGGTTATCACAGACGTGGGGCACGTTGGACTCGGTGGGACTGTGAGCATTGCGCCATCGAGGGGCTTCCACCGCCTCGGCCACGGTCATTCCAAAATCGAAGAGATGGGTAATCACCTGCATGTTGGTCTGCACCTGGGTATCCGCTCCGGGGGTTCCACAGACCAGCGCCAGGCTTCCTGGTCTTCCGGGACCGCCGGGGCTTCCGGGACTGCCGTTAGAAGCTGGGCCGTCACCTTCGAAAACCATCACCGGATTCATAGTATGCCGCACCCGCTTGCCGGGTTGCAGGCAGTCAACATGCTCTGGATCCAGATGCCAGTAGGTCATCCGGTTGTTGAGCAGTATCCCGGTTCCAGCGGCGACGATGCTAGAGCCAAGTGAACTCTGGATGCTCTGCAGCTGACAGACCGCGTTGCCCCAGCGGTCCACGATCACAAAGCAGGTGGTGTCTTCTTCCTGGGTCGCGCCAGCCGAAACTTTCCCTGCGCTTCCGGACCCGTTTTGGAAGACCCAAGGATCGCCGTGAGTCGGGTCCGCAGCGCGGCTGAGATTGATGAGCTTAGCCCTTTCCTTAGCGTATTCCTTGGATATCATGCCTTGGGTGGGTACATCGATATAGTCTGGGTCTGCCATGAATGCTTCCCGGTCGATGAATGCCAGTTTCTTGGCTTCTACCATCATGTGAATGCTCTCGGCCGTGTTGCAGCCCAATGATTTCAGGTCGAATTGCTCCACCATGTTGAGTTCTTGCAACAGCACGTGTCCGCTGGAGTTGGGCGGCGCCTCGTAGACCGTGCGGCCTCGGTAGGTGGTAGAGATGGGTTCTTCCCATCTGGAGTGACAATCGGCCATGTCTTTCATGGAAAGTAAGCCACCTTGCTCTTGGCTGAACTTGACCATGGCTTCCGCAATCTCACCTTGGTAAAAGGCGTCCCGGCCGCCGTCTGCGATCGCCTGGAAAGATTTGGCCAGGTCCTTTTGGAAGAGCATCTCCCCCGGCTGCAACGGCGTGCCATTGCGAGTGAAGATGGCTTGAGAAGTCGGGAACTCGCAAAGCAACTGATCGCCCGCTATGACTTTTGATAGAACATGGGATACGGGAAAGCCGTTCTCGGCGAGATCGATTGCCGGAGCGAATAATTCGGCCAATTTGAGCGTGGCATATTTCCCGTGAGCGGCCATCCAGCCGTCCACCAGCCCCGGAACCGAGAACGACAAGATGCCCTTTGTGGGGATGCCATCCTTCTGATAACGGGCCAATTCGGCGGCATACGGCGCTGCGCCGGTGGCGTTACAGATGTCAATCTTATTCTGGGCTTTGTTGTAGACCATGATGTAGCCGTCGCCGCCGATCCCCGACATGTTAGGTTCGACAACATTCAAGGCAGCAGCGGTGGCGATGGCGGCATCCACGGCGTTGCCACCTTTCTGCAAGATAGCCATACCCGCCTGAGCCGCCAGCGGATGACCGGCGCACACCATGCCATTCCGTCCCATCACCACCGGCCGGTTGGACTCGTAATTGACGCCATGGGCTGACTTCGGCATGTCTGCCTCCTTCGGAACTGCTTCAGATATGCGTTATCGCGGGACGGAGAGTTGAATCGATAGTTCGATGTAAAGCATCCACTGTGCCCAGTTGTTAGCTTGGGATTATGCTTTGGCGGTTACTGAGCGTCAAGGAGAACCGGGCGAGGATGCAGCAACAGTAAGCCAACAAAAAAGAGGCCCCTGTGCAGAGGCCTCTTTTTTATTCACCGGAATTTAGGGGTTATGGCTTAGTGGCTGCCGCAACCGCCGCTGCCGCATCCGCAACCACCGCCGCCGCCGCTGCCGCATCCACCGCCGCCGCCGCTTCCGCAACCGCAGCCGCTGCCGCATCCACCGGCGCTGGAGAACATCGGATTGTTGATGACAAACCCGACCTGTCCCCCTAGGTTCTCAACGTAGTCAATCGTCGCCTCTTCTAAGAAAGGCGCGCTGTCTGAGTCCATGAGGAATTTAACTCCCTCCATGGCTAAGACAGTGTCGTCGGCCTGGGATTCATTTTCCATGGTCAGCATATATTGAAGGCCGCCTGACTCCGCAGGTATAGCAACTACCCGCAGCGACCCGTTAGTTTCACCCTGTTCTACCAATACTTCCTTGAGCTTCTCAATCGCGAGGGTCGTAACTTCCATGAACTATTCTCCTTTGGAGGTTATCTAGCGGCAATAGCCACCTAGCCTGTAAGTCTTAAAGCTAACACACATCGAAATACCTAGTCAACGCCGTTGGAAGCCCGTCGGGGTGACAGTAGATCATTGTAGGCAAGGTCAATTCCGGTCTTCAATCCTCCGTCCAACCAACGCTCCGGAACTGGCGAACCGCCTCTATGTCAGACCCGCGTTGACACCCTGGAAAGCGCATTCCTACACTCGATATCAAGTTGATCAACGGTTCACCAGAAAGACGGCGGCCAGCCCCGGTAAAAGGCTCAGAATTACTCTGAGGGACAGACCCTTCGTGGTCTGTCCCTCATCTTTTTCCGGTATCGTCCGCGTCTTGCCGGTAGGTCGAACGCGTTATAAACGAAGGAGGGAGCATGCCGATTAACACCCAGGGATCCGATCAAGACCGTCGCCTCCTGCTGGATTCGCTTCAAGCGTTCGGTCGCGGCGTTGGCGAAGCGCCGGTAGTCACCAAATGGTCTCATCTGCCAGAAGATGTCGCGGACTTGAATGGCAAGAACGTGACCGGAGAAAAAGGGGACCCAGCAATCACCTTCGTCCTATCCACAGACGACGTGGACCGGCACGGGGACATCATCTCCGCCGACGGCTGGGTGCTGGACTCCTACCTCAGGAACCCGGTCTTGCTTTGGGCTCACGACTACCGCAAACCGGCCATCGGCCGCGCGGCGAAGATGTGGGTCGAACCACACCGGTTGTTGGCCAAGATGGAATTCGCGCCGACCCCGTTCGCCCAGGAGATAGCCTCGCTGTACCGGACGGGATTCCAGTGGGGAGTCTCTGTGGGATTCAAGCCGATCCGGTACGAAGAACGAAGGGACGAAAAGACCGGGTCCTTCTTGGGTCTGCGTTTTCTGGAGCAAGAATTGCTGGAGGTCAGCGCTGTACCGGTGCCGGCCAACCGCAGCGCTCTACGACGCCTGGCCCAACTGGACAACCCATCTCTGGGCGCCATATGGCCGGTATTGGCGTCCCAAGTCGATGAATTGGCCAAACTCGCCGCAGAGATCGCGGACACCGTGGACGAACTGGAACACGCCACCAAGGGAGAATCTCTCAGGCAAGAATCGCTGGAAACATCGTTGGAAACATCCCTGGAAACATCCCTGGAAACACCACAGGACTCGATAGAGCACCTGCTAGCTGCGCTCCGATCCAGCCGGAACTGACGCTCCAGGTACCTTACATACCGCCCCAGTTGAAACCGTTGAACCAGAGGAGTTGAACATGACTATCGTGGCACAAGATCTTGAACTGATCAAACGGGAGTTGTCCGGAATCCGTGAGTTTTACGACGCCCGGATAGACAAGGAGATCCCCCCGCTCAAGGAGGAGATGGACCGCATCACCGGCCAATTGAACCGGGTACAGGAGATGTGGCGGACCAGTGAAAAAGGGCTCTAATCTCGCGCTCCGGCGGCAACGAACGGCCCAGGGTCTCATACGGGAAATACGCCGGAATGGACCATTTGGACATCGCCTGCGTCCGCAGTCTACTCTCCGCCCAGATGCGGGAGCCGGCTGGCGTCAACCCGCGAATGTTGGAAGACTGGCAGTCCAACTTGAAGGCCGCCATGGACTCCACCACCTCGGGCTCCGGGGACGAACTGGTCGACACCCAGGAAGCCCGGGCTCTATGGGACGATGTGGATCTCGAAACATCGGTAGCCCGCCTATTCAACACGGTGCAGATGCCCAGCAATCCCTTCCAGATCCCGCTGCAACTGGGCGACGTGAACTGGTATCCGGGAGCCGAGAACGTAGCCACCAAGAGCACCGCCCTCGCCACCGCCCGCCAGACCCTGACCGCCTACGAGTTGGTCGCCGAGGTCCCTTGGTCCTATGACCTGGATGAGGATGCCGTGATCGCAATGATGGAAGGACTGCGGCGAACCCTTATGCGGAACGCCCGCGAAGTGATCGACGACGTGATACTGAATGGCGACACTACGACCACCAATAACATCAACGCCGACGGCGCGACGATTGCCAGCACGGACGCCGGCAAAGGCCAGTGGCTTCTGGGGTTCGACGGCCTGCTGCACCTGCCGCCGGTGGACAACACCGGTCAAAGCGTCGACCACAACGCTGCGGTCTCCAACGACATGTTCAACGAGGTCCGCACCAAGCTTGGGAGATACGGCGTTCGGCCGTCGGAGACTGTTTACATCACCGACGTCAACACCTTCATACGGTCGCTAAGCATCTCCAACTTCCGCACTCTGGACAAGTTCGGTCCTCAAGCGACCTTGCTGACCGGCCAATTGGGGGCGGTGGAAGGCATCCCGGTCATTGTCTCGGAACAGATGGCTCTGGCCGACACCGATGGCAAGGTGACCGACGCCGGCAACGGAACCAACACCGGGCGGTTGCTCATCGTAAACCGCTCGCAGTGGCTGGTTGGGTTCAAGCGCGAATTGACCGTAGAGACGGTTAGGGACGCCCAAAAACGGCAGAACATCATGGTGGTCAGCTTCAGGATCGGTCTGCAGGAACGAACCGGCACCCGGTCGACCGCAACCCACACGGCTCTCCACTACAACATAACCGGCGTCTAGCGGCGGCGGCGCAGCCGCGTTTTCATACGGCCATGACTAAATCAAGTCATGGCCGCCGGGACCGAAACGACCAGATATCTAGTCCAGTTCGGACACTCTCAGTCCAAAACAACTATGGAGGAATAATGACAACCATCAGCCAGAAGGACCCGGTAGCCGAAGCCGTCAAGAATATGGTCCCCCCCGATCAGAGCGGCATCTCATACGTCGCTAAACGCTACATCGTGGCAGCCTTGACCGCCGGAAGCGCCAACGCATTTGCCTTTGCAGTACAGAACCCGGAAGGGGTCGATTGCGTGGTGACCAACGTAGTGGTGGACATCACCACTGCGGGCGGCACGGCCAGCTCGGTATTGGACGTGGACGTGGCCGCCAACGCCACCAGCACCGGCGACGACATCATCGACGGGCTGAATCTCAACCAGACCGGCGCCTTCGACCGCCACAAAGACTCCGGGACCAACGGTGGCGCTCCGGTCAAATGGGGCAGAACGGGGGAACGAACGACTACGTAACTGGCAAGATCCTCGTCCAGAATTCTGCCAGCCTGGTGGGCACCGTAATCATCGAGTACGTGCCCCTGTCGTAGGCGGTTCCCGCGCCAATTCCCGCCCTATTTCCCGCCCCATTCATATAAGCGCAGCCAAGCGCAGCACTATAGGAGTAGAAACATTGACCATTCTCAGGCTACGCAGCCTAATCTTCCGCACTCCGGACTTGAAGGCCCCGGACTCGGCTGACGCGAAAAAAGGCTTGCCCAAGAACTGGTCCGCCAGAAACTGGGCGTTGGTCGCCTTGTTCGGCATCCTCGCCATCGCTGGATTGGAAGGTTATGCACTCAGCCGGGGCATCGACGGCGACGCTCTCAGAGCAGCGCTGGTGTCCATCGGCGTCTTGGGCGGAGCGGGGGTTGGAAGGGTACTCAAGTGAGGACCAAGAGCCCCATCCGCCCCCGGCCCCGTAGGTTCGCGCCCAAACTCCGCGCCCACGACTCCAATACCAGCACCGTCAGGAACACGATCCTGACACCCACCAACGGGAAACGCATCAGGATCATCCGCGTTCGAGGCATCCAGGAATCAGCCGACGGACGCCACCTCTACGAGCTTTACTTCGGGACCGGAACGGACATCACTACCGACCCAGGGAAGGCCGTCGATACCCTGGACATCCTCGACCTGGACGACGACGAGACCCGCACCCACGAACGGGGCGAGGGACCACGGGGTCTTAGAAATGAAGTGCTCAGTGGCCGTTGGAAGACCGCCACCACCACGGTCCACAAAATCATGATCGAATACGACGAGGAATCTTGACCACTGCTCGAACCGGTAACCGCAACGTGACCGTGCGCCAGCGGCCCTACAAACTGCTGGTCACAGAGGCCGCCGGCCCAACGGACACCGACCGGGCAACCGTACTGACGCCAAGATCCGGCTACAGGGTCCGCCTGGTGCGCCTGCGGATACTGCAGACTGCCGGAGAAGGGCGATTCCTCGTCGAGACTTACTTCGGGACCGCCCCCAACCTGATCGCCGACCCATCTCAAGGGATCGATATCCTCGCTGTTCCCAACATCGGCAGCGACAGCACCAGGACTTTCGCCAGGCGTGAAGGTCCCTTCGGACGAAGGGACGAGCCCGTCAGCGTAAGACATCGCGGGGTTGCCCCCACCACGTCCCTACGAATCTTTATCGACTACACCGAGGAGCCCTGATCTATGGCCAGAGAAGCATTTCGGTCACTCTACGGCGATCTCGCCAAGCTCAAAGACGACAGCCTGCTCAAGAATCCGGCCAGCGGCACTGGAGACGACGATGAGCTGTTTCAACTGTTGTTGGCCGTGTCGGATTGGGTAGACCACTATTGCAACCGGCATTTCTACCCCCGCACACAGACGCTGGTATTCGACGGCAAGGAAACAGCCCAGCTGCTATTGCCAGATCTGATCTCGATCACCTCGTTGAAAGAAGACACCAACGGCGACCTGACATTCAACGAGACCTGGGCAACCAGTGATTATTGGCTTCAGCCGTACAACGCCTCACCCACTCAGCATTGGGGCGTCCCCTATACCTCTATAAAGCCCCGGTCAGAAGGGAATAAGTCCGGCGGCTTCTCGGCGGGTGAGCAGAATATCCAGCTAGCCGGCATCTGGGGATACCGCCAATTTTCCGAAGACAGCGGCACCGACCTTAATGATGCGTCAATGGACACCAGCAAAACCACCGTAGCGGTGGATGATGGAACTCAGTTTCAGATCGGCCAAACAATCTTGATCGGCTCGGAACAGATGCTGGTCACTGCCGTCTCAGGAAACAACCTCACAGTGAGCCGGGCCTTGAACGGGACCACTGCCGCGGCCCACGACGACAACTCAGACATCGACATCCTGCGCTGGCTTGCATCAATCGAGCGTGC
>JAQBXL010000184.1 GCA_027624135.1 Chloroflexota bacterium
CGGTCGACTTTGTCAGTTGTTTGCGTCCGGATTTCATGGTAGGGCGGCGATTGCGTGATGTAGAATTAGCCGGCTTTATCCAAATTAAAGATCACCTGCCAGTTCTCGCCTCCCGCGCGAATTACTTCGGGCGATCCCCATCCAGGTAGTGGGAAAGGGTGCAAGGCCCCATACATCAAATCACCCTCGCCACTTAGACGGCTTCCAGGAAACAATCGAGGTTCGTTTGTCATTCAACGGCTCCCAATATTTGGCTCATGAATGCTCGTTCATTTGGTGCCTTGCAGCTTACACCGGTTTATCTCGTTGTTAATTATGCTCGTCAATGTAGGCGCCCACCCTCTGAACTAGGGCCGCGTCTTTAGGCGATCTGGCATACCACAAGTTGGCTTGGCCCATGCCTTTGACTACGAATGTTCTTTCCTCAGGAAGTAGAAGGCGGCCCTGACTCGCTAAAGCAGAAATCCGATATCCCGGGATGTTATTCCGCTGATGACCTGGTGGAGATACGGAAAATTCCTGGAAGTCCCTATAAACTGTGGCGTCACGATACCACCCAACAATTACGTTGCCGAACGGGGGCCGAAGGGTTGTCCAGACCACTGTGACTCCTGACACCGCTGGATCGTTCCGGGATGCTCCCAGGTTATCGATATTGATCCGTTTGCCAGAAGCCGTTGACGGGCCCGGCGGTTCGACGTATCCGAATAATGTCCCTTCGTGTTCGAGGAAGTTGCAAATCTCATGTCCGGTTTTGTTGATATCGATGTACGCACCGCCGCCCGTGATTTGATCATCTACGGTTCTTCCCTGATATCGCTTCATCATCCCGATCCTGCAAAACAAAACAGTCATGATTCAACCTCTTGGCCAGTATTGGCATGGAAAGTGTAGACGGATGGCTCTGTAGATTACCTCATAAAAACCGATTGGCGATACCAGTCGAGTGGTAATACCTTGCAAGCTAGCTGTGCAGCCTAACCGAGAAGGACGTATAATTGCGCAACTCTTCGGCTTGATGAAGATCAAAGTCTAAAGCCTTACACCTACGGGGGCGTTCTATGGCCACCGGCACTCGGCAATACCCACCGGGTTCGTTAGTGCAGGCGCGGGGACGTGATTGGGTCGTACTGCGGGAATGCCCCGCCCTGGTGCGCCAGGGGACTGAAGGAGGGTGGCGCTACGAGGAGTTCCTCTGCCACCTTTTGGAAGCGGAGATCTCGGCCCGCTGCCAGGGTACGGTGGCCAGATTGGTGCGGGAGGCCCGCTTCCCCGACGTGAAGACCCTGGACCAGATCCAGTGGGATGACCTCCGCGGCGTCGATCGTAAGCAGGTGGCCGAGTTGGCCAGTTGCGGCTACTTGGACCGGGGAGAGGACGTGGTCATCGCCGGTCCCATCGGCACCGGCAAGAGTCATCTGGCCATCGCCCTGGGCGTGGAGGCAGCCAGGCGGCGGCACAAGGTGGCCTTCTTCAGGGCGGCGGACCTGGTGCGGGAGTTGGTTGAGGCCAGGGACGAGCGGACCCTCTCCCGTTTGCACCAGCGCTGCCAAAAGGTGGCGCTGCTCATCATCGACGAGATGGGGTTCGTGCCCTTCGACCGCACCGGAGGGGAGCTTCTGTTCAACCTGCTTTCGGACCGCTACGAAAGACGCTCCACCCTGGTGACCACCAACCTGAGTTTCGGAGAGTGGGTCCAGGTCTTCGGCGACGAGAAGCTGACCACCGCCCTGCTGGACCGGCTCACTCATCATGCCCACATCCTCACCACCCGGGGTGAGTCCTACCGAAGCCTCCATATGCGCCGGAGGACTGAGGGCCGAAGGGAACCCGGTGGACGGGAATGAAAGCGGGCTCCGGAGTCCACGTAACAACTCCTGAGTGCAGGCAGGGCCGGTACTTCCAGTCTGGAATGAGGCCATCTCATAAAGTGAAACGACCGGTAAGGTGGCTCAGTTTCTGAACGGTGGAGTGGCTCAATAACCGAGCGGTGTTGACACCAGTTTTGAACACCGCCGCCGGTAGGCCAGAACTTCTCCCAGGCTTCTTTCAGACCCGGCCTGTCATAGAGGAACTCAAGTCCCTTCAGCTCTGCGTCCGGCCACTTCTTATTCGGGGCAAAATTGAAGTCCAACCAGTTGATGGGATCACCAGGTCTTCCCACTGCGACGGACACCCGTTCGTCGAGCAGATTCCGGTGCCTTCCCATCCAACGCAAGAGGTGACACTCGCTTCCGTAACCATCGCCCATATCGGCCATAGTTATCTCCCCGCCATCACGTTCTAGAAGCTTCCAGGATTTTGACATTTTACCAAGGAAGCAAAAGCCGCCAGCAGACCTGTTCGTCAATCCGCCAGCGGCTCAGCGAGGGTCGTCCCTCCAGCTGCACTCTATGCACTCGCTATCCGGCTCTTCAACCGGCTCCGGTCACCTGAATACCATCAGCGCGTTCGCATAAGCCCATCCAGCATGTCTTCCACCACCTTCTCAATCATCGGTCGTTGGTCGGCAGGAGCATCGGCAATCTTGCGGGATAACTTGTTTGCATCGGTAGAAGGTTCCTTGCCTGACGATCCGCTCTCCTCTCCCAAATCACCTTCTTCAAGCGTCAGAAACCAGCGAAGGGGCTTGTTGTAGAGGTCACAAAGCAGGTCTAGATGGGTGTCTGATACGCCGCGCTGGGACCGTTCCCAACGGTGGACCGTCATCCAAGAAACACCGATCCGATCTGCTACTGCCTCTTGGCTCAGTCCGGTGCTTTTTCGGGCACGTTGGAGGCGTCCTCCGAGGCCAGGGATACTAATCTTCATATCAACACCATTTTCCAAACATGTTCGGTGATTCGGGTCGGGGCAAGATAAGGAGCCGTGAGCTTTGCTATTTGCGGGGAGGAGATGCACTCGCTGTGCTGTTACCTGGTGGCGTACTGGCAGGCCAGCGGATGTCGGGCGCGGAATTCTGAAACTCCCCAAGGTTCCCGCAACGCTGACACACACCTTCGCTGATGGGGCCGTTCGGGACCGCGATCACCCAATAGTGGGCACAATGTGAGGTGATGTACTTGGCGATCCTGTCTTGGTTCTCCGCAGACGGCTCCACGCCTCGATATACCCAATCTTGGACCGTCTTCAGCGGCACGTCTAAATCCAAGGCGAACTCTCGAATTGTGAGCTTTTGTCCATGCAGCCAGGTCTTTAAGTCCGCCATGGGCATATTCTACTACGGTTAGACGTTCCAGGCCCGGTTGTTGCCATCAAGGCTCCGCCTGGTCCCACCTGACAGTGACAAGCTCCTCCGTGTCCAGCATGACGTGGTGCCCGTTGGCCCATTCGTCCGGGAAGTCTGCGGTCTTCTGATACACGTTGCTCTCCACCGTCCCGGTCCGGCCGGCGTACTTGCCGGTGGTGATCGTCACGCGGTCACCTCGTTTTCTCATCCATCGCATAGACCAAACGTAGATCAGGGCCATACGGCACAGGAAGCACTAGGTGTCAGGTGAGAAGATAGGACTGCCAGGGGGCGGTAACCAGGCCGGTGATTTTGTAGCTGCCGTGAACTCCAACCGTCCCGTATGCGTCTGGGCACAGCGGGGTTCTCCCTGGCGAACAAGATGATTAACTTGGCTGAGCAACTAGCTCCGGTTTTTCGGACGGTTTTAGTCAACTAATCTCGCCTCCGACCCCACACTACTTCACTAGGGGGTAGCCGCAGGCCAACTGGAATCAAGTTGCCGTTATACTTGGCTGATGCGACCTCCGATGCTGCCAGATGATTACCAGTACCACCTAGAGAAGGTGCGTCAAAAATCATCGACATCTACGCCAGGCCGCATGTGGGCACGCGCCAGCCTCATATGCGCCGTCTGGTCCCTGTTCCTGGCCCCGTTAGTGTTTGGGCTA
>JAQBXL010000185.1 GCA_027624135.1 Chloroflexota bacterium
ATGGAGGTGTGCTGTGGAGCAAAAACGGGCGACCCTCACGATCCCGGAAGTCGCGGAACTGCTGGGGATTTGCCGGGCCTCGGCCTATCAGATCGCAAACGACGGGAGGTTGCCGGGGGTTCTTCGACTGGGACGACGGTTGGTGGTCAGCAGGAAAGCCATCGAAGAGTTTCTGGAGCGCGGAGGATCGGGGTCGGAAGATAGCCCAAGTGGTTAATCTGGAGAGGGACATTGAGTGAGGCCGGGCGGCAACCCGGCCCAACTCGGAACATCGAAGAAGCTACTGAGGAGAAGCAACTCTATGGGCGATTATAATCCACCGGCAAAATGCACTACAAGTCCTAATAAATCGATTGGAATTCAGGTCAAAAACGGGAAGCGGAACGGCACCAGTGGCTGGTCCATGTCCGCTCACCCTGATGATTTCTCGGAAGATGGTCTCAATCCCGAGGATGAAGAAACTACTCACCAAGACGGGAACATTATCCCCAACAAACCGGATACGATTTCGGCCATCGAACTGGACGAAAAGGTTCGTCTGCTACGCTTTGAACCGCCGAGGGCGGAATTACCTGATCTCGCACGGATAGGAGTTCGGACCGACAAGAAATCCACTTATTTGGTTCTCTGGGACTCCAAAGCCAGGAGGTTAGTGGAACTGGACCTGGCGTCGCCTCGAAAGTCGTCCGCCCAGCTTGCGCGATACTTCGGAAACATATTTCCCGCAGCATTCGTTCACGACCACGCAATGAAGCTAGCCCGTGGAGCCCGTGACCTCCGAGACATCCAGAGAATCAAGGATGGCATCACTGTAACTGGTGACGACCGTGCTTTGATCGTATCGGAAACCGCAACCATCTCGGTCCAAGTTGCGCGAAGCCAGCCAATATTCCATGACGAGCTTTTGCCGATTGTAGACGATCACTACCTCGCCGATCCCCACCGCCAAGACTGGCTCGGGTTCACCGCCGACGGGTTGAACAAGCCGTCCCTCTATAGCCTCAGGGAGACGTTTGAGCACATCTTCAACATCGTTTCTTGCTTCGACTGGACTGATCTGGCTGATGTCTATCTGCACGCTCTGCTCCCGTTCTATTCCTATATCCATACCCTTTGGCCGACCAAGATTCTGGTCAGCATGTCCGGTCCCGAGAGCCAAACCATGGGCTTCTTGGAAGCCCTATACATAAATGTAACCGAGGCCGATGCTCCGGTAGTGCCCACAGTGGTGGTTGAGCCCGCAGCTGTGACTACGGTTCGGGCTCAACTACCTGATTCTGGAACACTGCCAATCCTGGTAATGCCTGACGGGGACGATTTCCTGGTGCCGTCGATCTATTCCTCTAGCTCCCGCTCAGCCAAGGAGCGGAACCATCCAAAAGTGCCGATATTTTCGGCAACCGACCAAGACTACGACCCTGGGAGGTGGCTACCAAGCCAGATTGGCAACAACCCCAAACGGCTCCTCCCAAGGAACCACATCTTTAGGTATTTGAAAGAGGCTGATGTGGACCTCCGAGAGTTGAGGCGGGCGATTCTGATTGGTAGCCTGTCAGGTCTGCCTGGAGCTAAGCGGGCCGCTGAAGGGATGCTGACGGACCCGCCCGGAAGAGTACGTCAGTTGCCTAGAGCCCTCCAGAGTAGTGTCATTCAACTCGCAGCCGTGGGTGAGGTATTCGGTGAAGACGGGCCTTGGATCGCCGATTTGCTAGCGTCACGAATCCTGAATGTTCGTCGTCAAGAGGAAGCGAAGGACCCGGGACCAGCGTTACTTAGCACGCTACTTCACGGGCATTTCAATTACGTCGAGGGCTATGTGCGTGGGATGCCGCAGCGGGTCCCCACCACCCTGGCGACGCTTTTACAAAAGCTCAATGTCGGGGCTGTACAGGAGGTGGCCGTCGCCGGTTGCATACTGGTGCGAACCTCGAAGACCGAAGGACAGGTTTATGCGAATTGGGCAGCGGCAGCGAAGGGGCCGCTGTTCGGTACTCAATACTCCCGGATGTCTAAGGCCATGCTGTCCCGCAAAAGCAGAACAGCCCCCGGCTGGGTCCAGAATTCGGTCCAACGTCCGTTCCGCGGTGTGCAGGAGCGTTTCACCCATTTCCAAGTACCTTTGACAGTTTACGGATGACAGTTTACGGATAAGGGATGGCCAAGTTGCACGTAATTGGACCGGTGCTCCGGGAAACTGTCAAAACTGTCATTTGCAGCGTTTAGACACCCCTACACAGCGACCATATTTCCACCGGCAAGGCTCTGTCAGAAGTAGACAAAACGTCGAGCTTGACAGCCGATAAGATGTGCCGGGCAGTGTCGGGTTACCGGTGATTGCAATGAATCCCTCACGGTGAGAATAATCGTGGTCCAAGTCGGCTAACCATAGACCAAGGAAGCACGCCAGCATTAGCTAAATTATTCCCCGTTTTGCTTGGGTAGCTTGAATCACCCCGACGACAGCGTGACCGTAATCACCCCCTGGAGCCCTTGCAGAACGCCATCGGCCCTGCCATCACCGGATACCGAGACTTCCCCACCCAGGCGATCGAAGATGAAGTTCAAGGCCGTGACCCCTGCTTCGCCCGACCTAGCCCTTGATCCTCACCTACCGGGGTTTCAGCCGTCTGGCCAGGGCCGTGTGCCTCTCCCCGGCATCTTGGCTCTTAACCGCTATGGCCACGGCCTTTTGGCTCCCCACTATCACCGCCAGCTTCCGCGCCCTGGTCACCGCCGTGTACAGCAGGTTCCGTTGTAGCAGGGGGTAGTGTTGGGTCACCACCGGGATGACCACCGCCGGAAACTCGCTACCCTGGGAGCGGTGGACCGATATGGCGTAGGCGGGGAGCAGTTCGTCCAGTTCGCTGAAATCGTATTCGACCCCCTGGTCGTCGTAGGTTACGCTCATGGCGCCCTGGTCCATGGAGATGCCCGTAACCCATCCCAGGTCGCCGTTAAACACTCCTTTGTCGTAGTTGTTCACCGTTTGGAGCACCCGGTCACCTCCCCGGAAGGTGCGGCCAAACCTGGTCACCGCTTCTCCAGTGGGGTTCAGGCGCTCCTGGAGCCGGGCGTTTAGAGCGTTTGCCCCGACGCTCCCCCGGTTCATGGGGCAGAGCACTTGGACGTCCCGCATGGGGTCCAGCCCAAAGCTCCGGGGTATCCGTTCGGCGCACAGCCGGACGATCAAGTCCGCCGCCCGGTCCGGGTCATCAGCGGTGACCACGTAGAAGTCCGACCGCTTCTCCTTGTTCTTCGACCGGGGCATCAGGCCCTGGTTGATGCGGTGGGCCTGCTCGACTATCTGGCTCCGCTCGCCCTGCCGGAAGATGTCGGAGAGAAACGCCGCCGGAACCACCCCGGAGTCCAGGATGTCCCTCAGCACGCTGCCCGGCCCCACCGAGGGAAGCTGGTCCGCATCGCCCACCAGGAGCAGGGATGCCTTCCGGGGGATGGCCTTCAACAGGTGGTACATGAGGCTCACGTCGACCATGGAAACCTCGTCCACGATCACGGCGTCGGCCTCCAATGGTCTGTCCTGGTCGCGAGAGAAGCGTCCCACGCCAGGCTTGAAGTCCAACAGCCGGTGGAGGGTCTGGGCCGGATGTCCCGTGGTTTCGGAAAGGCGCTTGGCGGCTCTGCCAGTGGGCGCCGCCAGGACCACCCTCGCCTTCAGCGCCTCGAGGATTGATAGCACCCCTTTGAGGATAGTGGTCTTGCCCGTGCCCGGCCCGCCGGTGATCACCGAAACCTTGCTCTCCACCGCCTGGCGGATGGCCCGTTTCTGCTGTTCGGTGAGGGCCACACCAACCTTGCTCTCCGCCCAGCCCACAGCCTCATCCGATCCGAAAGACCGTCGTTCGAGCGGCATAGCCATCAACGTCTTGAGAGAGTCGG